>PABE01000145.1 GCA_002702725.1 Porticoccaceae bacterium
TCGCGATCTAGACGATGCGCTCGGCGAAGACTCGAGGCCTGCGTGCCGAGGACTCGGTAGCAGCGACTGGTGCGCCCAGCCTCCCTGGCGAGCAAACGCCCCTACATTGTTGTGGGTTGTTTTGTCTTCGGTATGCTGATGACGCCGCCGGATATTATCTCGCAATCCCTGCTGGCGGTGCCGATGTGGTTGTTGTTTGAAGTGGGGGTGCTCTTTGGCCGCCTGGTCTACAGAGACGTCGAGGAAACACCCCCGGAAGAAGAGGCCTGACGTCAGCTGATGTGTTTGTCGAGGTAGCCCTCCACCTCATTCTTGATCTTGCCCTTGAACATCGACATCATCATGCCCAGCTTGATATCGAGCTCGACGGCGTCCTGTGAACAACTGACACAGGCATTCACACCCCCGGAATAGTCATAATGGACTTCGTCGCCATCCCAGTGGTAGCTCCCGCCGAATTTATCGACCAGCTGTTCCGCCAGCGCCTGAACTTCTTTCCTGAGATCTTCCTGCGACATGGAGTGGTCACGCTTGATACGAATATGGCTCATTGAGTGTCCTATGGTTATCTGGCCTTTAGAATCCTCTTTTTAACCAGTAAACGCCAATATGGCAAGAGCGCTAGAGCGGTCCGGGGCGAACTGCTACACTCGCCCGCTGATCCGATTTCCGAACTCGCCATGTCCAACGTCCATGAACTGCCCACCGCAGGGCTGATCCGCCGCCTGCTGGCATTGGTCTATGACACCCTGTTATTGCTGGGCGTCACGTTCGCCTATGGCGTCGTCATCTGGATCATCCGCAAAGCGGCTGGCTCCGATATGAACAGCCCGCCCCATCCGATCAGTGAGGCTGCCATACTCCTGGGCCTATGGATCACCCTGGCCGGCTATTACGTGCTTTGCTGGACTAAAAGGGGACAAACACTGGGCATGAAATCCTGGCGACTGCTGGTAGTTGACGGTTCCGGCCACTATCCGACGATGCGCCAAAGCATCCTGCGCTGCTTGCTGGCACCGGTATCAGCAGCGCCAGTGGCACTGGGATATATCTGGAGCTGGGTCGATCGTCGCCATGGCGCCTGGCATGACCGCTGGACGGGGACCCGGGTAGTGGTGTTGCCAAAAGTCAAAAAACCGACCCTAGGCCGCGCGCCGCAGCAACAAAGCGCCGATGACGACAGAAACCGCGATGGGCACCAGAACGGCCCACAGGGGTGAAAAACCGTAGACCAGGCTCGCGGGACCAAGCATCTGCTGGCTGGTGCTGAAGACGATGCCAACCACCACGCCGGCAAAAATACGAAAACCCATGGTCGCTTCCCGGAGCGGCCCGAACACGAATGAAACCGCAATCAACACCAGGCCGACGGTCGTCAGTGGCTGCAGCAGCTTGCCCCAGAACGCCAGCCAATGCTTGCCGGCACTCTGGCCCTGGTCCTGCAGGTAGTTCGCGTAGTGGAACAAATCGATGATGGGCAGCGATTCGGGCTCCATCAACACCAGACGCAGAAGATCCGGGGATAAACCGCTGTACCAGCGCCGGGACGACGTCTGCTCCGTCACCGCCCTGTCGTCCTCGAAACGGGTCGTCACCACATCCGATTCCTGCCAGTAACTGTCATGGTAGCTCGCCCTTTCGGCAAAACTGACTTGCTCCACCTCCCGCTGGTCGTCGAAGCGATAACGGAACACACCGTAAAGCTGGCCATTGGGAAGGATCACATTGACATGAACGAACTCCTGCCCTTCCCGGTTCCAAAGACCACTGGCGCTGGCCATGTTGTCCTGACGGCCCTGCAGCAAGGCTTTTCGACCCTCCGCCAGCTGATCCGTGTAGGGCACCGCGAATTCCCCGAGCAGAACACCCACCACAATGAAGGCGATGACGGGTTTGAGTACGAAACTGACGATCCGGAGCAACGAGACCCCGGATGCGCGCATTACCACCAGCTCACTGTTGCTTGCCAGAGATCCCAGTCCGATCAGGCAACCGATCAACGCGGCAAAGGGAATGTTCTGGTACAACCGTCCCGGCAGGGTGGTCAACACATAAACCACCACCTCCGCAAAGCTGAAATCCCCCTTGATGTCGCCGACACCGTCGATGATCGCCGACATCACATCCAGGGAGACCACCACCAGAAGAACAGTGAGGATCGAAAACAGCACCGTTATGCCAACGTGCCGGGACAAGCGCCGCATCAGTGACCACCCCCCCGGGCGCCAGACTGCGCGATCCGCCGCCAGCCGCTGTTCCAGCCAACGAGCGCCAGCGCAATCAGCAGAAACAGCCCGTGCACCCACAGCATCCCGGCCCACGGAGGCAGTGCCCCCTCTTCGAGAGCGCCACGGGCGGCATTGAGGGAGAGAAGATAAAGCACATAGAGCAGAATCGCCGGCAGCACTTTGACAAATTTCCCCTGCCGGGGGTTTGTTCGACTCAGGGGTACCGCCATCAGGGCCACCACCAGGACCATTACCGGCAGCGAAATTCGCCATTGCACGGTGGCCCGGTGTTCCGGATCATCCGAATTGATCAGCGCCATGGTCGACATGGCCTCACTTTCGGCGCGCAACTCCCAGGGTTTTACCGAGTCCAGCCGTTGGCCGAATTCGGCGAAACGGGTCAATTGGTAATCGGCCCGGCCTGGAGTACCCTGCACCCGCAGACCATTCTCAAGCACCAGGTAACGCTCGCCAGTCTGCTCGGATTGCCGGGAATAACCGTGCTCGGCAACGACAACCACCATACCCTTGCTTTGCGCCTCGTCCCCGTCGCCCGATTGAGCGAGGAACACCCCGTGCATTCGACCATCGTCGCTGATATCTTCCGCGTAGGTCGTACCCCTACCGGCCCGCAGTGAATAGAAACGACCCGGGGTCAGACTTTCGATTTCGCCCCGCTGCTTCTGGGCATTGACCAGGGCTTCGGCCCGGCTCAGTCCGGCGGGGCTCGCCACCAGACTCAATATCGCCACCAGCGCAGCAATCAGCAGGGCGACCAACAGGGTATAACGGATGACCGTGCCCTCGCCCATACCGCAGGCGCGGAGCACTGTCATCTCACTATCCACATAGAGCTGGCCATAGGCGAGCAGGATGGAGAGGAAAAACGCCAGGGGCAGAATCAGCTCGAGGAATTCCGGCAGACGAAACCCAATGATGGCGAACAGGACCGCGGGGTCCAGCTTGCCGGCGGCGGCCTCCGCCAGATATTTGACAAAGCGGCTGCTGACGATAACCAGTAGCAGCACAGCGGTCACCGCTACGGTATTGGTCAGAATGGCGCGGGCAAAATAACGAAAAACAATCACCGCGCACGGGCTCCCATGGCAACGGCACTGAGCGCAGCAAGGCGGCCGGCGGCTTGGTCTACTGATTGGCTTGTCATACACTGTCGCTTTCGTATTTGCATTTCATTATCCCGAAATCAACGCCCTTTGTCTTGAGAGAAACCATGGAAATAAAAGCCCGCGTCTTTGACCCCGTCACACTGAAAGTCGACTGTCTGGTTCTGGTTCTGCCTCCCAGCGAGGATTTCAGCGACGTTGCATCGCCGGTCAACCGCGCCACCAACGGTGTTATCGCCAGCGCCATCAAGGACGGGGAACTGGCCAAAAGTGGCGACAGCCTCACCCTGTATGCCACCGCCGGGCTGGCCTGCAGACGGCTGGTCCTGATCAGCTGTGGTGACAAGCCGCTCAGCGAGACCCAGTTCGATAAGCTGCTCGGCAAAATTGCCAACGCCGTCACAGGCACGGGTATCAAGACCGCAGCCCTGTGCCTGAATGGCGTCTCACCCCAGGACAAGGACAGCGGGTGGGCCGCAGCTCAGCTCGCGAAAGTCCTGGGTGAGCAGGCCTATATCTTCGATCAGTATAAGTCCAAGAAGGACACCCCGGCGCCAGCACTGAAAAAACTCACCCTGCACAGCCTGGGCAGCAAGGTCACAGGCGACTTGAACACCGCCATTACCCGGGGAACAGCACTGGCCAGGGGGATCAATTTCGCCCGTGAGCTCGGCGATCTTCCCCCCAACGTCTGCAACCCCACTTATTTGGCAAAACGGGCCCGGGAGCTGGCCAAAAACCAGCCCAAGCTCACCGCTAAAATTCTCTCCGAAAAGCAGATGCGGGATCTGAAAATGGGTTCACTGCTATCGGTGACCGCCGGTGCCGAAACCCCGGCCCAGATGATAATTCTCGAATACAAGGGAGCTCCCCGCAGTAACGCTCCCATTGCCCTGGTCGGCAAAGGTGTCACCTTTGACAGTGGCGGCATCAGTCTCAAGCCCGGTGCCGGCATGGACGAAATGAAATACGACATGTGTGGCGCGGCCAGTGTCTTCGGCGCCATGGTCAGCGCCGCCGAACTGGATCTGCCCGTCAATATCGTGGGCATCATTCCGGCCGTGGAAAACATGCCTAGCGGTAATGCCACCCGACCGGGGGATATCGTCACCTCCATGTCCGGGCAGACCATCGAGATCCTCAACACCGATGCCGAGGGACGCCTGATTCTGTGTGACGCGCTCACCTATGTCGGCCGCTACAAGCCCAAAGCCGTGGTGGATATTGCCACCCTCACCGGCGCCTGCGTCGTCGCGCTGGGCAACCATGCCACCGGACTGTTCAGCAACAATGACGAACTGGCCACCGCACTCCTGCGAAGCGGCGAGGCGGCTGGAGACCGCGCCTGGCGAATGCCGATATGGGAGGAGTACGATCAGCAACTGAAAAGCAACTTTGCGGATATGGCCAATGTCGGCGGACGCAACGCGGGCAGCGTTACCGCTGCCTGCTTTCTGGCCCGGTTTACCCGTGACTACACCTGGGCACACCTCGACATTGCCGGTACGGCCTGGAAAAGTGGTGGCAATAAAGGTGCCACCGGGCGTCCGGTTCCCCTGCTCGTGGAGTACCTGTCGAGCCAGGCGGGATGACCCGTATCCATTTTTATCACCTATCCGCAGGCCAGGGCACCCTGGCCAGTGTGATCGCCCGCCTGGTGATCCAGGCCCGACGCAGGCGGCTGGACGCCCTGGTTAAGGTGGAAAGTGAGCCCGCCGCGGCCGACCTGGCGGACAGACTCCATCAACTGTTTACCGACGGGACGACAATTTCCATGGTGCCCGATCTCGCGAGCCCCGTCGTCCTGACCTGGACGGAAGAAACCGGTCCCCACCATGGCTTGCTGATCAACACAGCGGCGGGCGTTCCGGACTGTTTCAGTCGTTTCGAACGGCTCGCGGAACTGGTTTACGACCACCCGGGACTCGTCGCCGACAAGCGGGATAACTTCCGCTATTACCGGGAACGGGGTTACCCGCTCCATTACCACGACCTCAGCCAGCAACAGACACTCCTGGAAAGCGCCTGAGTGAAGGTGGTCGCCAAACAAGACAGCCCGTATAATTCCACGCCCTTATCACCGCTAGAATCCGTCGATCCGTTCAACGCTTGAACGGCGGCCCGCAAGGTAATAACGACACCATGGAAAAAACGTTCAATCCACAAGCCATCGAACAGGACTGGTACAACACCTGGGAAACCCGGGGCTATTTCAAACCCAGCGGCACGGGCGATCCGTACTGCATTATGATCCCGCCCCCCAATGTGACCGGTAGTCTGCACATGGGCCACGGATTCAACAATGCGATCATGGACGCGCTTATCCGCTACCATCGCATGAAAGGCAACAACACCCTGTGGCAGGTGGGTACCGACCATGCGGGCATAGCCACGCAAATGGTGGTTGAACGCAAACTGGGGGCCGGGGGCGTCAGCCGTCACGACCTGGGACGGGAACAATTTCTGGACAAAGTCTGGGAATGGAAGTCCGAGTCCGGCGGACACATCACCCGCCAGATTCGTCGCCTGGGCTCCTCCGTGGACTGGAGCCGGGAGCGCTTCACCATGGATCCGGGCCTGTCCAACGCCGTCAGGGAGGTATTCGTCCGGCTTTACGACGAAGGCCTGATTTACCGCGGCAAGCGCCTGGTGAACTGGGATCCGACATTCAATACCGCCATCTCCGACCTGGAAGTCCTCAACGATGAGGAACAGGGTTCCCTGTGGCACTTCCGCTATCCGCTGGACGACGATTCCGGTCATCTGGTTGTCGCCACAACCCGCCCTGAAACCATGCTCGGGGATACCGCCGTTGCGGTTCACCCTGATGACGACCGCTATCGACACCTGGTTGGCAAGAACGTCCGCCTGCCCATCACCGGACGCCTGATTCCCATCATTGCCGATGACTATGTGGAAAAGGATTTCGGCTCGGGCTGTGTGAAAATCACTCCGGCCCACGATTTCAACGACTACGAAGTAGGCAAGCGCCACAATCTGCCGCTGATCAATGTCCTGGACCGCAACGCCAGAATCATCAGTGAGTTCACGGTGCTTACCTTCGAGGGCTACGCCAGCACCCACGGCGAAAAGGCCCCGGCAAACTATGCTGGCCTCGACCGCTTTGAGGCACGCAAGACGATTGTCGCGGAATTCGAGCAACTCGGCCTTTTGGAAAAAATCGAACCACACACCCTGAAAGTTCCCCGTGGGGACCGCTCCGGGGATGTCATCGAGCCCTGGCTCACCGACCAGTGGTACGTCAAGACTGCCGATCTCGCCAAACCGGCAATCGAGGCAGTCGAAGACGGTCGGATCCAGTTCGTCCCAAAACAGTACGAGAACATGTACTTCGCCTGGATGCGGGACATCCAGGACTGGTGTATCTCCCGACAACTCTGGTGGGGCCACCGCATTCCCGCCTGGTACGACGGGCACGGCAATGTCTATGTCGGCCGCGACGAAGCGGAAGTGCGCGGCAAATATTCCATCCCTGCCGACACCGGCCTGACCCAGGATGACGACGTACTGGACACCTGGTTCAGCTCGGCACTGTGGACGTTTTCCACCCTGGGCTGGCCGGAAAATACCGAAGAACTAAAGACCTTCCACCCCACCGATGTGCTGGTCACCGGCTTTGACATCATCTTTTTCTGGGTCGCTCGCATGATCATGATGACCATGCACTTCATGAAGAACGAAGATGGCAGTCCGCAAATTCCGTTCAGGACAGTTTACGTACACGGCCTGGTGCGGGACTCCCAGGGGCAGAAAATGTCCAAGTCCAAGGGCAATGTGCTTGACCCCATAGACCTTATCGACGGCATCGACCTGGAAACCCTGGTGCAAAAACGCACCACCGGCATGATGCAACCCCAGCTGGCGAAGAAAATCGAAAAGCAGACCCGCAACGAATTCCCCGAGGGTATCGCCGCCTACGGGACGGATGCACTGCGCTTCACCTTCTGCTCCCTGGCATCCACGGGACGGGATATCAAATTCGATATCGGCCGCATCGAGGGCTACCGCAACTTCTGCAACAAAATCTGGAACGCCGCCCGCTACGTGCTGATGAACTGCGAGGAACAGGACTGCGCACAGGATGGCGACGATGGCTACCGATTGAGTCTGGCCGATCGCTGGATTATCAGCCGCCTGCAGCAGACCGAACAGGCGGTAGACGAAGCCATTCAAAGCTATCGCTTCGACCTGGCGTCACAGGCCCTGTATGAGTTTGTCTGGAACCAGTATTGCGACTGGTATCTGGAGCTGTCCAAACCGGTCCTCTGGGATGACAATGCCACAGCGGAATTGAAAAAAGGCACCCGCCGCACGCTGATTCGTGTGTTGGAAACCATCCTGCGACTGGCACACCCGATGATGCCCTTTATCACAGAGGAAATCTGGCAACGGGTCAAGGCGCTGGCCGGTAAAACCGGCGATACCATCATGTTGCAACCCTATCCGGCCGCCGACCTGGGCAAGGTAGATGAAACCGCCGTCGACAGCATTGAGTGGCTTAAAGAGGTAATCCTCGGCATCCGCAATATTCGCGGCGAAATGAATATCGCCCCGGGCAAACGTATCCCCGTTCTGTTCAAAAACGGCTCCGAGAATGATCGTCGAGAGCTGGACGCCAATCGGCAGTTCCTGATGCGCCTGGCCAATCTGGAATCCGCCAACTGGCTTGAGTTGGGCGAAAAATCGCCGGCAGCGGCAACCGCCCTCGCGGGTGATATGGAAATACTGGTTCCGATGGCAGGCCTGATTGACAAGCAAGCAGAACTGGCGCGGCTGACAAAGGAGCTCGAGAAACTGGACAAGGAAGCCCAGCGGGTGCGCGGCAAGCTCGGCAATGCCGGGTTTGTCGACAAGGCGCCGGAAGCCGTCGTACAAAAGGAAAAGGACAAGCTCGCCGACATCGAATCCACCCTGACCAAGCTGGCGGCCCAGCGGGCCGACATCGAAGCTCTTTGAACATGTACCGCAACACCCGGGGTGAGGGCCACTTATGAAAGAGACACTGCGCAAACTGTGCAAACCCATCCTCGCGCCGTTTGAGTCCGGCGAGGGACCCTACACCTATACGCGCCTCAATCGCTCTGTCCTGATCGCCCTCGGTGGCTTGTTCGGAATTCTCGCTATCGCTGTCATCGCCGTGGGAAGCCGGGGCCAGGGATGGGGCTTTCTATTGCCCGGAGTGGTGTTTGGCGGGGTCGCCCTTGTCTGCCTGATTATCGGCTTTTTGGGCAACGACCGCGCAGTGTCCCGGATTTGGGGTCGCCGTTGATTCGCGTCCTGCCCCCCTGCAACGGAGGCACGACCCTAAAGCCGGCTAGTTCAGTCTCGCGCTATCGTCCGCCACCACCGCGGACAGACCCGCCAAGCGCACCAGTTCCGCCTCGAATCGCTGCAGGTACATGGAGGTCAGCAGCCAATCCCGACGCACCCAGAACCGCCCCCTGTCCCCTTTGCCTTTTTTCATCCCCATCAGTTGAACACCGATATTTTCGATCCAGTACGGGTAAACCGTACCCATTACCTCGAAATGAATACAGGTTTTCTCCTTGTCCGGATAATAGGCGCGCATATCCTCCGACCAGTTTTCCACCGCCGTTTTGAAGACACGATGGTGATCTATCTTGTCCTTCATGCCGCCAACAACCCTGAGCATGACTTCGTACAGGGCAACGGGCTCAGGCGCCTGTACATTGTCACAGAACAGGGCCAGATAAAGATGCATACAGAGCTTTTCCAGATCAAGGTAGCCATCGGCGTCAAAAAAATGGCAAGACGCAACGTAGTCTGAAAACGCCTCCTGTTGATCAACACTCCGTTCACTGACGCCCATGGCAATTCTCCTCGACCATTGAATAAGAGCAATTCTATCGTGTTCCCGCGTCTTTACCTAACCACCAAACCCACCACCAAAATCGGGTTAACCAGGATTTGAGTCGATGTAAAACGGCCTGCACCGGGACAGAAACAGCGACAGCAATGCCGAAACGGGCGATAATTATGGACCTTTTGTGCAACCACGGACGTTTATGATCAAGCTTGGACGACGCCTGACGTTTTACGGATTACTGCTGGCACTGTTGTGCCTTTTGCCCATGGGGTTGTATTCCCTGTTCGGACCGGAAGACGGCAACCCCCTGGGCCTTGGCCTGTTAATGGTTATCGGCTTTCCCCTGTTCTCCCTGGTATCGTTTATCGGCATGTTGCTGTGGACGTTCGGCGAAATCAAAAAAGCGGACAAGCAATAATGCCACGCCTATACTGACGGCGAACCCACGGCAAATGACAGCGACGGAATGGACTACCAGTGTCAGGATTGCAGTTACAAAGCAAGTCGGTTTCCCCAGGGAATTTGCCCCGGCTGTGGCTCCCACAACGTCAGACGGCGGCAAACGCCACCTGAACCCCAGCCACCACGGGCGCGCAAACCCTACCGTCTATTACTCGCCATTGCGCTCTGGCTTTATCTGATCGTCGAACTGGCGCGCAAACTACTGGAGTGATCTGGCGAAGCCCAGTTAACGGCATCTCGTGCATCGCTGCACCGACCAAATTAAAGGTTGAACAACAGCGCCAGCCCCGCACCGTAAAATAAAAGCACAAGCAGCGAATCCATACCCATTCGAAGAAAGGTGCGATCGCGCCGTTCCGCCAGCCCCATCAAAAAAAGTCCTGTGAGCAGTGCGCCCAAAAGCGCCGCGACAACGGAAAAGGAGCCCAGGTGATTTAATACCGGGCTTTGCTTCGCAATAATATCGATCCCGAAAATCAGGCCAACATTGAGAATATTGGTTCCGAAAATATCCGAGATAGCCATGGCATACAGTTTCTGGCACAGGGCGGCAAAAACCGTACTCAACTCGGGCAAGGAGGTGGAGATAGCCAGGAAGGCCATGCCCATGAATGACGAGCTGATACCTGTCTGGCTGGCGATGGAGGTCGCAGTGCGCGCCACAAAAAAGCCTGCAACCAGGATGACCAGGGAGCACATCACGGCTTTAGCTGGTAGCCCCTTAATCGGCTTTAAGGCGTTACTCACGACGGTTTCTTTTTCCTGACCTGAATTGCCGGAAAAATTTGCAACCCAGGGTTGACGGTTACTCGCTTCCTGTAATTTGAAGAAACTGTATAACACCGCGAGAAACAGTCCCCAGGTCCATACCCCCGCCCCCCAAAAACCGACATCACCGAATACCATGGCAATGGCAACCAGGTTTAACAAAACGATATTCAGGGTGCCCTGAAGCATTAAAGCCGGATCGGGCACGATATAGGTCAGAGCCCGCCTGCTGTAGAGTAAATCACCGACCGCCAGTATTGCCACCTGCATGGCGATACTGCCGAGTAGATTGGTGACCGCCAGCTGGGATTCCCCCTGCTGAGCGGCGCTAAAACTGGTCGCGATCTCGGGCAGGGACGTTACGCCAGCGAGCAAAAAAAGCCCGACAAATACGTGGCCAAGGCCGGTGCGCCGGGCAATCTCATCGGCATAGGTCGACAGAAGCGTGCCGGCAAACCAGATGGCGAACGTTCCCGAGACAAAAATACAGAGATTTACCGTCAGGCTAAATGAAGACAACTCCATCATCTATGTGCGAGAGGCACACTCCACCATTCCTGATTGATACTTTCGAGTATTTAAAAGATATACCTGTCCCAGGTTCCATAGCGACACTTCACCGGACCGAGAGGAATGCTCAATGCCATCACCGCAATAGCGGTAACGACGGTTGCAGCGATGGTCAGCCAGTCGCTGGAAAAAATAAAGGGCGTGATCAACAGCGCCAGCCCGAGAAACATATTGAAGTAACGCAATGGTCTCGCAACCTCGGCGAGGGCAGTGACAGAAATAACAATGAGAATGGAACCAATCAGATGGTTGGCATCAGCCATTGCACCCGTCGCCCCCAGCGTAATCGGGGTAAACATCAACCAGACCCCCAAGGCAACACAGCCCACTAAACCGCGGGAAAACGAGATACCGCCGGTCAGCATTTCCTTGACGATCCTGGGCGGAGACTGAGCAAAATTGTCATCTTCACTGATGCGCCAGGGACCGTCATCGGTATCGCCAAACAACAGGACACTCAGGAGAGGTCGGCCCGCCCTGCGCCGTCTGTCAAGGAACTGGCAGGTGACGATCAACTCGTCCAGTGAATAGGGAATCTGGATCACCATCGCCGCCGCTGCGATCAGACAGAGGGTGCACCAGGTGTCCAGCAGGATCGGCTGAATAATGATAAAGGTGATGGAAACCGCCCCAAGCGGCACAATCATGATGCCGAAGAGCAGCACCAACCAGGGCATGGTACGCCAGCGCCGGGTGGACCCGATAATACCTGTAAGAATTTCCAACAGATAGGTGAGTGCACCGACGCCTGCGTCCGGGACCGGCCAGGCCTCGGATACCGGTGAGGTGATGATTTCTTCTGTTCCGTTTTTGGCATCCGGGCGTGCACCGCTGAAAAAAGGCTCCCACACCCCATCGATATGACCGAGTTGATACGAGGCCAGGTAGTGGGAAATGTAAAAACCGACAAAGGCCAGGATAATGATCAGCAATCGCTGAAACCAGCTTGACGGCGAATAATCCCACCCCGGCGGAATCGTCGGTCCGGTCACGGCCGCCACCGGCGACACCCCCGGCGCCGGACGTGTCAACACCGAGAATCCAATAACTAGCGTCCCTACCAGGGTATCGTTCAGATAGGCAGCCGCCGTGGGCGCCCAGAAAAACAGGGGCGCGGCAAGTAACCAGCATCCCACCGCCGCTGTCAGCCAGCGGGCCAGGGGCAATCGCCAGGAAAGGGAGAGCAATCCCAACACCAAAATCGCCAAACCCGATGCTATATCGCTCGCGACAAGGAACGCCGACTCGTAACCCAGGCTCAGCCAGCCCACCAGCAGCCATGCGCCGAGGCCGGTATTGAGGAGGTGACCCCACAGGTTACGATCGTGTTCCTCCCGGTAGCCCCGCTCATGGCGTTTGCGGAGGGCTTCGGGCTGTTCGTGCTTTTCCTCCGCTGCTTCTTCCATCCAGTCCGGCGGACGAATACCGTTACGGCGATACCAGCCCAGGGGATCCGCCTTGAGATTTTTCACTATGGCCGACAGCTCCTCTCCAATGAAGTGCCTCGGCTCCCAGCCCAGCAGGTCCCGGGCCCTGCTGATATCCAGCGCATAGTGGTCCGATGCCAGGTCAATCAAAAACGGCCGTATAAAGGGTTTCTCGCCCTTGTCGATGGCGTCGGGTACAACCGGTTCGGAGTTCTCCTGGATCCAGGCCCCCGCCTTCGCCAGCGGCTCGGGCAGAACATAGGTACGCCATTCATACTCGCCGTGAATCAGCTCTCCCAGTGCGTTCTGCAACTCCCGGTAGCTCATTACCCGGTCTTCGCCGGCCAGGATGACGGTCTCGGCGGGAAGTTCATTTCGCTTTTCCACCGCCAGGGCAAACGCCTCAAGCATGTCGTCAAGGTGAATAAAAGCCTGCCCGACATCGAGGTCACCGGCATAGAGCTGGCTTTTGAAATCCCATTCGTAGATGCGCGCTATCTGGTGGGTAAGCGTCGGTACCCCCCCTGACTCGTCGTAGAGTCCGGCGAGGTGCAGAAACGTACAGGGAATTCTGTCACTGTAGCCACGAATAACTGCCTCGGTTTCAGCCTTGGATTCGGGGTACGCCCACTTGGGTTCGACCGGGCTGTTCTCGTTGACCAGCTCATCTTTCCTCGCCGGGCGATGCACGAGCATGGTCCCGGAATAGATCAAACGCCCGACCTCGAAGTCAGTGAGGGCCTCAAGCAGTCGGCGACTGCCATTCACATTAACCTGATCGTAGAGAGGTGATTTTTCCCCTGTAAAGTCGAAGTAGGCAGCGAGGTGGATCACCGCGGCAATCCTGTCAACGTACTTCTGGCGGAATTCCCTGAAAGCGAGCTCTACCGATTCATCGGAGGTAAGATCGATATCCACATCGCTTTTTGTATTGGGGCGGTCCATTCCCACAACGCGGTATTTTCCCCGCAGTTTTTTACTGAGCGCCGATCCGATATTCCCACTGGCGCCGGTAATGATTACGATCGGTTTGTCACTCATATACCCTCTGCGTGATAACGTCTCCCGTGATCTGGCTCGTTGAAAACGCGGGTCACCCTCACCTGTCCCAACAGGAATAAACCAACGCTAGTACGAGTTGTGTCGCTCGCCAAGGTGACAAGCCATTCCAGGGGGATAGCAACTACCCTTCCCCAAGCAGAAAATCGGCAAAAGCACTGCAAAATACCGGTAAGTCAGAAGGCCTGCGCGAAGTAATAAGATTACCGTCAAGGACCAGTTCGCGATCCAGCCAATTGGCCCCGGCATTCTTTAGATCCGTTTGCACAGAAGGCCATGACGTCACCGTCTTGCCGTCGACGACATCTGCGTCGATCAGGAGCTGAGGGCCGTGGCAGATCGCCGCCACCGGCTTGCCGGCATTAAAGAATGCTTTCACGAAGGCGACCGCGGCTTCGTCAGCGCGCAATTTATCCGGTGAATGACCGCCGGGAATGAGCAGTCCGTCGTAGTCGCGCTCATCGACACCGGTGACGGCTTTATCCGTCGCAACCCGATAGCCGTGCTTACCGGCAATTCCCTTATCGGCCTCGCTGCCGATGAGCTCGCAGCGTACGCCCCGGGACTGGAGATACTCTAAGGGCACCGTCAGTTCGCTGTCTTCGAATCCATCGGCCAGGAGCACCGCGACCTTTTTCTGGGAATCTAATGAATGGCTCGCAGTTAGCGGTTCCATAATCAATCACATCAAGGTAGATGGAATAACGTTCGAACCGGATGCCGTAGCGACTTTTGCTCAGCTACTCTATCCATGGTGCAGCCTCCGAAAAATACGGCCCGCAACTAAATGCCGCCGTGAATCCATTCCCTAATGCGATGGGATTTCTTCTGCTGCGGACCGTGACGCCTGGCATCCTTGCAAGACAGGCGATACCGGGCTAGTGGTGTGCAGAGACCGCCGCGGCAAATTCACCGGCAACCTGCCGGGGCGCCGCGTGGGAAAGATCACCCAGGGATAGAAAACCCACCAGACGTTTGTCGGCGTTAATCACCGGTACCCGGCGAACCTGCTCGTTTTCCATTCGCTCAAGAACATCGTCAATGTCCTCATTTTCAGTGCAGTAAACAATATGCGCGGAAAGCACGTCCTTTGCGGTCACTTTGCTGCAGTCTAGACCCCGAGCTACTGCCCGACAGGTGATATCCCGGTCAGTCACCATCCCCACCAGCCGATCGTTTTCGCCGATGGGCACAGCGCCAATATCCTTGTCCGCCATTAACTGTGCTATTTCAACGAGAGGAGTGTTTAACTCGCGCCATTCGGCACCCTGATGCATAACATCTCTGACTTTCATCGTCTCCTCCATTCAGTTTTGCGGTGAATACATCGGAAGAAACCCTGCTCCTGTATTCAAGCAAGGCACCAGAAAGCCTAGCACAGGTGCGCGGAATTTCACGCCCTGATCGCGGGATTTCAGAAACGTTGGCCGTGAAAGGTCGGCAAACAAGCACATTTTTTTAGCACGGAAAGTCGGCATTTTTGGTCCGGTATATAACAGGTAATTAAGTCGCTCCATTTCGGAGAACATTGGTCAATTTCTTCAATAATAGTTTTCTGTTCACCGCTCGGCGCCACTATTTTCCTTAGGGAGCGGGACTTGTCGCGCTGCCCGCCCAACGCCAGCAACGGGAGCCATTTCTAGTACGGTCTCCGTGGTTAGGCAAACTAAAAGACATTCAAAGTCGCAAACACCGGACGCGGGATAAAATTTTCAGGGCCGCTTTTTCAGGCAAGTGATAATCGGCGCCAGGAGAAAACGCCAGAAAAAATAGATCAGAAATGCGGCGGCAAACCCGGGCAGAATCTTGAAGATATCCTGGTCGTCGTACCTGGAAAGATGCCAGAGCACTACAACCACGATCGCCGACACCATCATTATGACCGCGATGGCGGGTGGCAGGGGCTGCCGGTACAGCCTCAACAACAATACGGAACCCAAACTTGCACCCATCGCGGACCAGGCTACCAGCACCAGTCCAAAAACCCCCTCCGGCGCAAACAGTGCCACCCAAAGGGCAAAACCGGTAACCGCAAAGGTCCCGAGCTTTGATGCGAGATACGACGTCTTCCAGCGTGGGCATATGTCGTGGGTAATAGCCCCGGAACAGACGATAATCTGTGAATCCGCCGTCGAGACGGTGGCCGCGAACAATCCCGCCAGCGAGACACCGATGGCAATATCGGGCAGCAGGCGCATCGTTACCAGAGGTAATGCCAGTTCCGTCGGCTCATCCAACCCCTGCGCAATGGGCAGTGAAGACAGTTCGGGAATGATGGCACGGCAATAGAGCCCCACTCCGATTGAGGCGAGGAAAAACGGGATGTACCACAGAAAATAATAAAATCGTTCGCGTTTAATGGCTTCCACGGATTTGATTGCCATCAACCGGGTCATCAGGTGTGGCTGGCCGGTGGCGCCGTAACCGGCAAACATAAAGCCGAGAATATAGGGGATTATTCCGAATGCAGGATTTTCCGGGAACCAGTTAACAAGCGCTGGATCCTGGGCTTTGAGATTTCCCATCAAAGGCTGCCAGCCGCCAATATCGAGATATCCTGCCACCAGGATCATGACCATGGCCAAAATCATGATGAAGGACTGGGCCGCGTCGGTCCAGATATCGGCGCGGATGCCGCCGGCAAAGGAATAGAGAATAACGATGGCCGTGCCGATCAGCACACCGACGCTCATATCCCAGCCGAACAGCGCGTGCAAGGCGGTGCTTCCGGCCTTGAGTTGGCCCGCCGCGTAAATTGCAAGAAAAATCATGGTGATCAGACCGGCAGTAATAACCACCATACGGTCGGTACCGTGCTCTGTCCTTCCCAGAATGCCCGACAGCGTATTGAGCTTGTGTTTCTCCGCCACCTGTCTAACCCGGGGGGTGGAGCGGTAAGGTCGCCCAAAACCCAGCCCACCATCATCCAGACGGCTTCGATTCCCAATCGGTAAGTGTAAGCAATCATACCGATAAACATGAACCCGCTGTTATTGGTGGCGACCGTGGATAATGCGGTCAGCCAGGGGCTAACTTCCCTGCTGGCAACCAGGTAGTCTTTGGGGGTCTTGCGCTTGCGCACCACTGACATTGCGCCGCTGGCGGTAATCAGTGCCAGTATGATCAGAAATGTCCAGGCTACGGTACTCACAGAGCAAAAAGCCTTTAATGGCGTATTGAGTCGCAGGGTTTCATCGATCCCCTGGCTTGAACTTTACTCTAGACCGTCAACACGGGGGTTACAACGAGAATGGGTAATCCAGAACCGGGAGAGAGACGTTCATTAATTCACTATAGACTTGTAACAGCTGATGCAAGCTTCCAACCTCCGAATCAACATTGGCTGTTTGGATAATCAGAAAACCACCGCAAACGGCCAGTGCGATCTCAATGGACAGAAAGCGCAGCGGCCAATAGGCACGCGCAGGCTACCCCTGCAAGATTCTGGCAAGTTTTTTGGCGGCACTGGAAAGCCCCCTGGCGTGTCGCCTCATACCAGACCAGGGGGCGTTTTTCTGACCCAGGTACTGAAAAATATTATCCAATCGATAGGATTGCGCGCTCAGTTCCGGATTTGAGAGTGCACCCCGCTCCAGCGGTGTCGCCACAGGCGCGCCGGCTTTGGGCCGAAGGCTGTAGGGCGCCACCACCGTCTGACCATAGGCGTTGCGCAGGACATCCAGATACAGTCGCCCACGCCTGTTCTCGATACGATGCTCCAGGGTGTAGCGATCCGGAAACCGGTCCACCAGAACCCGGGCACAGTCCCGGGCGAAGTCCCTCACAGCATCAAAATTCCACAGGCGGCGAAGTGGCACCATGACATGCAGGCCCCTGGAACCGGTGGTCTTGACGAAACCGGTGAGGGCCAGCTCATCGAGTAGTTCCAGGCAATCCCGGGCCGCCCCGACCACCGAACTGAAATCATCACCGGGGGGATCGAGATCGAAAATCATCTGGTCGGGAATATCGGGCCTGTCTACCCGGGACAACCAGACGTGCTGGGTGACGGAACCCTGATTGGCCAAGTAAACGAGAGAGGCCAGATTATTGCACACAGGGACGGTCTGTTGACCCTGCTCGGTTGCAACCCGCTTGCGGTCGAACCAGTCCGGAAAGTAGTCGGGAAATTTCTTTTGTATAAATCCCTCTTCATCGATCCCGTCGGGATAACGTTCCAGAGTTACAGGCCTGTCCTTGAGGTGGGGAATGAGCCGGTCCGCAACCCGCTGATAATAATCGATGACATCTCCCTTGGTGATACCGTCCCCGGGGTAGAAGACTTTTTCCCGGTTGCCGATTTCCACCGAGTAGGGTCCAAATTGCTGTTTCATCGTGAATTCCGCGCCTCATTCATCGTTCTCAATGGCTTTCATGTCCCTGCCGGTGAGCACACTGTCCGGTTCGCTGCTCACCGGATTGCGGCGGGCGTCCGCCTCGTCGTCGTTTTCCTTTATCAACAGCCAGTTTTTCTTGCCACTTTCTGTGTTCATGCGCACCAGCGCCCAGCCACCCCGCAACTTCTTGCCCCAAAGCTGTAATGTCAGATGGCCTGCCTCATACGCGCGCTGCGCAGACATCGGCTTGTCGTTGCGGTCCCGCGAGCGGTTTTTCCAGGTACCGGCATCCCAGACCATCACCGTACCGCCGCCGTATTGATCGTCGGGAATCCGGCCTTCGAAATCGGCGTAATCCAGCGGGTGATCTTCGGTCTCCACCGCCAGGCGCCGCTGGCGGGGATCCAGTGACGGACCCTTGGGAACCGCCCAGGACTTGAGNANTCCGCCCANTTCGAGNCGGAAATCGTAGTGCAGCCGGGAAGCTGCGTGTTTCTGAATCACGAAAACTGGGCGACTGGACGGTTGCCGGCCCTGCTTTCCGCCGGGTTCCGGGGAGCGGCGAAAATCCCGTCGGTCGCGGTACAGCTGAAGTTTGTCTGATGCCACGGGGATCCCCGCTCACCTGTGGAGCGGTTTCAGCGGACGGGCAAAGCTCAGTTCATGCCCATCCGGATCGGTGATATGAAAGTAGCGTTCGCCCCAGCTGGCATCCCGCGGTGGGAAAGCCGCGATCAGGCCCTGGTCGCAAAGGTTCCGGTAAACGGCGTCCACGTCGGCGACGTAAAAGATGACACGCCCCCAACCGCCGCCGAATCCCGACTCCTCAGTGGAAAGGTTGAGGTACTGCTCTCCCGCCTGCAACGAACAGAACGATGCCCGCTCGCTGCCATAAACCCGGTTGAAACCCATGGCCTGGTAGAAGGCCAGGGAGCGAGCCATATCGGAAACGGCGAGCGTCACGGCGCTGATTGATTCGATACCGCCCATGGCCGTCACAACCCCCATACTCGAAGACAATGTATCCGACGGGGCCCGCCGGCTTGCTTGGTCGAGCCTATTCGATAATAAATTTACCGTTCATCATTGCCCAGTGGCCTGGAAAGGAACAGAAATAAGTATAGTCACCACCCTTCTTCAATTGCGAAAGGTCAAAGGTGATCGATGTGCTCTCGCCGCCACCGATCATGTCAGTATGGGTAATAATGCGTCCGTCACCCTTGGGTAGATAATCGTTTTCAAGCCCCGCTTGAACACCGGCCTGGGCCAGGTCCCGCCAGCCATCGGTTTTGGCCAGTGTCCAGTTGTGCCCCATCTGTTCCACGGGCAGCTTACCGGTATGTTTGAGGGTGAGCCTGACCTTGTCACAACTGGCAGATACCCGGATTTCAGACTTGCTGTACTCGATCTTGTCGTTACCGGCGATTTCCACTTCGCAGGTCTCGGCCATTGCCGGGATCGACGTGACGGATGCCAGTAATAACAGGGTGCTAATTGCAATCCTCATGGCCTGCTTCCTCCTTACGTTACGCCTATCGCTAGGCAGATCAGCGATTGGGGGCATCAGTCAATGCAACATTGACTGACGCCGGGAGATCAATTTCGGTCATTGCCAGTAGACAACATCGAGACACAACAGTTGCATTGAATTCCCCGCCAACACGGTCCGGGTTTTCGGCGAAAAATTAGGCCCTGATCAACTCGTGTCTCGCTCGAGAACTATCACAGGTGCACCTAGATATCCTCCCAACGACGCAAACGGGCCGTCAGGCGGTCGATTTCGTCCAGCAATTCCAATGCCAACGCGGCCCCGGCCAGATTAACGCCCAAATCCCTGCGCAGGTGCTGGATACGACGAACCCGCCTGATGGTTATGGCTTCAAAGCGCCAGCTGGGGGAGGCGCCCCCCCCTGCAGGGTCAATAACTCCCTCTGCCACCAACTCATGGAGGAAATCGGCATCAACGTGGCAGGCACGGCAAAGCTCGGACAGTGTCAGAAGTCGATTGTCGTCAAAAACCGTCACCACATCGTCATTGCGGCTTGTCATGGATCAGCCTCCCATTCCCTTTCGGGGATTAAAGTTGAACGTCTCAGACAGCTGCTGATAGGCGGCTTTTTCAGCTTCCGTTTTTACCGGAGGCTGCACAATCTGAACCACCACGAACAAGTCACCTGGCTCCCGGGCCGGAATTCCCCGGCCCTTGAGCCTGAGCCGGGTATTGTGGGCGCAGTTCGGCGGCACACGGAGGTCAACAGCGCCGGCAGGCGTTGGCACCCTCACCGTCGCGCCGAGTGCCGCCTCCCAGGGAGCCACCGGGAGATTCATGTAGACCGTCTTGCCCTCAACGGTGTAGCGCTCACCGGGTTGAAAATGAATCTCGAGATACAAATCCCCCGCCTTGCCCTGGCCAACGCCCGGCTCACCCTGCCCGGCAAGGCGGATAAGCTGCCCTTCCGCAACACCTTTCGGGATGGTCACATTCAGTGTCCGGTTCTTGACCTGGGGCCGGCCGTTTGCATCCAGTTCAGTGTGCTTCAGGGTAATCTGACGTTTCGCTCCCGTGTAGGCATCCGCGAGATCGATGAAGACCTTGGCATGGGTATCATTGCCGTGGGCATGAAATGCGGAACCGTGGGGGCGGTCAAAACCGCCGGCAAAACCGCCGCGCCCAAAAAGGCTCTCGAAAAAATCGCTAAAGGCACCGGCATCGGCGCCGTCATAAGTGCCGCCATGAAATTCGAAGCCCTGATCCCAGTCCGGAGGCGGCCTGAAGTCCTGGCCCTGTTGCCAGTTGCTACCCAATTGGTCATAGGCGGCGCGTTTTTCTGGGTCCTTAAGCACTTCATAGGCCTCATTGACTTCCTTGAAGCGCTCTTCCGCGTCGGGCTCCTTGCTGACGTCAGGGTGATACTTGCGGGCGAGTTTTCGATAGGCCCGCTTTACCTCGTCCTGGCTTGCGTCCCGCTCGATTTCGAGCAACTGATAGTAATCTTTGAACTGCATGGCTGATGTCCTGTTGATTACCGGCTTTCACTATGATCCCTGGCAAGCATAGCGTCCAGCCTGCGGAAGGCACATTGACCGCTGTCAATGTCCACGGGCGATCGACAAACCAACATGCTGGCGCGAAATGTACTTTTCAAGTCTGACAGAACGGGCAGAGGTAAAAGGTCATCCATGACCTCTCACATGACAAGCTCTTTTTAAACAGGTTGAGACAGTGGCCAGGGCTTCATCGACGATGCTTCGGTGCGGGGCGAGAATTAGGCATTCTAGGCAATCAAACCGTTCGAGATCCCACCAAAAAGGAAGGGGTGCAGGCGAGTGAACAGGGGCGTCCACGCCACATCAGCATTTCCACAGGCATGGGTGGGACGTGCGAAGCGGCAGTCCACAGGCCCGCAATTTGTCGATAAGGAGCTGACAATCCTGATAATTGAGAAATTCACCAATACGGACCCGATGTCCGGCCACATCGGCGAAATCGATCTCCGGGGCCGCCTCCGGGTGTGACGCGGGCATCACGTATGCCTTAAGGGTCGAGATTTCCCAACACATGCGGGTTGTGGGAAAACTGATGCCCCGTTCGAAGAAAATATGCTTATTGGAGATCCGGATCACCTCCTGAAAGCTGATTTTCCAGGACGTGTACCGAAGCCCCAGAAACAACGCCACCAGCTCAAGTCCTACAAACGGCACCACCGGCCAGGCGCCGACGAGACCGAAGCCGAGGCCGATGGTCCCGGACCAGGCAAACACCACCAGCAACAGACATTTGTTGTCATGCCAGCTGGCTGAGCGGTTAGGGGTCAACACAAAAACGGTTTGATCACCATTACAATGGGAAGTGACCATGGCTCATGCCCGCAGGAACTATCTAGTCCAAGACTAGTCCGCGCGACAGTCGCACGCAAGTCGATGAACCGGCTCTATACCGTCACCGCCACCCGAATCGCGTCCAGGCGCCATTCCGCCCGGGAGAGTGCGTTCCGCAATGCCGCCGTGGTCTCAATCACGTGGTCGATCTCGTCGCTGCGGACATTGGGATTGACTTTGGCCATCGCCCTTAACCGGGACAATTCAAGCGCCTGGGCTCGCTCCATGTCTGCAACCGCTGGGGTAATGGTGTCCGCCTCACCCCCCGGCTGGCTTTTGTCCCGGGCAATTTGTTCGGCCGCCTGGATCATCGAGGTCAGTTGCGGGCGGGCATGGGTAACCGCCGCCTGAGCCGACGCCCGGTCCACTTTCTGGCCCAGTCTGTCCAAATGCTGAGCGCTTATAACCCCACTGAGATCCTGCCCCTGACTGTCCACCACCAGACGCAATTGCTGGGCGGGTAACCAGCGGTGCAGCTGGAGCCACGCGGGCGCGGCACAATGCAGGGCGTACAACGCTTCCACCAGCAGCATCCCCGGTTTCAACCCCGGCAGCTTGAGGGTGCAAAGGGTGACGTTGCCAAAGTCACTGCCGAGAATCATGTCCATGGCACCGCTGACCATCGGGTGTTCCCAGCTCAGGAACTGGAGATCTTCCCGGCTGAGCGCCTTGTTGCGATTAAAGGTGACGCTGACGCCGTCCTCCGGAAGCCCTGGAAAATGGTCACACCTGAGATGATCCGTGGGCATCAGTACCAGGGCATCGGCACTGTGATGGCTGTGTTCGACACCGTAGCGGTCAAACACCCGGATCATATATTCCGCGAGGCTCTGGGGATCTTCGGCCGCATTGATCTCCGCCATCACCTGCTCGGCCTTCGATGGATGGCAGGAGTTAAGCTCCAACAGCCGGTCACGCCCGGCCTGCAACTCCGCCATCGCATCGGCGGTGAGTGCACGAGTGCGATCAATCACTTCGTTATCACCTTCGCCGGCCAGCAGCCAGTGCCGCAATGGCTCGTCCAGCTGCGCCATGACTGCTCCGCCCACAGGACAGACCCGCTCGAAGGCATCGAGCCCCTCGTGATACCAGCGTGCCAACCTGGCGTGCAGGCCGGTATCGTAATGGGGCAGATGGATATTCACGTCGTGGCGCTGACCGATGCGGTCGAGCCTGCCGATGCGCTGTTCCAGTAAATCGGGGTTAAAGGGCAAATCAAATAGAACAAGGTGTCGGGCGAACTGGAAATTGCGTCCCTCACTGCCGATCTCGGAACACACAAGCACCCGCGCGCCCTCACCCTCGCTATCGGCAAAGTATGCCGCGGCACGATCCCGTTCGATGAGTGTCATACCTTCGTGAAAAGCGGCACTGCGAATACCGGCGCGGATATCCAGGTAATCCGCGAGCTGCCGGGCGGTATCCGCGCGGGCGCAGATAACCAGCACCTTTTCCCCCGCCGTCTCTCCGGAAAGCCAGCTGCTGAGCCAGGCAACCCGGGGATCCCGCTGGAGCCAATCGTCTCCGAGCAGGGTTTCGGGACATAATAAGCGTTCGAGATCCGCTTCGGTTCCAATAACCGACAGGGTCTCCGGCGTGCTTAGAGGATAGGCAAAAAACCGGCGCTCGGGAAAACCGCTGACCGCATCGCGGGTATTTCGAAACAATACCCGACCGGTGCCATGGTGATCGAGGAGTTCCCCAATCACCTCGTCCATCAGCTCATCACGACTTTCGCCGGCGGCAAGCCCGACCTGCAGCTTGTCGACAGTATCCCGGCCCAGGTAGGAGCCCAACTCATCCGCGAGGGCCGTCGAGGTCAGTAACTTCTCGGCACCGTCCTCTGCCATGAGTCGCTGGACCAGATCACTGATCTCGCGATAGCGGGATTCTTCCCGTTTGAATTCCTCCAGGGAGCCGTAACGGTGGGGATCGAGCAGTTTCAGGCGCGCGAAATGGCTTTCGACCCCGAGCTGTTCGGGGGTCGCGGTCAGTAGCAGCAGACCGGGAATAGCCGCAGCCAGATGCTCAATGGCGCAATACTCGGCGCTGGCACCTTGCTCCTGCCAGCGCAGATGATGGGCCTCGTCAACCACCAGCAAATCCCAACCCGCGGCCCTGGCCTGCTCCAGACGCTCTGGATCATTGACCAGAAAAGAAAGGCTGCACAAAACGAACTGGGCACTTTCGAAAGGGTTGACCGCATCGGCGGCAAAAGCGGCGCTGTCGGGATCGATCAAGTCGTCGTCGCCATCGACCTCCGGCCCGCCCAACGCCAGGCAGCGGGCCTCATCCAGGACCGTAAACAGCAAATTAAAACGACGCAGCATTTCCACCAGCCATTGGTGCACCAGGCTATCGGGCACCACAATCAGTACTCGGGACGCCCGTCCGGTGACCAGCTGTTGATGAACAATCAACCCGGCCTCAATGGTCTTGCCCAGTCCCACCTCATCGGCCAACAGAACCCGGGGAGCGTGCCTCCCGGCGACTTCACTGGCGATATACATCTGATGGGCCAGCAACTGGACGCGCGCACCCAACAAACCCTGAACCGGCGACTTCTGCAGCCGGGAACGGTGTTCACGGGTTTCCCGCCGCAATCGGAAGCGGCCGGGGGAATCGACCTGACCGGAGAAAAGCCGGTCCTGGGGTTTACTGAACTGGACAAAACTATCCAGCTCCAGTTCATCAATGATGCAAAGCTGGCCATCGCCACGGCGACACTGATAGAAGAAAAGCCCGGCACGCTCCTCAACCGCCACGACGGTCATCAGCTCTTCGTCGGCACTGCGAATGACGTCTTCCGCCTGGTAACGAACACGGCTGAGCGGTGCGCTGTCCGAGGCATAGGTACGCTGTTCGCCAATGGCAGGAAAGCTGATCACTACCCGGCGATCGGTCATTTCCACGACAATGCCGAGCCCAGCTTCCGGCTCGGCGTGACTGACCCAGCGCTGACCGGGCCGAAAGTTGTCTTGTTTCAAAATCGATCCTGTCTCATTTCCCTGGGGGCGGCATGATAGAGAAAACGCCGCTAAAGGGCCATGATCGGACCCTAAACCATCGATTTCGGGGATGCCAATACACTCTATTGGCGAGCGCCTAAAGTCTTCGGGTCGCGCCGAAACCAGGTCCTGGTTCAGGTCGCCAGCACATAGCGGGCAGGCGCATCGAGTTCAGGGGCATAGCCGGCTGCCGCCGACCCCATTTCCGGTGGCGTCGCCACCCCTGGACCGGAGCGGGCCGCCAGCCAGTCGACCCAGGCGGGCCACCATGACCCATCGACCGCAGCCACAGTGTCCAGGAACGTATCAGGGTCGATATATGGCTCGTCCGCCGACCGCTGGATTATCCGGTAACGGGCGCGCGGTGTCCCCGGCGGCGCCACGATACCCGCATTGTGGCCACCGCTGGCAAGCAGGAAAGTCAGCTCTGTATCGGTCGACAGGAACAGCTTGTACACCGACCGCCAGGGCGCCACATGGTCTCCCTCCGCTCCCACCGCGAACATCGGCATACGGATATCCGACAGTGCTATCGACCGCCCGGCCACCTGAAACTGTCCCTTGGTCAGCGCATTTTCAAGGAACAGGTAACGCAGATATTCACTGTGCATGCGATAGGGCATGCGGGTGCCGTCAGCATTCCAGGCCATGAGGTCGGTCAATACCGGGCGTTCACCCATCAAATACTCGCGAACCATCCGCGACCAGAGCAGATCCTTGGAGCGCAACATCTGAAACGCGCCGGACATTTGCTCCGAGTCCAGATAACCCTGTTCCCACATCATGTCATCGAGAAACGCCAACTGACTCTCATCGATAAACAGGCTCAACTCGCCGGGATCCGAGAAGTCGGTCTGCGCCGCCAGCAGAGTCATTGACGCCAGCCGACGATCGCCGTCCCGCGCCATGGCAGCGGCGGTGATACTCAGCAGTGTTCCGCCGAGACAGTAGCCCAGAGCGTGGACCCTGGTATCCGGCAAGACCGCGTTGATGGCGTCGAGGCCCGCCATAACCCCTTTTACCCGGTAGTCATCAAAGGTGACGTCCCTATCTTCAGGGCCGGGATTTTTCCACGACAATGTAAAGACAGTGTAACCCTGCTCGGTCAGATAGCGGATGAGGGAGTTTTCGGGCGACAAATCCAGAATGTAGTACTTCATGATCCAGGCCGGGATAATGAAAACCGGCTCTGGATGAACCTTCTCGGTACTTGGCTCGTACTGGATCAGTTCAGCCAACCCGTTGCGATAGATGACCTTGCCCGGGGTCACCGCTACAGTTTCCCCCACGGCAAATGCCTCACTGCCGGCGGGGCGTCTGCCACCAATGCGTTGCTGGCAATCGTCAATCAGATTCCCCACCCCGGCGGCCAGGTTCAGGCCACCCGTGCTCAGGGTTTTGTCCAGTGCCTCGGGGTTGGTGAGCAGAAAATTCGAGGGCGACCACATGTCGAGCATCTGGCGGGCAGCGAACTCCATACCCTTCTCGTGGGGTCGGGTTACTCCGCGTACGCCTGTGGTGGCGTTGTGCCACCACTGCTGCTGAAGAAGAAATTGCTGATAGATCACGTTGTACGGCCAGCGTTTCCAGTGACCCCCTTGAAACCGCCGATCCTGGGGCAGGGGTTCTATACATTGCTCGCAGGACTCCCCCCGCAGGGCAGCCTGGGCGGACTGTGTGGCATAGCGGGCCAGACGGGCGGATTTGCGCAACCCTTTGTGCACCAACTGCATCTGTTTGCCGGGGGACATCGCCATATGCGAGGCCCAATCCAGCCAGGTCTGAACCATCGCTGCCGGAGACAACCCACCGGTAACATGGGCGAGGGCGGCGTGGAGGGACCGATCGACGATGTCCCCGAACGCTGTCACAGCGTAGGCATCGTGATCGTCCCCTTTGATCGGTTTCGATGGCGACGATTTGGGACGCCTGCGCGCGGGCTCCGCCCTCGACGAGGGCTTGGCTCTCCGTGAAGGGGATGGCGCGGCTTGCTTTCGAGCGGTCATTACGATCAATCCTTGTCCTATCCAGGACGATTTGAAGGCATTCGGGTAGCTGGATTGACAAGGTACAACATGTAAGCCTGCGGCCTGTCAGGTAGGACCTTATTCTGCGGCAGCCAACGAGGCGCGCACGCATTCGAGTACGCCATAATCATAAGCGCCTTCCAAAGCGTCGTATACAGGCTTCAACGTACCCGAAGGACTGGCATCAAAGGCCATCTGGATACTGTCCAGTTCGGCCGGGGAAATTTCCGCGACGTCCGCCAATTCCAGCTCGCCCTCGCGAATCGCCCGGGCAAGGTGCCGATAGACGGTTTGTACGGTGAGGTCCCTTTGGCGGGCAATGGCCAGGGGATCAAGCCCCTCCGAGCATAGCCGGACCGTTTCGGCAACGGCATCCTTCTTGCCGGCACGCGGAGCAGCGTGTTCCCGTATGACGGCAAGGAAGCCTTCGCCGTAATTGACGAGCTTACGCTCCCCTACACCGGGCAAACGCTCCAGCTGCTCAAGGGACTGGGGCTGTCGTTCCACCATCTCGGCCAGGGTGGCATCGTGAAAAATCACGTAGGCCGGCACCCCCTGCTGCTCGGCGAGCTGGCGTCGATGGTCCCGCAGCGCCTGCCAGAGTTCGTTATCCCGGGCCGGCAAGCCAACGGCAAGGGCACTCTTCCGCGACGGACGCCGGCGGTCCTGTTTACGCAGCCTGAGGGTTTGCTCGCCCTTGAGGACGGGCCGCGCCGCCTCTGTAAGACGAATCCCGCCATGGCCCTCAACATCCACCTTCAGCAACCCCCTGGATATCAATTGCCGGTAGACGGCGCGCCACTCCGACGCACTGAGATCAGTGCCCACGCCAAAGGTAGAGACCTTCTCGTGGCCGTATTGCCGAATGCGGTCCTGCCCGTGACCGCGGAGAACATCGATCAGGTAGGAAACCCCGAACCGTTGGCCGGTGCGGTAGACGCAGGACATTGCCTTTTGTGCCGCGACCGTCGCATCCCAGGTTTCCGGTGGTGTAAGGCAGTTATCGCAATTGCCACAGGGCTGTTCGAGATGCTCGTCAAAATAGCGCAGCAGGGTCTGCCGGCGACAACCGGTGTCTTCACAAAGTCCCAGCATGGCATCCAGCTTCTGGCGCTCGACACGCTTTCGGCTGTCCTGTGCCTGGGAACTTTCCTGCATTTGTCGGAGGGTAATGACATCCTGAAGGCCATAGACCATCCAGGCGTCGGCGGCCAGGCCATCGCGGCCGGCGCGCCCGGTTTCCTGGTAATAGGATTCAATACTCTTGGGCAGGTTAAGGTGGGCGACAAAACGCACATCCGGCTTATCGATACCCATGCCAAAGGCGATTGTGGCGACCATCACCACAGCGTCCTGACGGAGGAATTCGTCCTGGTTTCGCTGTCGATCCTCAGCGGCCATGCCGGCATGATAGGGCAATGCCCTGATACCATTAAGACCCAGCCAACGGGCCGTTTCGTCCACCCGTTTTCGGGACAGACAATAGACAATTCCCGCTTCACCTGGATGCTCATCGCGGATAAAGCTGAGCAGCTGGCCGCGGGCGTTGCCCCGGTTTTCGGTGATGCGATAGCGAATATTGGGCCGATCAAACCCGCTTGCAAACACACCCGCTTCGGCGAGTCCCAGACGCTCGATGATTTCAATCCGCGTGGCGCTGTCGGCGGTGGCGGTCAGTGCCATTCGGGGCACATCCGGGAACAACTCGGGCAATACCGACAGCTGCCGATATTCGGGACGGAAATCATGCCCCCACTGTGAAACGCAGTGGGCTTCGTCGATGGCGAAAAGAGCGATGGGAATCCGTTGCAATTGCGCCAGGGTTCGCGGCATCAGCAGCCGTTCCGGGGCGACGTAAAGCAGTTTGAGCTCCCCTTGCAGCAACGCCTGCTCTACCCCGGCGGATTCCGCCGCCGACAAGCTCGAATTCAGAAACGCCGCCGAAACGCCGTTTTGCTTCAGCGCATTAACCTGGTCCTGCATCAGGGCAATCAGCGGCGACACTACGACCGCAACGCCCTCTCTGACCAAAGCCGGCACCTGGTAGCACAGGGATTTTCCGCCACCGGTGGGCATCAATACCAATGCGTCACCACCGGCACAGACATGGCTAATGATGTCCGCCTGCTGGGGACGAAACGCATCATAGCCAAAAACTGATTTGAGAACGTCCTGGGGCTGGTTATGGATCATCACATAAGAATTCCGGAACAGTGACATCAGACCGCTGGTCACCTTCCGGCCTTGATCGCGGAAATCCGTCTGCCTGTGAAGTCGGCGCGGCCGTTACCACATAAGATCGTCTGGAATCTGAAACTCTGCATAGGGGTCATCCACATCCACCCCATCATCGACGCGCCGGTTGTTCACCACCACCAGGCGTGCGTCCCGCTCGGCGATTTTGTCTGCCACCCCGGCAGGAACCAGTTCGTAGCCGGAGTCCACCGACACAATCGCAAGATGTCCCCTGACCAGTTGCTGATGGAGTTTCTCGGTCACGTAGAGCTTCTTGATCTTGCCCTCATCGCTGAACTGATACGTTGCCTCACCGCCCCGGCGATCGACACGATTGCTCGATACCAGCTGCTGTATTTGGGCATGAATAGCCCGCCGCTCGAGCTCCGCCTGCCTGTGCCGATTGATTTCCCGGTCCCGGGCAGCCTTTTCCTCCCTTGCCAGGCGGGCGAGCCGCTTGGTTTCGTCTTCCTCAAGTCGTCCCTTTGGCTGCTGCTTCAACTGTTTGTGCTTGTCCTTTTTAACTTTACCGGCCTTTGTCTTGTCGACGAGGCCTGCCTTGAGGAGCTGATCCTGAAGAGACGCCATGAAAACACCTGAATAGTTGCCCTGCGGCCTTCATTATCCGTAAAAGCGAGGGCTTTATACAACTGCAGGTATTGCTCATAAGCCTGGAGTGAAGGCCGGAGTTGACCGGAAAAGACGCGGGCTAGAAAACCAGCTTGAGCAGATCCTCGGCAAAATAGGCCGGCAGGGCCAGAAACAACACCAGCAGAAAAAGGGAAGGCAGGAAGAGCTTGAGATATTCCCGGCTTTCCTTTGACAGCCATTGGTAACCTTCCCCCTCGGCCCTGTCATCCCCTTCAGGGGAGGCGGTAAACTGTCGGGAATGGTCGAGGGTGACTGAGTTTTTGTCCGCGATATCAGAGCCTGATTCCTGGGCTCCAGCGGCATCAAAGGCAGGGGCAACAATGGTTGACTGGTCTGTGTCGTAATGTGATAAACGCATAATTCATCCTTGAAGCGCGACTCAGCACTATATAGCGATTCGAACCGCCGCCTTGTCAAAGATCTGCGGCCTGCGGCTTCCGAATCCGGCTATTTTTCAGACAAGTGGTAACCAATGGATAACGGTCATGAGCGATAACCTGCTACCGAGCCTGGAAGTTAACCGCGGCGCTGAGGATCCGGACGCCAGCGTTATCTGGCTCCATGGTCTCGGTGCCAGCGGACACGATTTTGAGCCACTGGTACCGATTCTCGATCTCCCCGCCGAACTGAGCATACGGTTCATTTTTCCACACGCACCGCCGATCCCGGTCACCGTCAATGGTGGCTACGTTATGCCCGCATGGTATGACATTCTCTCGATGGATATCGACAGAAAGCTTGACCACCACCAGCTGAGTGCGTCCGCCGCACTGGTTGCGGCGCTTATCCGCCGAGAGATAGAGCGTGGCATCGACAGCCAGCGTATCGTGCTGGCCGGCTTTTCCCAGGGCGGCGCCGTCGCCTATGAAACCGCGCTGACGTTTCCACTACCCCTGGCCGGCCTGCTCGCGATGTCCACCTATTTTGCGACGGCTGACACCGTCCAGCCCCACCCGGCGAATGTCGCGCTGCCCATCCACATCATGCACGGGGTATCGGATCCAGTGGTACCGGAAACCTTGGGTCGGCGGGCTGTCGACCAGTTGCGCGCCCTGGGTCACAGCGTGGAGTACAGCTCCTACGCAATGGAACACGAAGTCTGCGTCGAACAGTTGAAAGACATCGCCGCCGCCCTGAAGCTCTGGCTGAAGAGAGGGGACTAACGGTCTATTCGGGTTATTTTAGATCCTTCGAACGTCAGGTTATACATCAGACCCTCATTGGAGAAAATGAATCCGATGATCGGGTTTTGCACTGTATTGGTGTCAATAGCGCCCCCGGCGCCGAGGGTCGCAAGGGCGACACTGCCATCGACACCCGCCTCCCAGCCGTCGGCATTGAGAAACCCGTTCAGGGCGTCTTCGGTCATGAACAGCACAACCTGGGATTTGCGTTGGGCCCCCAGCTGGAAGCCGATTGACGCCGCCGCAGTGCTGTAATACCCGGCGGTACTGCTATCGACGAGCAATTTGCCCTCGCCATACTCACCGCCGACCCCGAAGCCCGCCTTGTAAACCTGGGGAAAAACCAATATTCCCCGCGCCTTTGCCGCCAGTTCACGGGCAGCGGGGCTTTGCTCGTAGAGCCGGTTCAGGGCGTCACGGCTGTGCAGGTCGATCTCCTCCCGTGTCGCCGCGGCGGCCAGGGACGACACCAGAAAAAAAGACACCAACAGAACAGAATGCGCGCGTTTTATCATTGTTGAACCCCATGTCAGTGCGATAGACGGGTCAGCCTCCAGAGCTGGCTGCGCTCGAGACTACCCCGCCGCATCGTTGACCGCAAGCCATTCAGCGCGAGCACTACCGGGCGAGATACTGCAGCTTGTCGCTTTTTCCGCTCCAGGCATCCGCGTCCGGCAGCGATGCTTTCTGCTCGGTGATGTTCGGCCATACATCAGCGAGTTCTGCATTCAGCTCAAGATAAACCTCCTGCCCCGCCGGCAACTCATCTTCGGCGAAGATGGCGTCCTCCGGACATTCCGGTTCGCAGAGGGCACAATCGATACACTCATCCGGGTGAATAACGAGAAAATTGGGCCCTTCGTAGAAACAATCCACAGGACACACTTCGACACAATCCGTGTGCTTGCAATTCACGCAGCCGTCGGCCACTACAAAGGTCATGGGTGCCTCCAATCAGGGGTAGGTGAAAAACCATCTTAGAGAGGACCCTGCCGGGCAACAAGCGCGGCGGCTATTGTCCGGATACCCCTCGCTATTGCTCAATCACCGTTCGCAATCAGGGCTTGAGAATCGAAAGACAGGCTTCTGCCAGAGCAACTTTGTCCGCGAGGCTGTGCATCAGGGTCCGACAGTAATACACCTGCGTTGACACATTCAGCGGCTCACTGCGGTCGCTATCATTCACCACCAGGGTACTGAGCAGATCGCCGTAAAAATCGGCTACCCCCTGATTACTGACAGGCAGATCGAGTTCACGAAACATTTTTGCCGCCGGCCCCTTGATAGCGGCGCCACCCACAATCGGGGAGACCGCAATCACGGGCACGCCGAGTTTGCCGATACGCTCCCGCACCCCGGGCAGAGACAGAATCGGGCTGACGCTGACAAAGGGGTTAGAGGGGCAAACAATGATGCCCGCGAGGGCCGGATCATCGAGGATTGCCTGAAAGCCCGGGCTTGGCCGTGCATCCTCAATGCCGTTGAAGCGGTAACCGGTAATGGCCGGCTGACAACGGTGGCGAACGAAGTAGTGCTGAAAAGGCAGGTCGCCCTGCGCGGACTCGATAATGGTGGCCACCGGATCGTCAGTCATCGGCACGACGTCGTGGCGAACATCAAAACCCTGATAGAGTGTTGCCGTTGCCTCACTCAGGCTGTAACCGGCGTCGAGCAGTGCCCGCCGCTGTAAATGCACGGCGAGATCCCGGTCGCCCAGCTGAAACCAGGTTTCAGCGCCCAGGTCCTTCAGAGTGTCGAAACAGTTCCAGCTCTCCCCTTCCCGCCCCCAGCCCTGCTGTCTGTTGCTGACCCCACCCAGGGTATACATGACGGTATCGAGATCGGGACAGATGGGCAGGCCGAAATGGGTAAAATCGTCGCCGGTATTGACGACCACCCTCAGTTGCCCGGGGTCGAGTATCTCAGTCAGGCCCAGTGCCAGTTTGGCGCCACCGACGCCACCGCACAACGCCAGCACCTTGCCGCCGAAATTCATCGGAAAAGATCCTCGTTACTGGCCCGAATCAGCTCCGTCGCCGGGGGATTGCCCGGGATCACCGACAGTCCACGCAACAGGGCCAGCGGTCGCCCTTCGTTTGCCTCGCCCATTACAAGGGACGCCGCGGCGGCGATTTCGTCACCAATGGCGGGCTGGGTAACCTGAAGGGTGCGACCATAGAGATCCTTCTGGCCGCGCTGATCATGTATCGGCAGAACACCGGCGCACCCGATACACACGCCCGTGGTGCCGAGACGCCAGGGCCGACCGAAACTGTCACTGATCACAATGCCCACATCCGCGCCGGCGAGCTGACGTATCTCCGAGCGCAGCTGGCGGGCGCTGGCATCCGGATCCTCCGGCAGCAGCAGGACAACATCGTCGTCAACGGGATCGATATTGGACTGGTCGATCCCGGCATTGGCCAGGCAGTAACCGCGCCGATGGCGGACAATAAAAACACCGGGTGAGCAGCGAATGACCCGCTCCGTTTCATCGAGCACAGCCTGAATAAAACGGGGATCCTTCTGGCAGCGGGCGGCGAAATCCCTCGCCTCCTCTCCGGGAGTGATCGAGGCCAGACGGCGATAGCGGTTTTCAGACTTGGAGACAATCTTTTGCGCCACCACCAGAATATCGTTGTCGGCAAGGTCGATACCCGCGTCGCTAAAACTTTCGACTATCACCGGCGCAAGGGGTTGGCCCGGCGCAATCAGTGGAACACTGTCCGGCGCAAAAAAAGTGGTTTGAACCATGTCAGGAGTGCAGTTCCCGCGAATCGATTCGATCCCGGTTGCGTTTCTTGCGATCGACCAGGGAGTAGACCAGAGGTGTCAGTTCGCCGGCTTCGAGCCCGGCCCGATGGCGTTCGTCGTTGACGTCCCCGTAAAGGGTATTTCGCTGACGGGGAACCCGGCCGGCGCGCTCGATGCGCTCGATCATCTGTGCCGGCGAGGTTTCCTGGCCATTGCTGGCACCCGCGGCGGTGGTGATCGATTCATTCATCAGGGTGCCGCCAAGGTCGTTGACACCCGCATTCAGGCAGGCGACGACACCCTTTTCGCCGAGCTTCACCCAGGACGCCTGGATATTGGTGATGTAGGGGTGCAATACCAGGCGCGCAATGGCGTGCATGAGGATCGATTCACGGAAAGTCGGCCCTTTGCGCGCTCGCCCCTTGCGGTAAATAGGGGCCTCCATGGCCACGAAAGGCAATGGCACAAACTCGGTAAACCCACCGGTGCGCGCCTGAAGGTCCCGGATGCGCAGCAGGTGCCTGGCCCAGTGAATCGGCCGGTCGACATGACCGAACATGATCGTGGCGGTAGTGCGCAAGCCCACCCGGTGGGCGCTTTCGATCACCGACAACCACTCCTCGGTATTGACCTTGTCCGGACAGAGCACGGCACGCACTTCGTCGTCGAGCACCTCGGCAGCGGTACCGGGAAGCGAGTTGAGGCCGGCGTCCTTTAGCCGGCACAGAAAGTCTTCAACACTAATACCGAGTGTCGCCGCCCCCTGGCTCACCTCAAGGGGCGAGAAGGCATGCACATGCATGTCCGGACAGGCCGCTTTGACCGTCTTGCAGATATCAACGTAGGTTTGGCCTGTGTACTCGGGGTGGATACCGCCCTGCATACAGACTTCAGTCCCTCCGCGGTCCCAGGCTTCCCGGGTGCGACGGGCCACTTCGGAGAGCTCCAGGTCATAGGGCTTGCCGCGGAGGTTTTCACTGGCCTTGCCCTTGGAAAAGGCACAAAACTGGCACTTGTAGGTACAAATATTGGTGTAATTGATATTGCGGGTCACCACATAGGTGACGTCCTCACCACAGCGCTCGCGGCGCAAGGCGTCGGCAGCGGCGCAGATATGACCGATGTCGTCGCCCCGGGCCTGGAACAGGCGTTCCACTTCCAGCTCGTTAAGGCGCTCACCGGCCACGGCACGATCGACCAGTGTGAGTATATCCTCACTGACGGCCGGACTCGACACGGGAACCCGGCGATCAATGAAACCCGGAATTTGCCGTAAAATTTCCTCCGGGGGTGATTTCGGGGAGCCGGTTTCCCAGTCATCGGTACGCGCAAAACCTTCGCCATCGACACTGCGCAGCACGGCACTGCGCAGGTTGGCATCCAGCCAGATTTCCGGCTGCCGCGCGTAGCGGGGATAAATGGTCAACCGCTCATCAAGATGCTTACCGGCCCTGGCGGTTTCATCCGCCAAAAGTTGCAGGTGGGGCCAGGGAGCTTCAGGGTTCACGAAATCGGGGGTCACAGGCGACACACCACCCCAGTCATTGATCCCGGCATCGACCAGTTGCGGCAGCACATTGCTGTCGCTCAAATTCGGTGGCACCTGGATATTCATGTCCGGTCCGAAAAGTATCCGGGTGACGGCCAGGGTCCACAGCAAATCGTTAAGATCCGGCTCCGGAGCATCGACCATCTTGGTGCCCGGTTTGGCTCGGAAATTCTGGACGATCACTTCCTGAAGGTGACCGTACTGATCATTCAAATCCCGCAATGCCAACAGGGATTCAATACGCTCCCGACGGGTTTCACCAATACCGATGAGGATCCCCGAGGTGAAAGGTACCCGGGCCTGACCCGCCAGGGCGATAGTTTCAAGCCGGGTCGCCGGATCCTTGTCCGGGGAACCGTAATGGGGCATGCCCTTCTGGCAGAGCCGGTCCGATGCGGATTCGAGCATGATACCCATCGACGCCGAAACCGGGCGCAAAAACCCGATTTCCTCGGCGGTCATGTTACCGGCATTGATGTGCGGCAACAGGCCTGTTTCTTCGAAAACAATACGGGCCACATGGGCCACATATTCCAGCGTGCTGTCAAAGCCCAGCTCCACCAGCGCCTCCCGCGCCGCTCTATATCGCAGTTCGGGCTTTTCCCCCAGGGTGAACAGCGCTTCCTTACAGCCCTGCCGCGCACCTTCCCGGGCCACGTCAATGACCTGCTGTACTGAAAGATAGGGCTGTTCTATGCGTTTTGGCGTCTGGGCAAATGTGCAGTAATGACAGACGTCCCGGCACAGATGGGTCAGGGGGATAAAGACCTTTCGGGAATAGGTGATGACATTGCGATGCCCCTGGTCGCGCAAGGCTCCGGCAGCGGCCATCAATCCGGACAGATCGTTGCATTCCGCCAGGGACAACGCCGCCTCCCGATCCGGAAGTACCCCGGATAAGGCGGTGTTGAGCAACTGTGGAATGTCGACGGACATGGTCTTGATGTCTCCGGTTTATCCGTTGTTGACGGCTGGCAATGAGCCGCTTTGCCGGTCAGTGTCGGCGCTATCCAGTGGTTCCCGCTGCCCAATCTTGCCCAGCAGCTGGCAGGTGCGGCGCTCGGCCAGTTCCGGCGTGCGCTGACAGTTAAAAATCAGTCTGGCGATGTCATCCCCGGTATCGATGTCCAGTCCCAGGCGGCTGGAGCGCATCACCCGGACATCAATCCCGCGATGCTCGGCCCGCTGAGAGTGGCGGCGAAAACTCGAAGGCCCATAGCTGAACGGAACGACGGTGGGAGGCGACGCCAGCAGTACATTGGTACCATTGTCGTCATCATCCGGCACCAGTGTCACCCGAGCGCCACTGCCCTGGAGATGCTGCTCAATAAGAATCTCCAGCTCGCTCACCTGCACCAGTGGAATATCGCCGTGTATCACCAGCATCGTACCGACGCCCTGATCCTCAAGGTACTGGGCGGCGTCGGCTACGGCACCGTTAAGCCCGCCACCTCCCGGGGGGTCGGGGCGTATTTCAACCTCGAAACGTGCGCGTATGTCCTCCGCCACCGGATCACTGCTAACCACCAGTATGCCATCGACACTCCGAGCCTGAGTCACCTGCTCCAGGACGTCCTCAAGCATCGCGCGACAAAGAGCGCGGCGATCCTCGCCGGACAACAGGTGGGCCAGGCGTTGCTTGGCGTCCTTTACCTCTTTGACAGGCAGCACGATCCACAATGAATCAGGCCTATTCTCGGTTGGGCGGGCAGTCATGATTTGGACTCAACGCAAACCGCTATCAACCCTGGTCATCCTGTAAACCGGTAATGCGGATACCCGCATGGCATTTGTGGGCCCGGTTTATATTGATGATGACAGAGGTCAGCGCCTCAGCTGCAGCGGCATTGGCGATGGGCCCGGCGTGAAAACCGCGCATACCCACAGCCTCGACCAGCTCAACCACTTTTTCGCGGGCCTCCTTGCTGTTACCGCTGACCAATACATCGCAGTCGAGACCATGGCCCTCCTGCAAATGATGGGCGGCCACATTCTGGAACGCGGAAACCACCTTAACCCCTTCACCCAGCAACTGCTGCGCGGCTGCACCGGCAGACCCCTCGGGGGGCAACTGCACAGTCCCCACCTTGGGCGGCATAAGCGGCACCGTCACATCGATCAGAATCTTGCCTTCCAACCCGGACTTGATGGCTTCCAGGGTGCTGCTGTGGTGGGCGAATGGTACGGTAATCGCGACAATGTCAGCCGCCGAGGCCGCAGCCAGGTTTTCCATCGCCTGGACTTTCAGGTCAGATTGTCCCCGTTCGGCGAGAACAGCTTCCAGATCCTTGACGGCATCCTGGGCTTTTTCCAGGGTTCGGGAGCCGATGATCACTTCGTAGCCAGCCGCGCTCCAGCGCCGCGCCAGACCAGTACCCAACGCGCCGGTGCCGCCGACGATAGCGATAACTTCTTTTGCCATTCACGCCTCCACTACATGCGGTGAAAAAAATGGTGATATTCAGAAACCTGCGCCACGGTGACGGATCCTTATCATTCTAGTTCTAAGGAAGCACGGGGAGAGGGAGCCAGTCCACCTGGACGCCGAAGGAACAGGATACTATCGACAATTGGCCGAAAATGAAAGGCGCAAGCCCCACGGCAAAGGACCGCGCACCCAGGCCATAAACCCCTTGTTTACTGGGGATAAAAGGCGATTTTCCGCGATGTGAGAAGCGGTCCAATACCCCCCGGCGCCGTGACGCCAGCTCATTCGCTTTCGAACTGCGTCAGTGCGAAGCAGTATAAGCCACGCTCGGCCAGTCTGGCGGATCCGCCCATTTCCGGCAGGTCCACGATAAAGCAGCACTCCAGAACACTACCCCCGCTCTGCTCGACCAAATCCACCGCCGCCAGCATGGTGCCTCCCGTGGCGATCAGGTCATCCACCAACAGCACCCGCTGCCCCGGCTCAATGGCGTCTTCGTGTATTTCCACGCTGTCGACACCGTACTCCAGGGCATAGTCGACGGATCGTGTGGCCGCCGGCAATTTGCCCTTCTTGCGAATGGGGACAAATCCCTTGTCAAGGGCAAATGCCAGTGCCGCACCGAGAATAAAGCCCCTCGCCTCAATGCCGACAACCAAATCAATTGGGACAGAGTGATAGCGCTCAGCGAGTTTTTCAATCGTCAGATGAAAGCCCGCTGCGTCCTTCAACAGGGTCGTGATATCGCGGAAATACACCCCGGTTTGCGGATAGTGAGGAATTGTACGAATGCGGGATTTGATTGGCACAGCAGCTACTTCAAGGGATACCGGTCATTTTTAATCCACATTTGCCACAAAGTACAACAAAAACAGACGGCTAACTGTCCCTGCTATTGGTGAAGCCCTACAATCCGCTCACCTGGCGCCGGAATACGCACATGAAAAAAACCGCCACCATAGACCGAATTCTGAACGCGGCCAGCGCCGAAATTGCCCAGCGGGGCATCGATGGTGCCCGGATAGAGAAAATTGCCCAGGATGCCGGTGTCACCAAACAACTGGTCTACCACTACTTCAAGACCAAGGACGACCTGTACAAGGCGGTTCTGGAAACCGTGTCCAAAAACATGGAAATTCTGTCTGAGGTGGAGGACTACAGGAATCATCCGCCCCGGGAAGCCATCAGTCTTGTGATCGAGACGCTGTTCCAGGGCTTTATCAACCATCCGGAATACCGGACCTTCGCACTGGATCAGGCACTTCATGAGGGAGAGCATATCAGCGTCGCCTCCCTTTACCTGCCCACCATGCGCATCGTGCTCAGTGAAGTCATCGCTCCCATACTTGCCCGCGGCGAACAGGAGGGTGTGTTCAAGGCCGGCCTGGATCCCCACGTGGTGTTCTGGATGATTTTCAACTTAACCGCCGGCTGTTTTCTGAACGAAAAAATCATGCCGGAAATATCCGGCATCGATTTTACCAGCCTTCAGGGCATAGAAGCCTGGAGGGCCATGGTCACCACGTTTGTGCTTGATGCCCTGAGACCCTGAACAACGGAACCAGCCGCTCGTCGTCCGGATCGCTTACTCCTGACAGACCGGCACGGTAATCACCATGCCATCCATCGCCGCTGAAACCCTGACCTGACAACCCAATCGGCTGTTGGACAATCGCTCAACCGGTACGCCTTCGAGCATGGCATCTTCTTCCGGGCACATCTCGCCCAGCGTTTCCAGCCAAGGGGTATCGACATAAACGTGGCAGGTTCCACATTGGCAAAAGCCTCCACAGCGGCCGAGTATGCCGTCCACACCGTGGTCAACTGCAATCTGCATTATGTTTTCACCGACGGATGCATTGACCTCAAGGGCCTCGCCATCGGCTTGCTGGTAAATAATCCTGACCATCAAGCTTCTCCATTGTCGCAGTCACCTGTGCGGCCCTTAAAAGCCGCACACCCACATCATTACGTAACTATACCGATAACATAAGGTACGCTTTGCCGTCGACAGCCGCTATCAGTCGATACGCAGCCTCACCTCGAGCGGGAAGCGCTCAGTGGGCATGCCCCCGTAAACCACGGTGGCCTCCGGATCTTCAAGCCGGAAATTCGGGAAGCGCTCGACCAATTGTCCGATGACACGGCGCAGCACCTTCCTGGCCAGGATATTACCGATACAGAAGTGGGTGGCGTGGCCAAAGGTGCTGATATCCTTCGGGTTACGGGTAACGTCGAACTTTTCCGGTTCAGGGAAGAAGTCCGGGTCGTAGTTTGAAGCACCCATTGAAATATGCACCACCATACCGCGATAAAGCGGTACACCGTCGACCACGCAGTCCTTGACCACAAAGCGGTGACGGAAGTTACCCAGGGAGTCGACCCGCAGACACTCCTCGATGGCACTGTTTAGCAGAGATGGATCCTCCTGTAACAGCTTCAGCTGGTCGGGATGACGACACAGCCGCAGGCTGCAAAGGCCGAGAGTCGCGATCACGGTCCCGAGACCACCGGTAAACAGCTGGATCAACGACGAAAACAGCTCTTCGGTCGACAGGCTGCCTTCCACGTCATGGGCGGCGATGATCCCGCCAATCAGGTCGTCCCTGGCCGGCTCGCCACGGCGCTTCTCTATTAGCTTGTCACAGTAGTCATAGGCGGCGTTATAGGCGTCCATATAGGCCTGGGGCTTTGGTGCTCCGTCCGGGACGGTCGCCACGAGTTCAAGGGAATCATTCAAGGTCGTGAAGATATGCCAGTCTTCCTGGGGCAATGCCAGCACATAGCCAAGCAGAAGTTGATACATTAACGGTGCGGCAAAGTCGCCGACCATGTCAAAGCCGCCCCGGGGCTCAATCTTGGCGATCATCTGCTCTACCAGGGTATTGATCCCTTCTTCATACTTTTTTACCTGACGGGGGGTAAAGCCGGGCTGAATCAGACGGCGCATTCTGGTGTGCTCCGGCGGACTCAGTTCGGTGAGAATCGGCAGACCATTAAAGTAGTCGAACATGTCGGCGCCCCAGCCGGGCTGGGGTGTACCGTTAATGGTTTCGTAATCGGTAAACGCCCACTTAACCTGCTCATGCCGACAAATCACCGCATTGGGACGACCGTTGACCATGACGTAGAACGGCGGCCTTTTCGCCCACTCCAGAAAATACGGAACAGGGTTTGCCTTTATTTCCTGACCAAACAGGTCGACGTCAATAAAATTGGTTTCATCCAGTGCTGGAATCACCGGCACCTCG
>PABE01000146.1 GCA_002702725.1 Porticoccaceae bacterium
TCCCTTGGCATAAAATGGTGTTACATTTGGGCCTTGCTGGAGTGGATATGGCTGCTAACCCTGCCGCGGATTTCCGGTGGGCCGCAAGTGACAGCCGGGCTTCAGTTGCTGCCGTGTGACCAGGACGGTGATTCAGGCATTGATGTTTGTAAATCGAGGGTGGAAGTATGGTCCCGGCGGGAAGGCCCTGTCTCTGCAGATAGGGGTTAGTTGCCGGTTGCGGAATCTGGCACACTACCGGGTGACGGCACTGGACCATCGGGAGAAGCTGGAGGCGCTACGTGCGGCATATCAATGGGTTGGAAGGTTCCCCTATCCTTTTTGCCGGCCAGATGATATATGCAGGGTGCCCGATAGTTTTTGGTTTTGTGGAATCTTTGGTGTTCAGGGGTTCCAGTGCGTTCCAAGGGGTTTTTAGTTCTAACAACGGATACGAATAGATAGTGAGGTTGGCCGTGAATAAATATTCTTATCGTAAGGCGGCGGGTTGTGTGTTGATGCTTGCTGCTTTTCTTGTGGGTTGTTCATCTCCCGCTCCCAAGCCTCCCCTGGACCCAAGGACCGCGGGTCCCGATTATGACTATGTCATTGGTGCCGGCGATTCCATGGAGATTTTTGTCTGGGGTAACCAGGAATTGACCGTGGGCAGTGTTCAGGTCCGTCCGGATGGCAAGATCACTACCCGCCTGGTTGAAAACATTGAGGCTAGCGGTAAGACGCCGTCACAGCTGGCGCGGGACATTGAAGCCGCCTACGGGGAGTATGTGAAACATCCCCTCGTCAGTGTGATCGTCAACGGTTTCAATGGTGTGCCCTGGCAGCAGGTTCGTGTCGTTGGCGAAGCCTCGGAACCGAAGAAAATTCCCTACAACAAGCATATGACACTGCTGGACCTGATGATTGAAGTCGGGGGGTTGACGGACTTCGCTGCCGGTAACAAGGCGGTTCTGATAAGAAGTTTCGGCGAGGAGCGCGCCACATACGAGCTTCGTTTGGAGGATCTGTTGGAAGATGGCGATATTTCTGCGGATATGGCGTTGTATCCAGGGGATATCATCCTGATCCCGGAAGCATGGTTCTAGGTCCTGGGGCGGTTGTAAGTATAGGGAACGTTTTACCATGTGGGATGTGTTAGGTCAGCTTGTAACGTATGTGTGGGGTGTTTGGCGCTATCGGTGGATTGCGCTGGCTGTGGCGTGGGTGATCTCGGTGGCGGGTTGGATATGGGTGGCGCAATTGCCCGACCAATTCGAGGCTTCCGCCAGGGTTACGGTGGACAGTAACTCCGTTCTCAGGCCACTGTTGCGCGGGCTGGCTATTCAGCCCGATATCAACCAGCGACTTGATTTAATGAGCAGAACACTGTTGAGTCGGCCCAATCTGGAAAAACTCATGAGAATGGCGGATCTTGATCTGGGTGTAAAAAACGATGCCCAAAAGGATCGCCTGCTGGACAATCTTAAGGAGAAGATATCTCTGTCTGGAAGCCGGCAAAACTCATCTCTCTATACGGTTTCTTTTACCCATGGAGATCGGGACGTGGCGAAGAAGGTCGTTGAATCCCTTCTGACCGTATTCATCGAAACCACCCTGGGCGGCAAACAGGAAGATAGTGCGGACGCTCAGACCTTTCTGGACCAGCAGATCAGCGACTATGAAAAACGACTTTCCGAGGCCGAAAGCCGTCTGGCCGAGTTCAAGCAAATCCATGTGGACGTATTGCCAGGTGATGCTGGCGGTTATTATGAAAAGCTGGCGCGGATGCGTGAAGACCAGAAAGCTGCGCATTTACAGCTGAGGGAGGCGGAGAACCGCCGTGATGAATTGCGCCGTCAGATGGAGGGTGAGGAGCCGATGTTCTTTGCCAGCGGTGTCAATGATATTCCTGCTGTTTCCCTGATCGATACCCGGATTCAAAACCTGAAGGCGCGCCTGGATAGATTGCTGACACAATATACGGAAAAACATCCGGAAGTGGTTCAGATTAAACGGGTTATTGCGGATCTTGAGGCGGAGAAAAAGCTGGAGCTGGAAAACACCCTTAGCGCCGCGTCCGATTCAGATTATTCAGGTTTGCAATCCAGTCCGGTTTATCAACAGATGCGTTCCATGCTGGCGGAGACCGAGGCGAGAGTGGCAGAATTGCGCGTCAGAGCCGGGGAATACGATAGCAGAGTCAAAAACCTTGAGGACAAAGTCAACAATATTCCGGAGATTGAAGCTAAACTGACGCAACTCAACCGGGATTACGATGTCATCCAGAATCAGCACAAAACCCTGTTGACCCGTCGAGAAGCCGCCAGGATATCAGAGGATGTCGAGCAGAACGCGAGGGATGTCTCCTTCCGCGTTATTGACCCTCCCTTTGTACCTCAAAAACCCAATGCACCTAACAAGCTATTGTTGAATAGCGGCATATTTGGCGCTTCCCTGATGTTTGGTGGCGGTATTGCGTTGCTCATATCACTCTTCAAACCCGTTATCCTCGATAGACGATCTCTTGCGCATCACACAGGATTGCCGGTTCTGGGAAGTGTGAGTTTTGTACCGACAGCGGAACTGAAGAAGAGGGCTACTGCTCGACTCTTACAGTTCTCTTGCCTCTTTTTCGCCTTGATTATTGTGTTTTTGAGCGTGAACTATGTTCCTCAGTGGGTGTAGAAATTTCGCGGCAGTTTTCGCAGAAAAAAGATGACTGGATCGAAGGTATTTTATGAGCATTATTGAAAAGGCTGTGGGGAAAACCGGTCGTCGAGACAATGAAAGGCAGGATTCTGGCGTCAAAGATACCAGCCAATCTTCGGAAACAGGTGCCCTGTCACCTAATGATGATCGCTATCCTGACGAAAGCGCGGACTATTCCGCAGTCACTGTAAAATTGCCGACCGCCAAATTTCAACAGCTGGGGATGATAACCCTCGATCGTCCAAGGAGCCAGATTGCTGAAGAATATCGGATTATAAAACGTCCGCTGCTGATGAACATTGCCGGAAAAACCGCATCCCCGATTGCCTACAGCAATATGATCATGGTCACCAGTTCACTTCAGGGGGAAGGAAAAACCTTTACTGCTCTCAATCTCGCGATGAGCATGGCGCTGGAGGAGGACAAGACGGTTCTTTTTGTTGATGCGGATTTCTCGAAGGGAACCGCCAGTTCACTGTTGGAAATACCAGCCGGTCGCCCTGGTCTGATAGACGTACTCGAGGATGAAAATCTTGAGATCAGCGATGTGCTCTTACACACGAACGTGTCCAACTTGAGAATCATTCCCACGGGCCATCTGCATGAACGATCAACGGAAATGCTGGCCAGTGGCGGCATGCAGGAGCTTATGCATGAACTATCCGTTCGTTATCCGGACAGGGTCGTCGTATTTGACTCGCCACCGTTGTTGCTGACAACGGAGGCCGCGGTTCTCGCCAGTTTGATGGGCCAGATCGTTTTCGTGGTCGCCGCCGAACAGACCTCAAGAGAGTCTATTAGCGCAGCTTTGGAACATATAAGCGGCGATAAGGTTGTCGGCACCGTGCTGAATAAGACACAAAAATATATATGGGATCATTTCCGCTACGGGCATGGCTATGGTTACGGCTATGGTTATGGCGGTTATGGGCAATCCAGCGAAGTGGGAACGGGGTGACTTGAGCCTATGCAAAGGGGCGTTACGGGTTTGCGTGCAGGTGTCGCGGGTTCATTGTGTTGGCTGTTGTTGCCGGGTATAGCGTATTCAGCGACCTGGGAAACCGGTGCATCAATGAGCGCGGGTGTTATATACACCGATAATGTACGCCTGACCGAAGAAGACGAGGAGAGCCGGGCTATCAGCATAGTGACGCCACAGTTCAGCATCAAGGGGCAAGGCAGCCGTATGGTCGTCAATGCCGTCGGTGCCGTTGAGTTCAATGACCTCGGGGGGGATGCCGATAGTGCGAATCCGCGGTTATTGGCCGATGCCAATCTGGAGCTGGTTGAAGACCATTTTTTCCTGGATGTCGACGCGGACGCGCACCAGACTTCCGTTGATCCTTTTCGGGCGTCTGGAGTCGAAGCTGCCAGTCAGACGGGCAATACCACCACGGTGTACAACTACGGATTCTCGCCCTATTTCGTCAGCCGTGTTGGAGAGCTCGCGGACCTGAAAGTGAGCTACGGGTATGATGAACAGCGATTTTCCGGCAACAATCGAGACACTATTGAAGACAGTAACAGGCATACCGGTAATATACTACTGGAAAGCTTGTCGGGCCGTTCGAGATTATCCTGGGCGCTAACCGCAGATTACAACAAGACGGATTACCTGGGCGAAAACGCCGTCTTTGACCTGGATACGGAACAGCGCACTGCCGGCCTGCAGTTGGGTTATGAGCTCAGCCGTAAGTGGCAACTGACGGGAACGTTCGGAAAGGAATGGAATGATTTTGTTTCGCTGAATCCGTCCATTGATGACACCTACTGGACTGCTGGTGTTGTGTGGACGCCCACTCGACGAACGAAGATTGATGCCGGTTATGGCGAACGTTTTTTCGGGAACACCCCCTATATTAATTTCAGTCATACTGCACGTCGCACCGTTTGGAAACTCGGCTATTCCCGGGATGTGACGGATAACCGGTCACTGCGGGAGCGCCAGCGAACCGGCAATTTCCTGACGGATGAATTTGGGCAGCCGATCGACCCTTTCACCGGAGAGCCTATCCCCATTGATGAGTATCTGACCACGTTAAATAGCGGCATTCGAGTCAACGAAAGATTCGATAGTTCTTTCAGTATCAAGGGAAACCGCAGCACTGTAACCATCAGTGCGAGGCAGTCCAAGCAACAGCGACAGGTCGAGCTTAGTGAATCAACGTTCAACTACGCGCAGGTAAAATTCACCCGCAACCTTAGTCGTAATTTGTCCGCAAATATGGCTGTGAGCTGGGACGAACGTAAAAACAGTGAGGATAACGCACTTGATTCGGTTACCTATCGTCTCAGATTGGGGCTCTCCATTGAAGTAGGCCCGATGAGCAGTCTGTCTGCTGCATTCACTCACAGTGACAGGGATGCAGAGGGAACCGATCAGTTCGGCAGTCATCAGGAAAACAGGCTATCGGTAACCTATCTGATCCGTTTCAAGTAATGTGGGTCAATGTGCAAAAAGGCAAGGGACACGTGCCGGTTTTTGCCCGTTCAGGTTCGTCGGGCAGGGAGGAGTGGGGATCGTGAATAGTGCGATAGACGTCAAATTTAACGCTGATATGATCGTAAACGCGATGTCGGTGGATGTTGAAGATTATTTTCAAGTGTCCGCATTCGAGCCGTATATTCAGCGCAGTGATTGGTCACGAATTCCATGTCGCGTTGAGAATAACGTCGATGTCATTCTGGAGTTGTTTGATCGGCATCGGGTAAAATCTACCTTTTTCACACTTGGATGGATAGCAGAACGCTACCCCTCCATGGTTCGACGTATCGTTGCCGAAGGCCATGAACTGGCCAGTCATGGCTGTGAGCATATCCGCGCCACTACCCAGGAAAGGAATGAGTTTTTCCAGGACGTCAAAAAATCCCGTGAAATACTGGAGGACACCGCGTCGGTAGCGGTAAAAGGATACAGGGCGGCCAGCTACTCCATAACAAGTGAGAACTTATGGGCGCACGACGTTCTGGCGGAGGCCGGTTACGTGTACAGTTCCAGTATCGTTCCTGTCAAACATGATCTTTACGGGATACCAGCTGCTCCCCGATTTGCCCATACGGTTGCCGGCGGCAGACTCACCGAGATACCGGTGACAACGGTTTCATTACTCAACAGGCGAATAAATTGCGGGGGAGGAGGCTGGTTCAGATTGTTTCCCTACGCCTTCTCAAAGTGGGCGCTCGGCAAGGTTAACCGCGCGGAGGGGCAGCCGGCTATTTTTTATTTTCACCCCTGGGAAGTGGATCCGGAGCAGCCGCGGATTGCGAATGTTTCTCACAAAACGCGATTTCGCCACTACCTGAATTTGGCTCGAACGCACTCCCGGCTCGATCACTTGCTGAGCGATTTTCGCTGGGGTCGGGTAGATCAGGTGTTTTTGAAACGTGACGTTAATATCAGCAGCTAATGGACCACCAGCGGATATGGAATTTTCGATCAAATCCCTCGATACGGACAATCACAAGCGGTGGGACGATTACGTTTATGGCCATATCCATGGAACCTTTTTTCACAGGGCGGGATGGCAAACGGTAATCCAGCGCGCTTTCGGGCATCAGACATATTTTCTGATGGCGGAAAGTGGGCAGGGCGATATTCTGGGTGTGCTGCCTCTGGTGCGCGTTAAAAGCCGGCTGTTCGGGCACACACTGGTCTCAACGCCGTTTTGTGTCTATGGCGGTATTATCGCAGATTCGCCCGCCGTGGAAGCCGGACTTGCCAAAGCCGCATGTGATTTGGCGGAGTCGCTCGGTGTGGACGCCCTGGAGCTACGCAACCGGACGGCATCGCACCGGGGATGGCCCGAAAAAGAGCTCTACGCTACATTCAGGAAAACTCTTCATGCAGATCATGAGGAAAATCTGAAAGCAATTCCTAACCGACAACGGGCCATGGTCAGAAAAGGCATCGCCGAGGGCCTGGAAAGCGAATGGTGCGATGGCATTAACCGCCTCTATCGCGTTTACTCCGAAAGTGTGAAAAATCTCGGGACCCCGGTATTTTCGAAAAAGTATTTCAGTGTCCTTCGTGAGGTCTTTGGCAAGGACTGCGATGTTTTGATGATTACGCATCAAAGACAGGATGTCGCGGGAGTGCTGAGTTTTTATTTCAGGGACGAAGTCCTGCCTTATTACGGGGGTAGCCGGTCAGTAGCCCGAACGATCAGGGGTGTAAACCATTTTATGTATTGGGAATTGATGCGGCATTCCGTAGATCGCAATTTTAAAGTCTTCGACTTCGGCCGCAGCAAAAAGGGAAGTGGTCCCTATACATTCAAAAAGAATTTTGGCTTCGATGCAACGCCCCTGCACTACGAATATTTTCTGGTCGGAACGGAGACCGTCCCGGACGTCAACCCCAATAATCCAAAGTACCGGTTTTTCATCGACATGTGGAAGCGGTTACCCCTGGGTGTAGCCAATACCGTTGGGCCTTTTCTGGCGCGAAACCTGGGGTAAACCGTGAGTAAACCACCGCTTTTATTCCTTAGCCACCGGATACCTTATCCGCCCAATAAGGGTGACAAGATCCGATCATGGCATCTGCTGGATTTCCTGAGTAAACACTACACGGTTTTTCTGGGTACGTTTGTCGATGATGTCGATGACTGGCAGTACACTGCGACTCTGGAGGGTGTGTGTAGCCAGTGCCATTTTGTCCCCTTGAATGCATTGTCGGCCAAATTGAAAAGCCTTAGGGGGCTCTTAAATGGCCGGCCTCTCTCAGAGAGTTACTACGCCAGTTCCGCCTTGTCGGATTGGGTAAAAAAAACATGTCTTGAGCACAATATTACCCGTGCGGTGGCTTTCTCGTCTCCCATGACCCAATTTGTCGTTGATGACATGGCTCCCTGGACGCATCGAATTCTCGATCTTGTCGATGTGGATTCGTATAAATGGATTCAGTATGCCGACAGCAAGCCCTGGCCACTCAGTTGGCTGTACCGGCGCGAGGGAAACATGCTGCTGAGATTCGAGGCGGACGCTGCGGGTCGTTTTGACCACAGTTTACTGGTATCGGCACCTGAGGCGGAGCTATTCCGAAGATTGGCCCCACAGGTAGCCGTTAAAACCAGGGTTATAGCCAACGGAGTGGATATAGAATTTTTCAAAGCGGATCGAAACCTGCCGAACCCCTATCCCCAGGGGAGTAGAATCATAGTTTTTACCGGCGCTATGGACTACTGGCCGAATATTGACGCTGTTTGCTGGTTTGCCAGGGAAGTTTTCCCCAAACTCCTGGAAAACGAGCCGTCACTATACTTTTATGTCGTCGGCAGTAATCCATCNCGTACTGTCAAAGACCTGGCAANCAAAAACAGTCGAATAGTCGTNACGGGCAGGGTCTCTGATGTNCGGCCCTATGTACAGTACGCCGATGTTTCGGTCGCGCCCCTGCGAATCGCCAGAGGCATCCAGAATAAAGTGCTGGAGGCGATGGCGCTCGAAACTCCAGTCATAGTCAGTCAGGAAGGATTGGACGGTATCGATGCGGCCCATGGCGATGGTGTTCTGGTGGCGACGACCGTTGAAAACCATATCAGATTTGTGGGCGAAGTACTGGAGGGGTATCACCCCGAATTGGGCGTGAGGGGGCGTGCCGCTGTCACGAAGGGTTTCTGTTGGCAGAATAACCTTTCAGCCTTGTTGCCATTACTGGAAGAAAACTATTCGTCAACTGGAGATCCGTATGCCGGGATTGGCACATTCCGATTGGGGTAAGCGTCTCTCGGCTCTGGTTCTGTATATTGCCATAGCGTTAGTAGCGTTTTATGGCACAGCAAAATCCGTGGTGACCACATGGATCGAGCTGGAGACATACAACCACGGGTTTCTTATAGTACCCATTTTTCTGTGGCTGATCTGGCGTCAAAGGCGCCAGCTTGTCCGTGTGACGCTTGGCAGTGATCCGTTAGCGTTGTTTGCAATGACGGGTTCCGGGATACTATGGCTTTCCGGTGCGTTGGTTGACGCGCTGGTAGTACAACAGTTCGCCCTTGTTGGACTGTTGATCAGTGGCACCTGGGCAATATTAGGCCGCCAGTTTGCCCGGCAAACTGCATTTCCCCTTGCGTTTCTTTTCTTTGCCGTACCGATGGGCGATGGACTCGTGCCTTTCCTGATTGACTATACGGCGTCTTTTACTGTCAGGTTGGTGGAGCTGACCGGTATACCTGTGTACCAGGAAGGTCGTTATTTTTATCTGCCCAGTGGCAACTGGTCCGTCATCGCCGCTTGCAGCGGTGTACGGTATCTCATCGCTTCCGTCACCCTGGGCTGTGTGTATGCCTATATATCCTACAACAGCCTGTTTAAAAGGCTCTTTTTCATACTCCTGTCCATAATCTTGCCAATCCTTGCCAATGGCCTTCGCGCCTACATGATTGTGATGATCGGTCATTTGAGCAATATGGAGCTGGCTGTCGGCGTGGATCATTTGTTATACGGCTGGGTATTCTTCGGACTGGTTATGTTTGGCCTGTTTTACCTGGGTTCATTCTGGCGTGATGATCAGGTACCGGCAACGCGCCTCTCGGAAGGGGCTGACATTACAATGCCGCCGGTATCGGCGGATTCAACTGGTATCGGGTTCTTGGCCTTTTTCGCATCCGTAGTCCTCCTCGCTCTGATATGGCCGGGACTATCCTATGCCCTGGATCACCGTGAAATGCCCGCAGGCAAGCCCCTGCAGATCGCATTTAAATCCACTGATGTAGAGGAAATCGAGGCGCCATGGCCTTGGGTGCCGCAGAGTATCGGAGCCGATCAGGTGTTAACCGCCCATTATCGCCATGAGGACAATCTGCTGGGTGTTCACCTCTACCAGTACTTACATCAGGAGCAGGGGGCGGAACTGGTAACCAGCGTAAATATCTATGCCGGGCACAAACATTGGCGCAAGGTCAGTAAAGGCAGTTTCCCCCTGGAGCTGGAAACCGGTCATATCGATGTCAATCAGGCGCTCATGAAAAGCGCCCGGCAGACATTGCTGGTGTGGATGTTCTATCGGGTGGGCGATGACTACACCGGTAATGATTACGTTGCCAAGGGCCTTGAAGCATTGCGGAAACTGAGTCTGGGTCGGCTGGATAGCGCAAGAATTCTGGTTGCAGTCGAGATCGACGATGATGGCAAGCCAGCGCTTTCAGAAGGGCAGAGTGTGCTGAGTGGCTTTCTGACGGCGAATTTGCCGGATATCGCCGCCGCACTGGATAAAGGCGCAGGGCATTAGCCATGGGCCAACGGGAGCGACCGCCACTGGTGGTACACATCATCCATGCACTCGGCACAGGAGGACTGGAAAACGGCCTGGTTAACATCATCAATCGTATGCCGGTTGATCGCTATCGCCACGCCATAGTTTGCCTGACCCGCTCAGGAGAGTTTGCCCGCCGCATCACTGTGCCCGATGTTCAGATCATCGAGTTAAAGAAAAAGCCTGGTCATGACCTTGGACTGTACGTGCGGATGTGGCGGTTGCTCCGGCGCCTGAAACCAGCCATTGTCCACACTCGCAATCTTGCCGCGCTGGAAATGAATCTCGTCGCTCGTCTGGTGCCGGGGGTTTGCCGGATTCACGGTGAACATGGCCGGGATATTTACGACGTCGATGGCTCTAACAAGAAATACATTGTATTCAGGAGGCTGCTGAACCCCTTTGTCCAGAGATTTGTTGCCGTGAGTGCGGATATAGCCCAATGGCTCACATGCCCGGTGGGAATTCCCGCACACAAAGTGGAGCAGATATACAATGGCGTCGACAGCGAATCCTTTCACCCGGGGGCTGAATCGCTATCCGATGTCTTACCCCATGATTTTTCGCCATCATCCGGTGTGATCGTCGGCACTGTGGGTCGGCTTGCCGAGATCAAGAACCAGTCGTTCCTGGTGGAATCCTTCGCACGGTTGTTGACTGAACAGCCGCGGTGGCGGCGATCATTGCGGTTGGTTCTGATTGGTGACGGTCCGGAACGCAATGCCATTGAGCAATTGATTCGTTCACTGGATCTGGATGGGCTGGTGTGGATGGCGGGCGACAGAGCGGATATTCCGGCCCTGTTACGTGCTATGGATATTTTCGTGCTGCCCTCTCTTGGCGAGGGCATTTCCAATACCATCCTGGAGGCGATGGCGACGGGGCTGCCGGTGATCGCGACTGATGTGGGGGGCAATCCTGAATTGATCGAACACGGAGAGAATGGTTTGCTGGTAGCGGTGAATGATCAAGCTGCACTGGCTAACGGTATTGCGTTGCTCGCCGCCCAGGTGGAAACACGCCGCGCCATGGGGACAAGGGGGCTTGAGAAAGTCGCGGAGAATTTTGACTGGACGCGCACGGTTAATCGCTACATGGAACTCTACGACCAGCTGCTGACTCCAGGTGTGCTCCGTCACCGGCCAACCAGTACAGGAATTTGATATGTGTGGAATCGCCGGAATTTTTGATCTTGATGGTATCCGGAACATGGAGGCGGCAGTCATTGCCGCAATGAACCAGTTACAATTTCATCGTGGGCCGGACGAGGGCGATACCCATTTGGAGCCGGGGGTTGCACTCGCTCATCGGCGCTTGTCCATTATCGACCTTTCGTCGGGCCAGCAGCCGATGTTTAGCGCGGATGGCAATTTGTGCGTGGTCTATAACGGCGAGATCTATAACTTTCGGGAGCTGACCGCCGAGCTAAAGGCCCTCGGATACAGGTTTCAGACCCGCTGTGACACGGAAGTAATCCTGTATGCCTGGCAACATTGGGGTACGGCCTGCGTCGAGCATTTTCGCGGTATGTTCGCGTTCGCGGTTTACGATCGCAGCCGGCAAAGCCTGTTTCTTGCCCGTGACCGCCTCGGTATAAAACCCCTTTACTACGCATTGACCGGGGATGGCCAATTCATATTCGGTTCCGAGTTAAAAGTGCTTAAGGCCCATCCCGGGATGCCGCTCGAGATGGATTTCCAGGCGGTCGAGGACTATTTCGCATTGGGTTATATTCCCGAACCGAAGACCATCTTCCGGAATGTGCACAAGCTTAAACCGGGCCACTGTTTGTTGCTGGAGCGGGGCCGCCCTGTGCCGGAAAGCCATGAATACTGGGATATTCCGTTCCAGCCTGTCGACATTGTGTCACCCGCAGCGTTGGAGGAGGAACTTATAGCCCGTGTCCGCGAGGCTGTGGATATCCGCCTTGTGGCTGAAGTTCCCCTGGGTGCATTTCTATCCGGTGGCGTGGATTCCAGCGCAGTCGTCGCGATGATGGCCCAATTGCAATCCGAGCCGGTGAATACCTGTGCGATTGGTTTTGATGTAAAGCAGTTCAACGAAACCGAGTTTGCCCGGCAGGTTGCGGAGCGCTACCACACCAATCATTTCGAACAGACGGTGAACAGTGAAGATTTTGACTTGCTCGATATCCTGACCGGTCTGTTTGATGAGCCCTATGCGGACAGCTCCGCCATTCCCACATACAGGGTCTGTCAACTCGCCAGGCAGAGGGTGACGGTGGCACTGTCCGGTGATGGCGGAGACGAAAATTTTGCCGGCTATCGCCGTTACCGTTGGCACATGAACGAGGAAAAAATTCGCGCCTGTCTTCCGCTGGGCTTCCGGCAACCGGTTTTTGGTGTTCTCGGCAGGCTGTATCCCAAGGCGGACTGGGCGCCGAAAGTGCTGCGTGCCAAAAGTACATTGGAGTCCCTGGGACGGGATGCCGTTTCGGCGTATATGCATACGGTTTCAATCTGTACGGATAATCAGCGCCAGGGTATGTTCAGCCCCGCCATGCGCCGTGAATTACAGGGTTATCAGGCGCTGGACGTGTTCAGACACTACATCGATAAGGCGCCGACGGATGACCCATTATCCATGATTCAGTATCTGGACATGAAAACCTATCTTCCAGGGGATATTCTCACCAAGGTCGACCGCACCAGCATGGCCCATGCGTTGGAAGTTCGTGTACCTCTGCTTGACCATAAGTTTGTCGAGTGGGTGTCTGGTATCCCGTCGGGGTACAAGCTGAAGGGCAGGGAAGGTAAATATATCTTCAAAAAAGCCCTGGAACCCCATTTGCCGAATGATGTTCTCTATCGGGACAAGATGGGCTTTGGTGTACCGCTGGCGAGGTGGTTCCGTGGCCCGTTGCGGGACAGGGTGCGAGGTCTGGTTTCGGAAGGCACACTGGCTGACAGCGGCCTCTTTGACCACGACTACCTTCAGAAGATTGTTGATCAGCATTTGTCTGGAGCAAGGGAGCACAGCGCGGTTATCTGGTCATTGCTGATGTTTGATGCCAGCTTCAGGAAAATGGGGCTCGGTGGTTGATCCGTATGTCGAAGATGAAACTGCTGGTGATTACGACGCTCTATCCCAATAAGGTGCAATATCGGCACGGGATTTTCGTCGAAACCCGGTTGCGCCACCTGTTGGCCAGCGGCCGGGTCGACGCCACCGTGATTGCACCGGTGCCCTGGTTTCCGTTTCGTCTGGGGAAAGGCTCACGGTATGTGAGTTCCCGGGATATTCCGCGAATCGAACAGCGCGATGGTATTCGCATCTATCATCCTCGCTATTGCGCCATCCCTAAAATCGGAATGTTGTTGACCCCGTTCTTCCTTGCATTGTCGATAGGATTGCAGGTCCGGCGTTTGAAGAAAGCGGGGATCACCTGGGATATTGTCGACAGCCATTACTATTACCCGGACGGCGTGGCGGTCGCATTGACTGCTCGGTCTCTGGATGCACCGTTCACGGTAACGGCCCGGGGAACAGACATTAACCTGATTCCCCGATACAGTTTGCCCAGAAATCTGATTTTATGGGCGGCTGAAAAAGCCTCGGCGTCGATCACAGTGTGTTCGGCACTGCGGGATGAGCTGGTAGGCCTGGGCGCGGAGGGTGACAAGATTCAGGTATGGCGAAACGGTGTCGATCTCACCCTCTTTCGCCCCATGGACAGGGCGAAATGCCGCCAGCGGTATAAGATGACAGGTAAGACCCTGGTCAGTGTCGGTCACCTGATCGAGCGCAAGGGGCACCATCTGGTGATAGCGGCAATGTCACAATTGCCGGATTGTGAACTGTTGATTGTCGGAGACGGTGAAGAACAGCGCAACCTGGAACATTTGGTGGAAAAACTGGGTCTTTGTGATCGGGTCCGTTTTCTTGGCGCCGTGGAACAATCGGAACTGGCGGAAATATACAGTGGTGCGGATGTGTTGGTGCTGGGGTCGAGTCGTGAAGGCTGGGCCAATGTCCTTCTTGAAGCAATGGCCTGTGGAACGCCCGTGGCAGCTACTGAAATATGGGGTACCCCGGAAGTGGTGCAATCCCGTGAGGCGGGATTGTTGATTCCGGAACGGACGCCCGAGTCCATTGCCGAGACCGTCAAACAGCTCTTTGTTGATTATCCCGATCGGGCGGGAACCCGGCGTTATGCGGAAAAATTTTCCTGGGATGCGACCACTGATGGGCTCCTCCATCTGTTCCGGGAAATCGCCGGAGGGGGCGCGCTCCATCGAGCGGGGCGGACAACATGAAAATCCTCTACCACCATCGTATCGCCTCCAAAGACGGCCAGTATGTCCATGTCGAGGAGATCATCAAGGCATTGCGTGGCCGTGGACATGAGGTGGTGGTAGTCGAGCCCGGGAGCATCAATCAGAAAAAATTCGGGCAGAGCTCATCCCTGGTCGAGAAAATCAGAACCCATGTTCCCGGTTTTATACACGAACTGGCAGAATTTGCTTATAGCCTGCTTGACTTTTGTCGGTTGTCAGCGGCAATTACACGTCACAGGCCCGACGTCATCTACGAGCGTTACAACCTTTACCTGCCGTCAGGCATCTGGGCCAGCAAATGTTTTGGATTGCCGCTGTTGCTCGAAGTCAACTCTCCCCTGTATGAGGAACGCAAACGCCATGGCCATATCAGTATGCCACTGTTGGCCAATTGGACGGAGACCTACGTATGGCGGCATGCCGACAGGGCTCTGCCCGTCACCGCTGTGCTGGCAAAGCGCATGGCGGACAAAGGCGTAAACCCGCGGAAGATCAGCGTCATCCCCAATGGTGTTAACCGCAGTCAGTTTGCGGAAAACAGCGATGCCTCGCCGCTTGCACAGCAACTGGGCATTGAGGGCAAGACCGTGCTCGGTTTTACCGGCTTTGTCCGGGACTGGCATCGACTGGACAGGGTGCTGGAGGTGCTCCGTGAAAACCCGGAGCAGAACTGGCATTTCATGATAGTGGGTGACGGGCCGGCCTGTAGTGAACTTGCGCGGCAGGCATCAAGCATGGGTATTGCCGATAAGATCACCTTTACCGGTGTTGTGGACAGGGCCGACATTAACCGCTATGTCGACTGTTTCGATATCGCCCTGCAGCCGGACGTAGTCGATTATGCGTCGCCACTGAAGCTGTTTGAGTATCTGGCGATGGCCAAGCCCGTATTGGCGCCGGATAAGCCCAATATCCGTGAAGTGTTGACCCATGGGCGCACCGCATTACTGTTCGACGTGGAAAATGGAAACGATTTCCGGGACAAGCTTCTGCAGCTTTGCCAGTCTGCCGAATTGCGCCAGTCACTGTCGCATTCCGCCAGGGCATTGCTCGATGAACGGGGTTACTATTGGGACGAGAACGCCGCCAGGATTGAACGACTGTTTGAGCACTGCCTCGAATCGGGGAAAATGAGCGAAAACCCTTGAAAAAATGGCACATGGAATGACGATGAAGATTGCAGTTTTTGGTACAGGTTACGTGGGTTTGGTCCAGGGCGCGGTGCTGGCGGATTCCGGCTATCAGGTAATCTGTGTGGATGTGGATAGCAAGAAAATTGTCGGGCTTCAGCAGGGCATTGTACCCATCTACGAACCGGGCCTGGAGGCATTGATCAAGGAAAATGTCGACCAGGGCCGGCTGCTTTTCTCTACTGACGCAGCGAAGGCCATCGCCATGGCCAATGTGCTGTTTATCGCGGTAGGGACACCGCCAGACGAGGATGGATCCGCGGATTTACAGCATGTTCTCGCGGTTGCGGGCACAATCGGCGAATACATGACCGACTACAAAGTGGTCTTGAACAAATCCACGGTGCCCGTCGGCACTGCCGACAAAGTCTCCGAAAAAATACGGGAGACACTCGCAGCCCGTAACGCCTCCGTGGAGTTTGACGTGGTCTCGAACCCCGAGTTTCTGAAGGAAGGTGCAGCGGTCAACGATTGCAAGCGCCCCGACCGTATCATTATTGGTACGGAGTCAGCCCGTGCCGAAAAAATTCTCCGGGAGCTCTACGCGCCGTTTAACCGCAATCATGACAAGATCATTACCATGAGCCCCCGCAGCGCCGAGCTGACCAAATATGCCGCCAACTGCATGTTGGCGACAAAGATATCGTTCATGAACGAGATGGCAAATATTGCCGAAAGACTCGGCGCAGATATCGAAGAAGTTCGAATTGGTATCGGGTCCGACCCCCGTATCGGCTACGCCTTTATTTATCCGGGGGCTGGTTATGGCGGCTCCTGCTTTCCTAAAGACGTCAAGGCGCTGATCAGGACTGTAGCAAATCTCGATTACGACAGCCAGATTCTTAACGCTGTAGAAGACGTCAATTCAAAACAGAAAAAACGTTTGCTCGATTTTATTGATCGTCACTATGGCAGCAGTGGAGTTCAGGGAAAGACGTTTGCGGTCTGGGGCCTGGCCTTCAAACCGCAAACCGACGATATGCGCGAAGCAACCAGTCGCGTTGTTATGGAAGGGCTGTGGCAGCGTGGGGCAAGGGTACAGGTCTATGATCCGGAAGCGATGGACGAGGCCCAGCGCATCTATGGCAGTCGGGAAGACCTGCTTCTGTGCGGAACCAAGGAGAGTGCATTGCGCGATGCCGATGCCCTGATTGTCTGCACAGAATGGAAGCATTTCTGGACACCGGATTTTGGCGATGTCGTCAATATGCTGCGCGAGCCGGTTATTTTCGATGGGCGTAATATCTATAATCCGGGAAAAATGCATGAAATGGGTATTGCCTATTATGGCATCGGCCGCGGCTTATCGGTTATCGGGGGGCGGCAATCATGAAAATTCTGGTTACAGGTGCCGCCGGTTTCATCGGGTTTCATATCGCCCGAACGTTGTGTGAGAGAGGCGATGAGGTTGTCGGTATTGATAACCTCAATGATTACTACGATGTCAGTTTAAAGAAAGATCGCCTAAGACAACTGGACTCCTACGGGAATTTCACTTTCTCAAAGATCGATGTCTCGGACAGGAAAACGTTGGCCGAACTTTTTAAAAACCTGGGGTTCCAGCGAGTTGTGCATATGGCCGCTCAGGCAGGGGTGCGCTACTCTCTGGAAAATCCCTATGCCTACGTCGACAGCAATCTGGTCGGTTTTGTCAATATGCTGGAAAATTGTCGTCAGCACGGGGTAGAGCATTTTTTGTATGCGTCTTCCAGTTCTGTCTATGGGGCGAATGAATCCATGCCGTTCAGTACACTTGACAATGTGGATCATCCCGTATCCCTTTATGCGGCGACGAAAAAGGCCAATGAATCACTTGCCCACAGTTACAGCCATCTCTACCAGTTGCCGACAACGGGGCTCCGGTTTTTCACCGTCTACGGTCCCTGGGGTCGCCCCGATATGTCGCCGTGTCTGTTCGCTGACGCCATAATCAACGAAAAACCGATAAAGGTGTTCAATTACGGCAAGCACAAGCGGGACTTCACCTTCATTGAGGATATCGTGGAGGGGGTTATCCGCTGCCTTGACCGAATTCCGAAGGGCAATCCGGAATGGTCGGGTCTGAACCCCGACCCGTCAAGCAGCCGCGCGCCCTGGAAAATATACAATATCGGTAATGGTACGCCAGTCGAATTGCTCGACTATATCCGGTACATGGAGGAGGCGTTTGGCAAGACCGCCGACAAGGAAATGCTGCCGCTACAACCCGGGGATGTAGAACACACCTATGCCGACGTCAGCGGGCTTCAAAAGGATGTCGGATACAGGCCGTGTACCGATATCAGAGACGGTGTGCGGGCGTTCGCCGATTGGTACAGGGACTATTACCCATGTTGATACCGGAACGGAAAGCCAGCCGCGATGCGTGATATCCTTGTCACTCTCCTGGTGTTTGGCAGCCTGCCTTTCATCCTCATGCGACCCTATGTGGGCGTACTTGTCTGGTCCTGGCTCAGTTATATGAATCCCCACCGGCTGACGTGGGGTTTTGCCTACGACATGCCATTTGCCCAGATAGTTGCCGTAACGCTGCTTATTTCCGTTTTTATCAATAAAGATAAAAAGGGTATACCCCTGAATGCAACTACTACGATCTGGATACTTTTTGTGGGCTGGATGTTGATTACAACGCTCAATGCCGTCTATTTCGATCGGGCGTTCGATTATTTCATCAGGGTCGCCAAGATCCAGCTGATTACATTTCTTACCCTGATGCTCATCACCACAAAAGACCGTCTTAATTATCTGATCTGGACGATAGTGCTTTCAATCGGGTTTTTCACCTTAAAGGGCGGCCTGTTTACGATTCTGACCGGGGGTGCGCACCGGGTTTATGGCCCTGAAGATAGCATGATTTCAGAAAACAATGCGATGGGGCTGACAACCCTGATGGTAATCCCGCTGATGTATTACCTGTGGACAGTGACGAGCCATAAATGGGTCAAGCGGTTTTTGTTGCTTGCCATCGTCCTCAGCGTGGCAGCCGCGCTCGGATCGCAGTCGAGGGGGGCGCTGGTCGCAACCATCGCGGTTGGGGGCTATTTCTGGTGGCAATCGAAAAGCAAGGTCATCACCGGTATCGCTCTTGTTCTGCTGCTTGGCATCGGCGTGATGTTCATGCCGGAAAGCTGGCATGAACGGATGGATTCCATTCGGAATTACGAAGAAGATGAGTCAGCGATGTCCCGTATTCATGCATGGACCTATAGTCTGAATATCGCCAGTGACAGAATAACAGGCGGCGGCTTCAATTCCTGGTCGAGACCGACTTACGCAGTATATTCCCCGGAGGGGAAGGGTACCTACGTTGCCCACAGTATCTATTTCAACGTATTGGCCGATCATGGCTGGTTAGGGCTGATACTCTTTCTCTTGATATGGGGCTGGACGTGGATGAACCTTAGCAAGGTGGCCAGGATAACCAGAAACGATGCCCTGTACAGGGATTTCCATGTGTTGTCCCGAATGATAAAAGTAAGCCTGGTGGCCTATTTCAGCGGCGGGGCGTTTTTGAGCCTCTCTTACTTTGATCTGCCCTGGCATCTTTTCGCTATCGCTGTGATCGTGGTAAGTCTTGTTGAGCCTAGGGAATTGGCGCGGCAGGCACGCCACAAACCGGTGGGATCAGGTCTGGAAAAATCCGGGAGTTACAGATAATGCTTTACGGATTGAACAGGCTCCTGCCCCTGTTCCTGGGCAATCGTGAACCGGTGCTTTCGATCCTTATCTATCATCAGGTTCTGGAAAAACCGGATTATCTGCGCCCGGGCGAACCGACTGTGCGGCAGTTCGATTGGCAAATGCAGTTGCTGAAAACGTATTTCACTCCATTATCGCTTACCCAGGCCGTGCAACTGCTGGATGAACAAAGACTGCCATCGAATGCAGTATGTGTCACATTCGATGACGGCTACGCCGACAACTACACCCTGGCGTTACCCATACTGAAAAAGTGGGCAATACCTGCCACCGTATTCGTCGCCTCCGGATATCTGAACGGGGGCAGAATGTGGAACGACACCTTGATCGAGGCGATACGCAGCACGCAATCCGGCCAATGGGACGGCGGGTTCATCGGGTTGGGACCACTGGATTTGTCGACAGCCGCGGCTCGAAAGCAAACACTAAACACGCTGATTACCCTTATCAAGCACCTCCCAGGGCACGAGCGACAGGCGGCGACGGGTCATATAGCCTCAATTTCCGACGTTCTGCCCGACGACCTCATGATGACCGATGAACAGCTGAAAGCGCTTTGTGCACAGGGAGTGGAAGTAGGGGCTCACACGGTGACACACCCGGTCCTGACCACCGTTTCATTGGAAACCGCGCGGGATGAAATAATGGCGAGTAAAACCCGCCTCGAATCAATCACTGGAAGCCCTGTCACACATTTTGCCTATCCAAACGGCCATTATGGCGACGACTACAACGAGAGTCATGTGAGTCTGGTTCGAAAGCTCGGCTTTTCGTCAGCTGTGACCACAGATTGGGGTGTATCAAGCAGGGCGACAGATCGCTTTCAACTGGCCAGATTCACACCGTGGGACAGGACGCCACTGAGGTTCTACAGCCGATTGTTGCTTAATACTAGTAATGTGAAATCCTGAGTGGTATCGGCAGTATCGTTTTGGAAGAGTTCCCCGTGAGCAATATGAATCCTGAAAAAATTCTGATTATCTCCGACGAGTTTCCACCTGAAGGCGGGGGCGCGGGGGTTATTGCCAAGCGCCTGGTCCTGGACTGTGCACAGGCGGGACACGATGTCACGCTTATCTGTGGATCAAACGATACACAGAGAGAACAGGTACTCCCCGATGAAAAACAGCATTTTGTCAGGCGAATCACGCTGCTATGGGTGCTCTCATACAAACTGCGGTTTGCCTGGATAAAACCGTCAGGCTTCGACATCATTATTCTTAACGACTTTGTCTCGGCCTATCTTGCCGGGCTCTGGTTCAGCAAGGAGGTTCTGGCAAGGTGTGTTATTATCGTGCATGGAAATGACAGTCACTTTGTATTTCAACGTAATACGCATAAACACCGCTGGTTTCGCTACACTGGTTGTTATCTGAGAGCCCTGAACCACTGTCGGAAAGTGGTTGCCGTCAGTCGCTATGCCCGCGAGCTTTATCTAAACTATGCCAATGGAAATGTTTCTCCGGATAAAGTCGTCTATTGCTATGCCGGTATCTCTAAAAGCGATTTTGACACCACGTTGACTTTGACTCGCGAGGAGCTGAATCTTCCTGAAGAGAGTCGGGTGTTGTTCACAGCCTGCCGTCTCATCGAAGCCAAGGGTATATTCAATCAGCTTGAACTGTTCGGACAACTGACAAGGAAAATCCCCAATCTTTACTGGCTTGTCGCGGGAGAGGGAGAAGATAAGCAAAGGTTTAAAGAGTCGGTCGAAAAGAAAGGGCTGCAAGATCGTGTCAGATTGCTTGGTTTTATACCCAGGAAAAACCTTGGTGCCTACTATCGGATGGCCGACATTTTCTGGATGCTAAGCGTCAGGGACGGTGAAACCATGGGTCTGGTCTATCTCGAAGCAGCTCTCTTCGGTACCCCTAGTATCGGACTGAAAAAATACGGCGTAGTGGAGGTGATAGACGAAGGGAAGTCCGGTTACTTTTACGCTGATGAAACATTTTACAGGGATGTGAGTCATTGTTTGGAGCATGACATGGGAGATTCCTGTATCAGACATGCAGACTCGTACAGTTCCAGTGACTTCGCATCTTTTCTGATAGATCAATAAGTTATGACCTTTCTCGTAGATATAAAACACGCATACTGGCAAAGCTATCGTACAATATTGCGGCGGATTGATCCCTATCCCCACCTCAATTATGCCAGAAAAAATGGTTATATCTTCGTACATATACCTAAGACCGCCGGTACCAGCGTGCTTAATGCATTGGGTATTCCCTTTCGCGTCCATGCAGACTGGAAGGTTCTGGAGGCCTCAGACCCTGTTCTTTTCCGTGAGTCGTTTAAATTTTGCTTTGTGAGAAATCCATTTGATCGATTGGTTTCCGTATATAGCTACCTGCTAGGAGGTGGTGCTGGCATAACGGATGCGGAGCTTTCCGAGTTGCTAAATGCATCCTTCGATACCTTCGACAAGTTTGTGTCGAATTTTCTGAATTTTCATGTTATTCATCAGCATCCGCTACTAAGACCACAATACTTGTATGTTTGCGATTTAGGCAGTCGGCTGAAAGTTGATTTTGTGGGGAGATACGAGAGCCTTGATAAAGACTTTTCATCTATAGCGGAGCGGCTGAATATGCCAAGTAGTTTGCCGATGCTAAATACCTCCGATAGGAAACCCTTCTCAGATTATTATGGACCGGAAACTATCGAGAAGGTGGTGTCCCTTTATCTGATGGACTTTGAAATATTTAATTACCCCAGGTCAATAATATCAATTGGTCGTCGTGAGTAATTTTGGGGAGGTATACCAAGTAGTGGTTTATGTGCTATCGGGAAATTAAGTTAAGGTAATTATTTTATAGATTTTAGGGTATTATTGTGATTTCTCAAAAGTACAACTGCATATTTATTCACATTCCGAAAACTGCCGGGCAAAGTATTGAGAGATATTTTCTGGGTCTTCATGGGTTGTCCTGGTCGACTAGAGAAGAACTGCTATTGCGAAAGAACCTGAATCCAGGAATGGGGCCGGAACGACTTGCGCATTTGACCGCCTCTGAGTATGTGAAGTTTGGTTATATATCACCTCAGGACTATAGTAGCTATTACAAGTTTTCTTTTGTGCGGAATCCCTGGGCTCGGCTGGTGTCCGAGTATGCCTACAGATTACATCAATCTAGATTTTCTTTTAAAGACTACGTCACTAATTTTCTGCCGGAAAGGAACCCCTATACTGACGCATATCGGCATATAATGCCGCAATATCATTATCTTCACGACGAAAATGGTGAAAGGATTGTCGATTATGTGGGAAGGTTCGAAAATCTTGAGGCTGATTTTGGTGTAGTCTGCAGACACCTCGGAATGGCACACTTGCAGCTTCCCCATTCTAATAAGTCGACAGTCGGAGGAAGGCTTTCTAAATTGGCCGCGCTATTTTCATCGCGAAATAAAGCGAAGCATTATTCAGAATATTATGATGCAGAGTTGCGAGAAATAGTTGCCGATATGTACAAACTTGATATCTCGACGTTTGGATACTCATTTTGCTCAGGTTCGAGTTAGTCGTGCGTTGCGCCCCTCTCAAAAAAATTCTTTTAGCAGCTCGATATTTGACGAGCAATCATGGTAGATTTTGCCGGGATCTCATAGGCTAGGATATACTGGAAAGCGCGATAATGTCGCCGACTTGAGTTGACGATTCTTCTCGAATCGCGCGGACATCTGGAGCTGTAGTTGATAACTAGACTCCGTATGTCTTTCGGTATTGACTCGGGAAGCAGTTGCATATTGTTCAGGTGGAATTTTATTGCGGCGTTCTCAATATCTCCCCTTGCCTGTCGTCTTCGTCGGTGGTGCCAGGCAATGATATCCTTAAATCGGTACCACTTTCGTTTATCAAGCTCCCAGGATGCTTCGGCCGTAAACGGGATAAATGTAGAAGGGCTCCATTCGTTGATGGTATTGTCAAGGCCAAACGACAGAAAAGCTCCCATAGTAGAATCTACACGATACATTCCGTTTGGAATATGTATTTTACGGCGACGGATTTCGCTAAGTGCCGAAGCTTTTATCGCGCACAAATTTCCATGAAACCCCCCGTGCTTTTTAATTTTTAGCCGTTGCTGTTTCGCAGAGACCCCTGCTGTAGGTACGCCACTGGTTCCAATAACGGATTGACTGGAGCTTAATGTACGTGATATGGAGGAGATTGAATTTTTCTCTATGCGTACATAACCGTCGATGTATATTGAGTCTATATCTCCTCTCCAAATGTCATGGATATGCTGATTCCAAGCATTGGCCTTGTCGGCGGTAGCGATTTGCCATACATTTACTTGTTTGGATTCGCCCGCTATCCCGTGGCTGCAAAATGAGTGTATAGCTTCTGCCAGGTGCAGATTACCATTTACTATAATGTCAATGATAGATGAATGCGGGACTGCAGAAATAGCACTCAATAAGGTTCGAGTTATTGTCGCTAAATCTTCTCTAGAGGCGAAGATGACTAGATTGACTGGCGTATTCATGAGTCCGTCTTCGATCGTGATGTTCTCGGTATATAATAATAAATATCTGGAGGCTTCATAACGGCCAGGTCTTGAAACACATAAATGTTGTTCATTAAATTTTTGAGTTCAAGGTGGGCGTGCTGTGAGGCGTAATGAATAATCATATTCTCAGGGCGATTTGGAGAAAAGACGCCTCTGTTTTAAAGATTCAAAGATGTGAAATTCAGCGCTTACCGGTTTGCCACTGGCAAACCATAGACCTATGACAGACGTTACGTATAAAACCGCGCCAAATGCAATTAGAAAGACAAGCCAGATTAACTTGTACGGAGCTTGTAGATCATTCGGGAGGTAGTCAAGGAACTCATGGGTGACTGCGTACATGATTAGCGCCGAAATTGCGGGCCTGGCGAATAACGCGGTAAACTCTCTTATCCGTATTCCCAATATTTTAGCTATCGGTGTGTAGGTCGCGGGTAATATCAGAATTCCCGTCATTAACAGGCTCCAGGCTGCGCCAACCACCCCATATTCCCGTGTTGCGATCACCATGGTGGGTAGATACACACACAGTCTAAATAACGAGATACGGGCTATTATAAACGGGCGCCCGAGTGCGAGGTATACCGCATTTACGTTGGCAAGGGCGAAGAATAATCCCGAGAACGCAAGAATCTGCATTATGGGAATTGCTTCCAGCCATTTTTCACCGAGTACCACAGGCACCATTAGCGGTGCAATCGCGGAAATCCCTGCGGCCGCGGGCGTAATTATGAGGGCAATTACTCCTAAGGTGCCTAGCAGGCTGTCCTTGAGTGCCTTCCCATCATGACTAAGTTTCGAGTAGCCGGGAAAGGCTGCACGGTTGATGGGCATTACTATGGCGGTTGTCGTGGCGTAAGTGATATCCCGGGAAAGGCTGAATAGACCTAATTGACTTGAACCGCCCAGTTTCCCAATTATCGCCTGTGGAACCTTGTGTATTGCGAACAATAGGAGGTTGTTGATAAACAGCCAAAATGAAAACGAAGAAAGTTCCCTGGTTTTTCGGAGCGATAACTTCGGCTTGTACGGATGAATGATGTAGCTATAGGAAACTACGAGAAATTTAGTGATAACTGTGCCTATGATTAGTGCCCAGTAGTTTCGAAGTATAACAGCGAGTGAGATGGTTACGCTGAAGCTGATCAGCCTTTTCACTACCATGTAGTTGAAATCCTTGTTAAATTTTAAATCCTTTCGAAAATTTATGATACCGACATTTTCGAAGCCGGATAGCAGAACACTTATGGCCAGAACCCTGAGCACATTGGTAAGTGCCGGTTCTTCAAAGAAATTGGCGAACAGTGGAGCAGAAAGGTAGACGGCAATCGCGATAACAAGAGCCGCGACAATATTGAAGGTCCAGACAGTATTGTAGTGATCGTCATTGGCTGACTGATTTTGTATCAACGCACTTTCAAAGCCGAATGCGCGCATCAGCTCCATAAGTGCCACTACCATCATGGCAATGGCGACTATACCGAAGTCTTCGGGAACAAGCAGTCTGGCCAGTATAATGGTCGATATTATGCTGACGAATTTTTCAATGACACGGAAGGAAATCGTCCAGGCCGAGCCTTTGATGATCTGTTTGTTGATGTCGCGTGTAGAGTTCTCGCTCATTCAGCTTTTAGTCCGGCAATATTTATGCCTACTGCTTGTATCGTCATCGCATCAACTACTCTTTCTGGCTTCAAGCCGTCTGATTAATTTTTGTACCGTTATCCGATATGTTCCGTCGGCAAAACGGGTGGTGCCTATAAAATGGATAAGCGCAGCACTCTCAACACTGTATCTTGCCGGGGGGAAGAGGTAATTCTGATATCTCGGCCAGGGTAACACCTCGGGGTTGTTGCTTTTGGATATCAGGCAGTTAGTCGCTGTCTGCTCGCTTCCCCATTCGCGCCAGACGGATGATCCGATTCGCTCTTCGATCTGCCTGGAAAGCGTCTGCACCCTTTCGACGGTAAGGCTACCCCGCGGGTAGCCGGCGAAACCGGCACAACCTCTAAGGTATTTATCCCCTTCCTCAAAATAGGGCAGGTTGTAGAACTCCCTCTCCGCCAATGCCTGAGGGTGAATATGCTTCCAACGACGGGTAAGGCTGTGGAGAAAATTCCTGTCGGCCATCTCCCGCCAACGCCCATCCGCTATCATAAACCCTTCGTTACTGACCGCTTTGTTGTAAATTTCGACCAGCGGTGAAAGGGCGATGATATCGGAGTCGAGCTGGATAACGTAGCTTCTCTGACTGAGTTCAATGATGCGGAACAGGCGTTTCCAGGAGATGTAACTTGGGCAGTCACCCGTATCTATGTCTCTAGCGTCGCTGAAATCTATACCCGGTACATGATGTTTTAGGAGATGGATGTCGTCCCGGGTGAGTGACCCATCGCTGATGGCCTCGATCTTTGCGTCGCCAAAGTGGGTCATGAACGACTTGATTGCTATCAGGTACATGTCAACGGTATCGTGGCTGACCATTGAGGCGACCGTGATATCCGGATTTTTCTGGTAGGCGAGTGGCGAGGTTTTCCTTATCTTGCGGCAGGTCCTGCCAAAAAGATAGCGGTTAAGGGTGTGCTTGGCTCTCGCGATAAGGTTTTTCATAAAAAGTATAGATTTATCCAGTGGTAACGATTTTTTTGCCCCGTTTTCCTTCGCTATTCTAGGTCCGGTACTTATCAGCTTCATTCTCGTAACTTCGACATCGCTCCTAGAAATTGCTATCGGCATGTTGTATGCGTTGATGCAGCTCAAATAGTGGACTAATAGAACATCCTGCGTTTGTTCTCTTAAACCAGATCACTTTTCGATGGGCCATCAAACTAACCAGGTAATGTTTTGGTGAAAAAATATTGGGTATTGTCTGATCGGTAATTATGGGTGTTCATTTACCATATTCCATAAACCTGCAAGAGGGTATCCCATTGCCTTGGCCTTCACTGCGTATCGTTTTGCGCTCTCGATATCGCCGAGTTTGAATGCGGTGAGCCCCATAAAATAGATGATTTCCGCTGAGCTGCCTCCGGCAGCCTTGCTGGCCTGTTCGAACCTGGTCATGGCCTTCGGAAAGTCTTTCCGATCGTAATAAACCATCCCGTACATGGTCAGTATTTTACTGTTGTTAGTGTGGTATTGACTGATTTGATCGAGAACATCAATTGATTTTTGCCACTCTCCCAGTTCCTTGTAGGCATCAGCCATGGTGATCGCCATGTCGATTGCCCACGGGTTACTCTTGTCGATCCTGTTGTAGCTGTACTTGGTGTTGCTGATTGCATCCTTTAGCGTGCTCTCTCGCTCGTGGGGTTTCACCATGTTTTTAGCACGGCGCACCTTGATGGCGCCCCCACAGTAATGCCAGCCACCTACCTTCCAGATAAGGGCTTTCCAGGGATGATCTCTCTTGAGCAGATAGCGTTGCCGCAATTCGAGGTTGTCGGTTTTTCCGGTCAGGGCGGCCTTACAGATTTCCGTTGAGCTCATGTATTCCATGTCCGTGGCCCTGAAGTTATAAGCATGGGCGGTAAGGGCCAGAAAAAACGTGGCGGTAAGCAGTAATATTTGCTGAAGTTTCATTTCATATCCTCGCGTTTACGGGCGGCAGTCCTTGGATAACCGATAGCCTTTAGAACGCCGAATTGAGGTATTGCTTGAATTTCTCTTCCGGTAAGGCTCGACGGTAGACCCTCGAGACGAGCATGTCGCCATAGTAGAGATCCTGGAGGGATATACCCTTGAGTTGATTCTGAAATATACCTTTGTAAAGCATAAATACTGACTCGTTACCCTTTATTACATCCTCGGGCGTCAGGTCACGGCTAAGGAGCATTGCTTCGCTCTCTTCGTAGGTGACGGCCTGAACTTCCCGTTCGGGAATATAGTAGATGCCATCCTGGTGGTCGTCGACGATGGGGTTCAGTGTAGTATCGCCCAGACCGGTGAAATCAAAGATTTTCCGTCGGCTTATGGCGTCTGTCTGGGCTGCGGTATAACGGGAAATGAGTTCGCCAAAGGGCCTTGAGCCGTAAAAGTTCACAGAGACGTGTGATTTACCGTGGGACGCGCGTTTGACAATGGCGAATTCGTACTGGTCCAGGAGATCGAAATAGGGTTTCAGGTCATTGAGGACGATGGCGTCGGAATCGATATAAAAGCCGCCATAGAGCTTAAGAAGGTGAGCGCGAATAACGTCGCATTTGATGGCCAGGCTACGCGTATCCCCCTTGACGATTCGTTTGGCCTTGTCGAGCCGGCCCCTGGCATGGGCCTGGACGCCTTCCAGCCTTGACGTCATCCCCGGGAGGTATTTGTCCAGATTTTCAGGATTAACCGCCACCAGCGTACTGGAATGAAGGTTGTGCAGCATGGTCCAGCGGCACAGGGTGATGTAAGCCGGTTCATCGCTGACGCCTTTCGGGTTTTCCCAGTAGGTCCAGACAGTGTTTTTCATTACATCACTTTCCCTGCATCGCTGTGATTTTCCGGTGCTGCCGACGACAGCCACATGTCTTGTGAACAGTACAGAGGGCCATTTTCTCACAGTACAGGGGCCTAATGTAGTACCGGTAATCCCCCAAAACCACCCTTCAGGCCGGCTATGTGGTGATTGCGGTGTCGTGCCGGTAAACTATTGTTTTTTTCTTTCAGCTGAAGACTGAAGTAAAACGCGCCCCTGATCGGCCCCGTTTGCCCATGGATAGTCCAAAACAATCAGTGCTAGTGCTTGATGGCGACATGGTGGCGGCGCTGACTATTGCCCGTTCTCTTGCCCGTCGGGGTGTTCGAGTGGATCTGGCCAGCCATCTAGCCGGGGTCACAGCGAGCTATTCCCGTGCCGTTACAGGATTTTATTGTTATCCAGACCCGTTGTCCCGCGAAGATGCGTTTCTGGACTGGCTCGAAAAACACCTGTCATTCAACCAATACGATCTGGTGATCCCGGTCACTGAGCGTACCCTGGTGCCCATCAGTCAACACCGGGCGCAGCTTTCCGGTTCGACAATCGCGATGGCGGCGTCGGATAGCCTTGAGGTTGTACTTGATAAGGCGCGGACAATCGCACTGGCAGATGAGCTGGATATCCCTGTGCCGGTCAGCATCACAATCAATGGCCCGGGCGAGTTGAAGGGAGTCGACGGGCGTTTTCAATACCCTGTTGTAATCAAGCCGGCCCGATCCGTTGGCCGTTCCGGACACGGCCGCGCGCAATTGAAGGTGGAGTACGCGTTCACCGGGGAGCAACTGGACGCCAGGGTCCGGCATGCGTTGCATTTTGGACCGGTCATATTGCAGGAGTACGTCAAGGGCGACGGTGTCGGTGTTGAGATACTTGCCCGCGAGGGCGATATTCTCTATGCCTTTCAGCATCAACGGCTTCATGAAGTTCCCCTGACCGGTGGGGGTAGCTCGTTGCGTAAAAGCGTGGCGGTGGAGCCGGCCTTGCTTGACGCGACAC
>PABE01000147.1 GCA_002702725.1 Porticoccaceae bacterium
TTTTTCCCATGTGGGGAGTGCTGCGCGCAATGCGACGAACGCGATTCTGTACTTGCGAGTGATTCTGTTGACTCGGAGATCGATAATTTCAGCGATTCGTGCTGTGAAAGTCATGATGAGCGCCCAGCAGAGGGAGGTTCTCGGTCAAATCGCTGCCCCGACGGCGACAAGCCACTCAATTGTTTTTGTGGCGGGGCTGTCGTCACCATGCAAGTTGAATGTTCGGACTTGCTTCAGGCTGACCATGATTCGCCCGTCTTCATGATCGTGGTCGAACCCACATCGGCCCTGAATTCTCAACATCTTGGCTGCGGTTGCGTCGCACACAGTGCGCATTTTCCACCGCTGACCACCGGGCGCGAAATCCGCGATCTGGTTTCTTCCTACCTGCTCTGATTTTTCCTGGCACGTCGCGTTCTCTCTTTATTTCGCGCCAGGACTCCTTCGTTCGGAGCTTTCCAGCTAGTCGCTTTTGAGTCAATCGGCGCATCGGCCATTTGGTAATCGCGCGCGCTCCTCAGCGTCGAGATGTGCACGTCCAGTTTCTCCAGTAGCGAGAGATGATCATGAGTCAAATCACTGCGCAGGGACCAACTGTTCAAACCCCTGCATCGAACCCGCACCCAAACGAGGCCCGCGGCAATAATCCGAAGGGAATCGTAGGTTCAATTTTCAGCATGGTCGTGGGCGCGGTACCAACACTGATCGTGACGGGTATCCTCGTCTCCATCGGTATCTATGGACAGGCCACGCATTGGAAGCTTCCGTCCTTTGCAGAGCTGACCGGTAGCGCAGCGCCGATGGCGGCGGATTGGTGCGACGAACATAACGTTCCGGAGTCGTCCTGTGTCGCCTGCAATCCCGATCAGTATCCGAGTGAACCGGACTACGGTTGGTGCGCAGAACACGGAGTTCAAAACTGCACATTGCATCACCCCGACATCGCCCAACTGAAACAGACACCGCCTGTTGCAACGGGAGACTTGGAACGTGCCGCAATGGCGTTGGCGATTCGCGAGCGCCCCCGCAACAACGCCGCGTGCCAGGTCTATAAGAGCTTTGTTCAATTCGCCTCCACCGATGCGGTGGAACAAGCTGGCATCGATATCGAGATTGTGGAGCGCGGCCGAGTGATCGAGGCCGTCGATGGGAATGGCGAAATTCGCTACGACGCAACTTTGGTGGCCGACTTGTCATCGCGTGTTCCCGGAACCGCTTGGCGAGTTCTCAAACGCATCGGTGATTCCGTCCAACAGGGCGAAGTGATTGCCATCGTCGATGCGATGGAAGTTGGACGTCTCAAGAGCGAGCTTGTCAAGGCAATTGTCGCTGAAGACTTGGCGCAGCAAAACGTCGATCGACTTGCCAACCTTTCAAACGGCATCGTTCCCGGGAAGGACATACTTGAAACCAATGCGGAACTCTCGCGAGCGGAAGCGGAAGTACTCAGCGCAGAACAGGCGCTCGCTAACCTTGGATTTCAAGTCGATCTGCAATCGCTCAAGTCCATCTCGAAACCGGAGATGGTTGATCGGCTTCGGTTTTTGGGGATCCCCGAATTTCTTGCTGCGGAGTTCAGTTTGCAAACGGCAACCTCCAACTTGCTGCCAATCCGGAGCCCAATGAACGGACTCGTCGTACAGCGAACGGTCGTTCCTGGCGAATTCGTCGACACAACGCGTTCTCTCTTCCAACTTGCCGATCCATCTCGGATGTGGTTGATGTTGAACGTTCCGCTCGAGGAAGCGGAACTACTATCGCTTGGTCAATCTGTTCAATTTCAACCCAATGGAAGTACACGGCAAGTGACCGGAAAGCTGGATTGGGTCAGCACGGCTGCGGATCGCGAAACGCGAATGGTGAGCGTTCGCGCAGAGCTTCCCAATTTGGACAGACGTTTGCGAGATGAAACGTTCGGCGCAGGGCGAATTGTTTTGCGAGATGAGCCCGAAGCAATCACGGTCCCGCAGGAGGCTGTGCACTGGGAAGGTTGTTGCCAAATCGTATTCGTTCGTGACAGATCCTACTTTGAGTCACCGACGAGTCCCAAACTGTTCCATGTTCGAACCGTTCGCACGGGTGCGGTCGATGACGGCCGTGTCGAAATTATCGCCGGATTGTTTCCCGGCGAAATCGTCGTGGCAAAGGGTAGCGATGTATTGCGGGCCCAGCTTCTAAAGAACAGTTTGGGTGCGGGTTGTTGTTCCGAGTAAGACAGGATTACGAATACCGTGCTCAATTGGCTGATTGATTTTTCCTTGCGGCATCGCGCCCTGATCGTCGTCGCGACACTTGTATTCGCTGCGGTTGGCTTTGTCTCGTTGCGGCGTTTGGATGTCGACGCTTTTCCGGACACGACTCCCGTGTTGATACAGGTCAATACGGTCGCGCCAGCGCTCTCACCCGACGAAGTTGAACGCCAGATTACATTTCCTGTTGAGCAGGCGATCAGCGGATTGCCCGGACTGCAGGATCTGCGTTCGATCTCCAAGTTTGGTCTCTCGCAAATCGTTGTGATCTTTGACGACGATGTCGATATCTATTTTGCGCGTCAGCTGCTCAACGAACGTTTAAGTACGGTTCAGTTGCCCGACGGAATTCAACGTCCCCAGATGGGACCGGTTTCCACGGGACTTGGTGAAGTCTTCCACTACGTGCTCACTTATGAAGGCGTCGATTTCTCGCGGGTTTCAGACGAGGAACGAGTCCGACGATTGACAGAACTTCGCACGCTGCACGACTGGATTGTCAAGCCTCAATTGCGATCGGTTCCCGGAGTCGCGGAAGTCAATAGTTGGGGAGGATATGAGAAGCAGTATCAGGTTCGTATCGATCCAGATGGACTGATTAAACACCACCTGACATTCGATCAAGTCGCCACCGCTCTCCGAGAGAACAATCAAAACGTGGGCGGCGGGACGATCACCGATCGGAGTCAGCTGTTACTCGTGCATGGCGTTGGCCGCACGGTCAACGTTGAGCAGATCGAGAAAATCGTCATTGACTCGCGAGACGGGGTTCCCATCCGAGTCCAAGATGTCGCCGACGTTCAAATCGGCCACGAGATTCGTCGCGGTACGGTCACCGCTAATGGTCACGGCGAAGCCGTGCTTGGTCTTGGATTCATGTTGATGGGCGAGAATAGCCACGAAGTGACTTGGGCGCTTAAGTCCAAGTTAGATGAGATCAAAAAAACTCTGCCGACAGGAGTCACGATTGAAACCGTTTACGATCGCACGGAGCTCGTCGATCATGTCATCGAAACGGTGCAAAGCAATCTCTTCGAAGGCGGGTTGCTGGTCATTGCGGTTCTGTTTATCTTTCTCGGAAACTTGCGAGCCGGTCTGATTGTTGCGATCGCCATTCCGTTATCGATGTTGTTCGCCTTTTCGGGAATGGTTCGTTTCGGCATTGCAGCAAGTCTGCTTAGCCTGGGGGCCATCGACTTCGGCCTAGTCGTTGATAGCTCAGTGGTCATGGTAGAAAACTGCGTTCGTCATCTTTCGAATCGCAACGATCAACGGAGTCGTCTCGAGATCATTCGAGAAGCGGCGATTGAAGTTCGCAAGCCGACGATGTTTGGCGAACTCATCATCATGATCGTTTATCTTCCAATTCTCACACTGGAAGGGGTCGAGGGTAAGCTCTTTCGACCAATGGCGCTTACAGTGATCATGGCCTTGGCGGGGTCAATGGTCCTCTCGCTAACGCTCATGCCTGTGCTGGCGAGCTTTTTTCTACCAAAGAATCTGAAAGACAAAGAGCCGCTTCTGATCCGCGTGCTCAAGTGGCTTTATGCACCCATTTTGCGCTTCACGATGAGACACAAGGTCGCGGTGATTGGGTTTGCCTTATCTTCGCTCATTGTCGCGTTCGGATTGATTGCTCCCAACCTTGGATCGGAATTTGTGCCGCGACTTTCCGAAGGTGCGATCGCCATCAACGTGGTTCGACTGGCTGGCACCGATCTCGAAGAAACGATTCGCTACAACACACAAATGGAGAAAGCGTTACTCGAAAGATTTCCAGATGAGATCGTGCACGTGTGGAGCCGAGTTGGCATGGCTGAGGTCGCTACCGATCCGATGGGGACGGAATTGACTGATCTGTTTGTCACACTGCGTCCGCGTTCTCAATGGACTCGGGCGACGACACAAGCTGAACTGACAGCTCTCATTCAGGAAGAATTACGTGATCTCCCAGGCCCGCGACTTGCCATGTCTCAGCCAATCGAGATGCGAATGAACGAGATGATCTCGGGAGTGCGCGCGGATGTCGCTACTATCCTGTATGGAGATGATCTCGATTTGATGGTTTCCAAGGCGGCTGAGATTGAGGCCGTACTGAAGTCGATCGAAGGTGCAGCTGACGTCAAGGTTGAACAAGTAACCGGACAGCCGGTGCTGCAAATACAAATCAAGCAAGACGAGATTGCCCGTTATGGCATTCCGGCAAGCACCATCATGCATCTCGTGGAATCGCTTGGTAGTAAGCATGTCGGTGAAGTCTACGAAGGGCAATTGCGATTCCCGCTCGTCATTCGTCTGCCGGAGAAGGCCCGGGCCAATCCTGATGCGATTCGTTCCATCTTGGTTGCGACGCCATCAGGTGAACGCATTCCGTTGGCTCGGCTTGCTGATGTCGAGATCGTCGAGGGACCGAACACGATCAAACGAGAATGGTATCAGCGCCGAATTACAGTCGAGGCCAATGTGCGAGGTCGCGATTTAGGAACCTTCGTCGCGGAGGCCCAACGCAAAGTCGACAAACAGATCGTTCTTCCCCCGGGCCGATATCGCGTCGAATGGGGAGGACAATTTGAGAATCTCCAACGGGCGCAGGCGAGGCTGATGATCGTCGTGCCCATCGCCATGATTCTCATCTTCTGCCTGCTCTACGCGACGTATGGCAACATGATCGATTCCATTCGTGTCTTTACAGGCGTTCCTTTCGCATGGATCGGCGGTATCGTCGCGCTTTGGATTCGAGGCATGCCGTTTTCGATCTCGGCTGCGGTTGGCTTTATTGCACTTTCCGGCGTTGCCGTTCTCGATGACATGCTGTTAGTTTCGACGATCCGCCGCTTGCGACGACAGGGCCGTTCGCTTGACGATGCGGTGGAAGAAGCGGCGATGACTCGACTGCGGCCGATCTTAATGACCACGCTTGTCGCCAGTCTCGGTTTCGTTCCGATGGCAGTGAGTACAGGAATGGGAGCCGAAGTTCAACGGCCATTAGCGACGGTCGTGATTGGTGGAGTTTGCAGCGCGACCGTCATGAGCTTGCTTGTGCTACGAGTTCTCTATGTGGTCTTCAATTTGCCCCAAAAACGTAAAGAAATGGAAACAGAAGAATCGGTAGGTAATCGCCGAGAAACATCGGCTCCAACCGTTACGCGGCCCGATCAAGAAATGATCAGTACTTAGTTTTACGTCCCCTCAATTTGGAGATTGTTTGATGCGAAGTGTTTCATTGACATGTCGATGGCTGGCGATTCCGGTCATGGTGTTGGGTCTTGCCATGTATGTCGGGTGTAGCCAGTCGGATGGAAAAGGCGATTCGGTCGCAGAGAGTGACGAGCATGACCACGAGCATGGAGAGGAAGGTCACAGTCTGCACGGATACTGGTGCGTCGAACATGGTGTACCCGAAGAGGTCTGTGCACAGTGTGATTCAAAACTTGCAGCTGAGTTTCAAGAGAAAGGCGATTGGTGCGAAGAGCACAGTCGCCCCGACTCACAGTGCTTCATCCATCACCCTGAATGCGAAGACAAGTTCATCGCTCAGTACGAAGCGAAATTTGGCGAGAAGCCCCCCGCAAGAGAAGAGGAGTGAGATGCGGAAGCAGACGGTTCTGCATTCTTATATCGAACGTCGAGACGCCTGTCGCATTTGCGGCAGACGGACTCGATGTTTAGCATGCCTTCTGATTCTGTTTGCTGTTGGTGGCTGCCAAAAATACGACACCGCAGCACAGGCAACGCAGGTTGTCGAAGTAACAGACGCAACGTTTCAAGCGGAAGTGCTCAACTCGAAGATGCCGGTAATCGTTGAGTTGTGGGCTCCCTGGTGTCAGCCATGCCTTGACATGCAACCTGACCTGGAACGTTTCGCAAGCGAGCATCGTTCCCAGGTGAAAGTCGCGCGAATTCGAATCGATCAGAATCCGAAAAGTGCCACAGCCTATCGCGTGGATTCGCCGCCATGCATCCTTGTATTTGTTGATGGACAAATGGCGAAGATGCGAAAAGGTAGACAGTCTATCGAAGAACTTGAAGCGATTGTTCCAGACTAGGGAAGAACAAGGTTGTCGAATCCACGTCAGGATGAAGCAAGCCGGTTGGCTCGCGAACAAGAAGCCACCACAGCTGGGCATAGGTCTACTCTCGGATGGCTGTGCCTGAAGCTGAGCGCCTTCAATGGTGTTGTTCTCGAGTAAACCTCTCCAGGGAGCAAGCGAAAGTGCCGATGATGCAGATGAGACCGAATCTTATTTTCATTTGTCGTTATCGAATCATGAAACCCCTGATCACATACTTGACGGTTGGCGTCATCTCCATTCATGCCTTCTGGGGGTGCCACCTCTGTCGCGGAGGGGCGTACGATACGTCGAAGTTTGAATCGGTGCAGAGCTGCTGTGGTCGCCTTGGCGACAATTCATGCGACGACAGCAAGGCGGATGGCAAAACNGACGACAATTCCTTTGGAGTTGACGACGACGGTGGACGACCCTTGCCATGCAACGGGNGTCAGCAATGCAGGTTTCTGGACTCCAATCGGTTGCTNAGCATTGCAAACACTCGCTNTTCGATAGCTGGAACGGCGATGCATCTCGATCACCGTGCGAGCCACGACCTTCAGCGCCAGTTCTCTCTCTTCACAAAGTCGCCAATTTCACTCGCGCATGAGCATCCTCTGCGAGAACGACTGCAGGTCTGGCGACTCTGATAGCGCGGGTGCGCTTCGCAGCTTTGGTGCGGCTTGAACGCAGCATCTACCGTTGACGACTGACATCGTTGGCAGATGCACTTGTCCGTGCGCAGCACATCGGCGTATTCGAATGCCAGTGAGCGAAGGCTGCGATTCTCTTGAGGCCATCGAACTAGATTCGATTTGACCACAAGGTCAATCCGCGCATCAACGCCGTTGAATTACGTTTTGATGCAAACTACTTTCACTTCGATCCATTCAGAAAGGATTCTGAAATCATGTCTCGACATAGAATCTTCGTTACCGCCGCGATGGCTTCAATCTGCTTGATTTCTGTGGCCGGAAAGCAAGCAGATGGAGCAATCCCGCTTGATGGTCAGCAAGCAGTAACAGAAGCGTCCCAGCAAGGGCAGTACGCATTTGTGCTTTTCTACCGAACGAATGACAAGGCAACTTCAGCGATGTTGCAGGAGATTCAAGCAACGCTCAGCTCTCGAAATGACGCGACCATGATTCCAGTTCAAGTTACCGACCCGGCGGAGAAGTCGCTCGTAGATCACTTTGATGCATCGCGACTTCCCATGCCCTCTGTCGCCGTGATTGCACCCAACGGCGCGGTAACCGGCGTAATGCCTCAACGAGCAACCCAGGAACAACTTGTCGCCGCGATCATTTCCGCTGGCCAAGCTGATGTGGTGAAGGCGCTTCAAGAGGAGCGAATTGTTCTGCTCTGCGCACAACCAGATGAAAACCCTTTCGTTCCACAAGGCGTGAAAGACTTTCAATCCGACGACCTCTTCAAGAACCGAACCTCCGTGGTCAACCTACGAGCAACGGATCCCAACGAAGCCGCGTTCTTGAATCAGCTGCAAATTCCTCGCGACAACGATCAACCTGTGGTTGCCTTCCTGGCTCCTCCTGGAGTCTTGCTTGGAACCTATAAATCGAATGTGACCTTGAGTGTCCTTGCCCAGCGACTCTCGGCAGCGGGCAAGTGCTGCGACGATCCGTCGTGCAAACACCGAACGTCTCAGGGTAATGCGACTCGTCGCTAATTCGAGACTTTGTCCGAGACTTAGAGGGGCTTGGTCGGATTGGCCAGGCCCCTTCTTCTCAATGCCACATTCGATAGGAAGGGAATCCATGCGACTTCGCAACTTGATCTGGAAAGAGCTTCGGCAGCGTCCAACACCAATGTTCACGGGCTTGTTGACCGTGACCTTAGGCGTTACGGCGCTTGTCGCGATTCAACACATTACGATTTCTTCGGAGGAAAAGATCTCCCAAGACATGGACACACTTGGTGCCAACGTGCTTGTACTTCCGAACAGCGTTTCACTCGATGACTATTATTCGGCCGATATGCATGGCAAGACCATGCCTGAAGAATTCGTGACTCGATTAGCTTTGGCACGTTTACCCGGCGTACAAAATCTCGCTCCCAAGCTTTGCCTCGAAACCTCCGCGGAAGAACATCAGTTCATCCTGACCGGTATCTTGCCCAAGTCAGAGTTTCAAGCGAAGTCAGCGTGGCAAGGTCTAAACCTGGTTGCTAATCCAATTGGAAGTGATCGGGGATGCTGTGAAACAAGTGCGACGGCAGCAGGGGCAGATTCCGGAGATCGCACTTCGTTGGCTTCGACTCGGACGATCGACGAACTCGGTTCGCGAGAGCTTATCCTGGGCTCGGACTTAGCGTCCGAAATGAATGTCGGAATCGGCGAAGAGATCAGCATACTAGGCGATACGTTTCAGGTGTCGACGATTCTGCCTGCAACTGGAACGATTGATGATAGTCGTGCGTTTGCCCATCTCCATTCCGTTCAAGAGTTGGCGGAGACGGGACCCGTGGTCAACGTCATCGAGATCATGGCTTGCTGCGATGACGCTGCGGGAGGTTTGATCACGGATTTGGAAGCTGAACTCCCTGAGGCTCGAGTCGTCACGCTCGCGCAGATCGTCGAAACGCAAGTCGCCGTCAATGGCTTGATGTCTCGACTCTCGTGGGTCTTCTTCTCGATTCTTTTGCTCGTTGGTGGCGCGAGTGTTGCAAGTGTCATGTATGCCAACGTTACCGAGCGACGTCGGGAGATTGGCACGTTGATGGCCTTGGGTGCGAGCCGTTGGCTCATCGCCCGCCTGTTTCTCGGAAAAGCCATGCTGTTGGGGATTTTTGGCGGGCTGGGGGGATTCCTGTTGGGAGCCGTTTTGGCGTCACTCATTGGCCCCGGTTGGCTAGATATTGAAGTGCGACTCATGCCCGGCCTGTGTGGCGTCGGAGTTGCAGCAGCAACAATCGTCGCACTTGCCGCGACGTACTTGCCAGCACGTCGCGCTTCGTTGCTCGACCCGTGCTTGGTGTTTGGCGACAGCTGATCCTGTCCCTGGCTATTCGTGTTAGTCCCAGTATTTAGAACCAAGGATGGTAATCACCATGTATCGACTTGAATCAGTATCAAAATCTTATGTGCGACGAGGCGAAGTCGTCACCGCACTCGACAACTCCACGTTTCAGATCGACGAGGGCGAGTTCATTGCTGTGGTGGGGCCTAGTGGGAGCGGGAAAACCACGCTGCTTTCCATCTTGGGAGGAATGCTTGCTCCATCGGAAGGAAGTGTGTTTCTCAATGAGACATCCCTTTACGAACTGTCGAGTGAAGCAAGAGCTGCGGTTAGAAAGGAGTCGATTGGATTTGTTTTTCAGACTTTCAATCTCATTCCTTGGCTAACTGCGTTGGAAAATGTCCAGATCCCTTTGATGTTGGCGGGTAAATCGAACCTCGAGCAACTCGAACAAGCTAACGCAATGCTCGATCGAGTCGGACTTGGCGAGCGGATGCACCACCGGCCAGGTGAACTGAGTCAAGGTCAACAACAGCGTGTTGCCCTCGCTCGAACACTTGCCAACAACCCTCGAGTGGTACTCGCCGACGAACCCACAGGCAACCTCGATGCCGCGACGCGCGAACAGGTCATGGAGTATCTAAGTGAGTTCAACCGAGAAGGACGGACCATTGTCATGGTGACTCATGACGACGCGGCAGCGGCTTATGCCAATCGAACTCTTCGCTTACAAGACGGCAAAGTTCAAAGTTGGCCAAGCGAATCGCGCGTCGCGGCTGCCTGAATTCGACTTAGCTGCGGTGTCACTCAGTAGGAGCCTTCAGGCGGTTGCCGTTGGACAGCATCGGAACTTAAGAATGCGACGGACAAGACCAACATGAACGTTTGATTGCATAACATGACTGAAGATCGAGATCGTCATTTCAAAATAGCGGGTATGGACTGTGCCGAAGAGGTTGCAGTCCTCAAGCAAGCACTCGGACCTCTTGTCGGTGGTGAAGACCACCTCGCGTTTGACTTGCTGCAATCTCGTTTGACGATCCGATCCGCAGCTCATGTCGAGTCAAATCGTATCATCGACGCCGTCGCAAAAACCGGGATGCGTGCCGAGCCGTGGACGGACGGTGCGCGTTCCGCTCATCAAGCATCGTTTTGGAAACGATCAGGGCGCTTCGTCCTAACGCTGGTCAGTGGTCTAGCGATTTTAATTGGACTCGCGGCGCAGGTTTGGATGGCTGATGGTCTGACTGGATTCTTCACGGGTGAGCATCGTGCTCTTCCATGGCCGTTACGCCTAAACTACGGCTTGGCGACGATCGCGGGTGCCTGGTATGTCTTTCCGAAAGCCTTGTACTCCGCTCGACGCTTCCGGCCTGACATGAACTTGTTGATGATAATCGCCATCACGGGTGCGATTATCATTGGGGAGTGGCTTGAAGCGGCGACCGTTTCGTTTCTCTTTTCGCTTTCACTCTTACTCGAATCATGGAGTGTCGGTCGTGCTCGGCGAGCTGTTGCAGCTTTGACAGAACTCGCTCCAGCGGAAGTTCGCTTGATTAACGATCAGCAGGAGGAGTCGATTGTTGCACCGGAAGATGTTGAACTCGGTGCAACGTTTGTCGTCAAGCCAGGCGAGCGTATTCCTCTCGATGGACAAATCGTTGCGGGAGAGAGTCACGTCAATCAAGCGCCGATTACCGGCGAAAGCTCACCGGTCGCGAAACGAGTGGGTGCAGAAGTGTTTGCTGGAACAATCAATGGCGACGGCGTCTTGCGCGTTCGTTCGACCAAGCCCGCGGAAGATACGACACTGGCACGAGTGATTCGGCTAGTGAGTGAAGCGGGTTCAAAGAAAGCTCCGTCCGAGCGATGGATCGAGAAGTTCGCTCGAATCTATACGCCCACGATCATGGTGTTGGCGATCGCCGTCCTGATCGTACCGCCACTCTTGTTAGGTGAAGCATGGTCTGATTGGTTTTACAACTCGCTCGTGTTGTTGGTGATTGCTTGTCCTTGTGCATTGGTCATCTCAACTCCGGTGACCATTGTCAGCGGCCTCGCGACGGCTGCCCGCCAAGGGGTGCTGGTCAAAGGAGGAGTGTATCTTGAATCGGTAGCGCGATTAAAGGCCATCGCCTTTGACAAGACAGGAACCTTGACGCACGGACAACCGACAGTCGTTGAGATCATACCTATAAACGATCATTCGGAACGAGAACTGATCGAACGCGCTCTTGCGCTCGAGTCTCACAGTGAACATCCCTTGGCTCGAGCCATTGTCCGATTCTCAGAAGAACGACAAATCGAGGCGCCGCCAGCCGATAACCTCCAAGTGATTCGAGGAATGGGCGCGACGGGAACGATCCAAGATCGGCTGTATTGGATTGGTTCGCGCGAATATCTCGCGGAGCGAGGACAAGCATCATCAATGGTCGACGCTGAGCTTGAGAAACTCTCCGCGAGGGGACGAACGATAGTCGTGGTCGGAAATGAGCAACATGTTTGCGGTGTGATCGGGATCACGGACGCGGTGCGTTCAAATGTGCGCCAAGTCATTGATCGGTTGCGATCAGCAGGGGTTCACCATTTGATTATGTTGACGGGCGACAACGTGAACGCTGCCGAGGCAATTGCCGACCAAGTCGGGATGACCGAATATCGCTCCGAATTACGTCCCGAGGAAAAGATCGCTGCAATTGAGTCGATGGTCGACGAGTATGGCGATGTTGCCATGGTGGGCGATGGAGTCAATGATGCTCCTGCGCTGGCACGCGCAACGATCGGAATTGCCATGGGAGCAATTGGAACGGACGCGGCCATCGAAACAGCAGATATCGCGCTGATGACCGATGACTTGTCGCGTATCCCTTGGCTTGTTCAACATGCACGTCGAACGTTGAAGCTCATTCGACAAAACGTGATCTTTGCGTTGGGCATCAAGGCGCTCTTTCTCGCTTTGTCCATCGGCGGACTGGCCACGTTGTGGATGGCGATTGCCGCTGATACTGGAGCGGCCCTGCTTGTCGTCTTCAACGGAATGCGAATGCTCTACCCCCGGAGCTTGGACTAGATTGTTGCGTAGGATGAGATGTGCCGCGAATGGGTGACGTCTGCGGAAGGTCGAGCGAGCATGCTGGGCTTCGAACTGAACTTCAAGAAGTGCGATGAGCATGCTCCATCCGATGCGCGACCGAGTTGATAGTCGAGTCGGTCAGCTACGCCAGGTTTCAGGCGCTGCGCGAGAGGCAACATCAATCGCACTCGATCAACGGTGGATGCCGCTGCTTGGCGAACGCTATCCGATCAAGGCCTTATTGATCCACCTTGACAATCGTGAGCAGGAAAGACGCGTCTTCCATGCAGTCGACCGCGTGAGGCTCGCCAGCGGGAAGGAATAGCAACTGTCCTGACTCCAACTCCTGCGAATTCCCCATCGCGTGGAAGACGATCTTGCCTTCGAGGCAGTGCACGATAATCTCTCCGGGGGCTCGATGCTCGGACAGAGTCTTCCCCGCCTTCATGACCAAGCGCACGACTTCCATGGCTTCTGTCTTGAAGAGTGCGGTTGTCTTGGTACCTTGCAGCTTGTCACCGAGTGGACGGACGTCGACAACCTCACCTGGCTGGGCGTGGTGAATGGCCATTTTATTTTCCTGTCTTGTCGCGAGGTTGGTCGACCGGACGATCTTTCTTCAACAGTCGATATTGCTCTATCTGCATCTTAAGACGACTCAGGACTTCATCCGGGTTCAACCCTCTCTCTCGACAGACTGTTTCCAGCGACCTGCCACCGCAGTGATCATCGATACCGAGCTCGCGCACGATCGGTTCTACTTCAGGGTGATCGATCAACCAGTCGGGCACCGATGTTTCAAGTCCACAGTCCGACATGCCTGTCACTCTGACTTCCGAAACGAATGCCCGGTCTTGATTCCGGCGATGAACAACACCAGCGCCACCGCGCCGAGAAAAAAGATGGTATCACCTGGCACTCGCATCCAACGC
>PABE01000148.1 GCA_002702725.1 Porticoccaceae bacterium
GGTAATAGCCGCCGTGAACCACGAACTTTCTGACTTGAGGAGCACTGTTGCTGTCACCCCACTGTTCGCCCACCAATGAGGCCAGCACACCACCGGTACGTATCCGCTGCAGGGCCTGTATCTGGGTGTCGCCGCCAACGGCATCCAGCACCGCATCCAGCTCCGGAAGCGCATCGGCGAGGTTTCCGGTTTTGTAATCGATGACCTGATCCGCCCCCAGCTCTGTGAGAAAAGCATGGTTGTCGGCGGATGCCGTAGCCACGACACGGGCCCCGGCCCACTTGGCAAATTGCACGGCGAAGGTACCGACACCACCAGCGGCGGCGGTAATCAGCACAGTCTGATCCGGTTGCAGGTTGACTGCTTGAGCGCCAAAAAAACCGGTCCAGGCGGCCAGTGCGGCGACGGGTACGGCGGCGGCATCGGAAAAGGAAAGGTTTCCTGGCATGGGCACCAACCGGTCCCGGGCACAGCAAATGTACTCGGCGAAGGCGCCGTCGAGGCGAAAATCGGTGTGACCATAGACCCGGTCGCCGACGGCCAGGTCCGCCACGCCGCTGCCGACGGTGGTCACCACCCCGGCAACATCGAAACCCAGGATTGTCGGCAGCACCCTGTTCATGAAGTCCTGGTTGATGCCGTAGGTCAACTGCCAGTCGACCGGGTTAACGCTGGCGGCATGGACCGCCACCTGCACTTCACCTTCCCGGGGTTCCGGCACGGGTATGGCGTCGATAACCAGGGAGTCGAGCCCCCCGAAATCGTGGATACGTACCGCTTTCATCTCAGTCATGTCGTAAAGTCCTGCTCACAGTCATTGTCATGCAAATGGTCAGGATTGATAGAGATCCCGCACCGACTCAAGCCGGGCGAAAATAATATGGTCCTCCGGGGCATCGGGGCCGACACAGATATGACACTGCCGCAATGTGCGGCGGTGGAAAAAGCGCACCAGGGTTTCGTCATGCTCCGCCCCGGCAGACTGAATGAATTCACTCAGGGCCTTATCACCCTCCTCCAGGCTGGCGGGTTGATGGCCGAGAATCTCCGCCATCTCCCTGAGATCCTCCGCTTCCGCCCACAATCCGTAATGGGCCTGCTGCCCGAGCCACTGGGGAATCTTGGCGACGATATCCCGCTTCCAGGGCTGAAAATAAGGATCCGTGGGCATGTTGGCAATTTCCTCAGCCAGCTTGGCGAGGGCCATATCCTCCAGTGGCGTACTCCGCGGCGCGGGCAGTTCAATATCGCTGTCGAGGGCCACGCCCATCAGATCGGCCAGCGCTTCGGCGCACCGTCGGCCACAGAACGCCACCTGCACCTGGCTCTCCACCCAGTCGCCGCCAGGGGCGGTCACCGGCAGGGTAAATACCGGGAAGACAAAGGCCACGGTCATGAAAACGACCACCTGATAGGCCAGGGCATCGATATCGATTTTCTCGCCAAATGACGCCTCGTAGCGGCGCAGCAAAGCACCGATATCACCGAGATTTTCCACCGGGTGGCGACCGACGAAACAAGCCAGATCGGACAGATGATCGCCGAGGTAGCCGATCTCCATATCCAGCAGGGTGGTAACCTCCGGCCCATCGGACAGAAACTGGCAACAGTCGCCGGTGACAAAGGAAACCCGCTGACGGTCGGGCACGTTGCGGTGCAACCATGCCCGACAGAATTCCATAAAGGGGTCGACAACGCCCTGGGACTTGCCCAGGGCGTAAAACCGGTCAAAGCCGTTCAGTGCAATGGCGGCGGAGCCCTCGGGTCGGGTTAGCCCATGGGGCACAAACTGTCCGGGGTCGAGTTTGTGCATTTTGGCCAGATAATCCATATAGGTCAGGCTGGCGGCCCAGCGGTCTTCGCTCATGCCCGATTCGCTCTCGGCGGCCATCATCACCATGCCGGGATCGCGACCACCGGGCATCCAGTCCATGACCACCGCCGGCGGAGCATCGCATACCCCATGCACAGGCGGCACCGGAATACCGTTGTCACCGAGCACCTTGAGCATATTGAATTCATGCTCCAGCGGATAGGGAATCACCTTGCCGTCCCGGGGCCCTTTGAAGGCATAGGATTTCAAAACGCCCTTTTGATCGACGTCAACCCGCCAGATGGGCCGCCAGCGGACCACCTGCTCGACACGAATAACGTTTCCGCCCAGATTGTCTTCAGTCCATCGTATGATCTTCTGTTCCGTTTCGGCGCTGAATTGGCAGGGATATCTAATGGTTGAGGTAACGGTCAAAATAGACTCCTGTTATTACTGGTTATAAGAGGTGCTCATTGCGGCGCATTTGCCGATCGCCACCGCAAGACGTGCAATGCCGACAGCAGGTAACGATTGGGTGGGCCATTGAATGATCCATCCAGTGTATAACCGCACCCGGATTAAGCAATGCCGGCCATAGGCACTGAACTCCAATTACTGGCGCGGCCCGTCACCCGCCACCCCGGATTGACGCTTTGCACTCACTTGATCCATATTAAAATCAGGTCAGACCGGAAAGCGTAGAATCACCACGCAACTGACCAAGTCGTTTCTTCAACCTGGAGCTGTAACCCCATGAAGTCACCAAGCCAATTGCGTATCGGCGATGTCATGACCCCGTCGCCCTACACCATTACCATCGACGCAACCCTGAGCGATGCCAAAGCCGAGATGGAGAGGCTTCAGGTGAACCACCTCCCGGTCATGGATGGCACTGTTGTGGAATCCGTGATTTCAGACCGGGACATCAAGCGCTTTACCCTGCCCGCCCACAAGATCAGTGCCGATGAAGAATTGCTCGTACGGGATCTGGTGCCCTCCCGGGCTTTCGTCGCCGATATTGGCGATCCCCTGGGGACCGTGCTCGACCGGATGGTGGACAATGGTCTCGGCACAGTGATTGTGCTCGATAACGGGGAGCTGGCGGGTATCTTTACCGAAACCGATGCCTGCCGGGTACTTTCCCGGTTGCTGTCGGGGGAGGAACTCTAGCTAGCGGCGGAGAACCGTTCGCGGTAATCGCGTAATCGGGACGGAAGGTCGGTATAATGGGCACTCCAGCTGTTGCGGTAGAGCAATCGCCTCACCTCTAGACCTGGGATGACCGCACCTCGATACATTGGCCCCAGACAATCCATCTTCTGCGATGAATTTACTACTTTTCCGACCTGAGCAACGCGAAGACACCGGTCAACTGCGCATTGACGGGCGCCAGCACCGGCATCTGCTCGCGTATTTGAACGCCGAGCCCGGGGACACCATCAAGGTTGGAGAGATCGGCGGGCAAATCGGTCGCGCCACGGTTCTGCAAATAACGGCGAGCGAAGCCCTGCTGGAGGTCACCCTGGAACGGGCTCCACCCGCGGCTGTGGACATAACGCTTATCCTTGCCCTGCCCCGTCCTAAAATGCTGAAACGCATTTTCCAGACCGCCGCCAGTCTCGGCATCAAGACGATTCATCTGGTCAACAGCTACCGGGTGGAAAAAAGCTACTGGCAAACGCCATGGCTTGCCCCCGGTTCTATAGAGGAACAACTTATCCTGGGGCTGGAGCAAAGTTGCGACACGGTTCTCCCGCAGGTCCACCTTCACAAACGCTTCAAACCCTTTGTCGAGGACCAGCTCCCGAAACTGATTGAGAACACTACCCCGCTGGTGGCTCACCCCTACACGGATACCCCGTGCCCGACGGCGAAGACCGGTCCTGTCTCCCTGGCCATCGGCCCCGAAGGGGGATTCATTCCCTATGAAGTGGACAAGCTGGAGCAGGTCGGTTTTCAGACGGTTTCCCTGGGGCCCAGGATTTTGCGTGTTGAAACCGCGATTCCGGTGCTGGTGTCCCGTCTCACCGCCTGCTGATTCGGTATCAAGCGAAACGAAAAAGCCCCGCAGAGCGGGGCTTTTGAACTTCGCGATGTTCGAACATCGACGCCTTACGGCAGCAGGTGGCTCACTGCATCGCGCTCTTCCGACAGTTCCTGCTCGGTGGCTTTCATACGACCCGCGGAAAACTCGCCGATCTCCAGCCCCTGGACGATCTGCCAGTCGCCGTTCTGACAGACACAGGGGAAAGAATAGATAAGGCCTTCGGCAATGCCGTAGCTGCCGTCGGAATAGACCCCCATGCTCACCCAATCGTTGGCGGGAGTGCCGAGCGCCCAACTGCGCATATGGCCGATGGCGGCGTTGGCCGCAGACGCCGCACTGGAAGCACCACGGGCTTTAATGATCGCCGCGCCACGCTGCTGAACATCGGGAATGAAAGTTTCCTCGTACCAGGCCTGGTCGATCAGATCGATGGCGCTCTGACCCTTCACCTTCGCATGGAACAGGTCAGGGTACTGGGTGGAAGAATGGTTGCCCCAGATGGTCATGTTGGTGACGTCATTGATCGTCGCGTCGGTCTTCTGGGCCAGCTGGGTCATGGCGCGGTTGTGGTCCAGACGGGTCATGGCAGTGAACTGGCGGGGGTTGATATCCGGCGCGTTGCGCTGGGCAATCAGGGCATTGGTATTCGCGGGGTTACCCACCACCAGCACCTTGATATCACGGCTGGCGTTGTCATTGATGGCCTTGCCCTGTACGGAGAAAATCGCGGCGTTGGCTTCGAGAAGATCCTTGCGCTCCATGCCGGGGCCCCGCGGACGGGCACCAACCAGGAGGGCGTAATCGGCGTCTTTGAACGCGACATTGGGATCGTCAGTCTGGACCATGCCGGCCAGCAGCGGGAAGGCGCAATCGTCCAGTTCCATGGCAACGCCATTCAGGGCTTCAAGGGCCGGGGTGATTTCCAGCATTTGCAGGATGACGGGCTGATCCGGTCCCAGCATTTCGCCAGCGGCGATTCTGAACAGAAGGGAATAACTGATTTGTCCGGCCGCGCCAGTCACGGCTACACGTACAGGTGCTTTCACAGGCTCTCTCCGCGTGAATTGGTGGTTGGTAGTGTTCAATCGAGAAGCCGCACATTATACGGAAATGGCGGCATTTTTCATCACTGGGCGTCGATCAGCCGCTATCCATTGAGTTATAACGAAATTCCAGGGAGCGATAAACCGCGTCCCGGAAATCGGTGCTGGCCCGGTCCAACTCATTGATGATTTCCATCAGGTGCTCGTTATCCTCCCGCCCCTGCCAGGTTTTGCGGTAGGTCCCCTGCTGGTAGCCCTTCTCCTGACGGAACAGATTGAGCATGTTCTTGCCGATATAGCGGGCATACAGTTCATCAAAATCGAGGCCAACGCCATCCATCAACGTGGCAAAGCCGGCGATATCGAAACTGCGGCTGTGCAGGGTCGATTCGGTGAAAGCCTCGAGATCCTCGCGGAAATTACCGGTACCCGGCGCGTCCTCGATCGCGGCAACCACTCGATTCACGATCGCATCGACATCCTGGTTTTCCACCAGCAGCAGGCTGAGGCCGAAGTGCCAGATATCGATCAGCTCCAGTTTGACCTGATCCATATCGGGGGTCTGTTTTTTCCACCACTTCCAGCCGTAATGATCCATCAGCTCGGCACACTCGACCCAGACGGCCCGATACCAGGCAAAATTCTGCTCGCGCCACCGGGGATGGACCCGGGTATTCATGGCGTCCTGCAGATCGAGCATGTCGATAATTTGCTGGCGCATACCCTACCCCCGTACAAACATATTGGTTTCTTTTTCAACGCCGATTTTGGTGCTCGGCCCGTGGCCCGTGATCACAGTGGCGTCGTCGTCGAGGGTGTAAAGACGTTCCTTGATGGAATCGACAATGCTTTCAAAGTTGCCACCCCAGAGATCGGTACGGCCGATACTGCCCCTGAACAGGGTGTCCCCGGCAATCAGCGTGTTGCACTGATCAAACCAGAAACTGGTGGAGCCAGGGGTATGGCCCGGGGTGTGGAGGGCGACGCCACCGCAGCAGCCGAGATCCTGGTCGTCATTGATGAAGTGATCCGGTTTCGGCAACTTGACCGGCGGCACACCGAACATCTGGCACTGCTCGGCAACGCCCTCCCAGAGAAACATGTCACCCTCGTGAAGATAAATCGGCGCGCCGGTGGCCTTTTTAATCTCCCCTGCGGCCAGAATATGATCGAGATGGGCGTGGGTGTGGATAATGGAAACCACCTTGAGCCCCATGTCATCGAGCTCCTTAAGGATCAGTTCGGCATCGCCGCCGGGATCGACCAGAACAGCCAATCCGGTCAGCGTATCGCCGATAATCGAGCAGTTGCATTGCAGGGGCCCGACGGGAAATGTTTTGACGACGATGCGTTCAGCGGGATTCGGTTGGTCCATGGTGGTCTCCAATCGGCGACAGGGTAATGAATTTCAAAGGCCGAAGAGCCGATCGAAATTTTCCGATGACTGTTTGGCAAACGCCTCGAGGGACAGCCCCTTCAGTGCGGCTACCTGCTCCGCGACCTCGACAACGTAGGCCGGTTCGTTTTGCTGGCCCCGGTGGGGCACCGGCGCCAGCCAGGGCGCATCGGTCTCAACCAGGATCCGGTCCAGCGGCACTTTGCGGACTACCTCGCGCAGCCCCTCGGCATTGCGAAAGGTGACGATTCCGGAAAACGAAATATAAAAATTCAGCGCCAGCGCCGCCTCTGCCATATCCCAGGATTCGGTAAAACAATGCAGTATACCGGCACTCTCCCGGCTACCGTGCTCCCTGATCAGGGCCAGGGTCTCCGCTCGGGCGTCCCGGGTGTGCACGATAACCGGCTTGGCGACCTCCCGGGCCGCCTTGAGGTGACTGATGAAGCTGGCCCTCTGCCACTCAGCGGTTTCCGCCGCATAGTGATTATCCAGCCCGGTTTCACCAATGGCGATGACCTTGTCGTTGTCGCTCAACCGCGCCAGTTCCTCGACCCCCGGCACCGGCTGCGCCGCATCCTGTAACGGATGGACACCCACGGAGGTGTACACCTCGGCATAGGACTGGCCGAGGGACAGCAGCCGCTCGGAGGACGTCAGATCGGTGGCAATCGACAAAAACCGGGTAACACCCCGATCCTTTGCCGAAACCAGAATCTGGTCCAGGCTCCTGCCGGCCTTTTCCAGATCAATACGATCCAGGTGGCAGTGTGAATCCACTAACATAAAAACTCGGAATCCGACATGGTTTCAGAGGGTATTGGAAATACGGTCGCTGGTTAAAAGGCCCGCCAACAGGGTTTCGATCTTGCCTACCAGATCGGCATGCTCGGGGTTGAGCTGGATGCCAATGCCCGGCTTGCGATTGGTGACAACATCTTTCGGGGTGACCCAGACAACCCTACCTGCGAGGGGAATGACCTCAGGCTCGTCGAAAAGGTCCAGGAGAAGAAATACTTCGTCGCCCAGGGTATAACTTTTGCCGGTGGGCACGAACAGACCGCCCCCCAGAACAAAGGGCATGTAAGCATCGTAGAGCGCGTTCACGTCGCCTATCGACAGCTTGATCATGCTATTGCCAATGCCACCACCGGAAAATTTCATCGAATTTGTCCCTTAAGATGTGCGCGCGGAAAAGTCTAACACCGAGTTCCAATCCATCAAAACCTCTTCCCACAGCAGTTGAAGATTGGGGTTGGCGGGGCTGTGCAGTCGTTGCTTGGCGAGGGTCAAACGATCCAGCAATCGGAACCAGGCCTGTGCGGAGTCATCGTCCCCGGCCAGGACCCGGGCCCGCAACCGGTCGTACAGGTATTGCTGCAACCACTCGATCAGGTCAAACGGCGGCAGCTCCTTGCAGATTCTGGCGCCCTCGAGCACCGAAAGCTCGCCGGCCTCCAGGCTCGCCATCAGGCCATCGAAACGCGCGATCTGGCTCTGGAGGTCCGACTGAAGAAAGCGCATGGCGCGCAGGGGTCGGCCGCCCGCCCGGACTAACACCTCATCGACATCGACCCCGTCGCCGGGGTCATAGTATCCGGCCAACCACTCCCGGGAATCGCTGATAGCGGGCATCTGGACCGGTACAATGCGGCACCGGCTGCGAATGGTCGGGAGGATGCCGCCCACCCGGTGATTGACGAGAACCACCAGCACCCTGGCTCCGGGTTCTTCCAGCGTTTTCAAAAACGCGTTGGCGGCATTCACATTCATCGCTTCCGCCGGGGCGACGACGATTACCCGCCAGCCTCCCTGGGATGCGGTGCGGGTACCAAATTCCGTCAGCTGGCGGATCTGGTCCACCTTGATCGCCTTGCCTTCCTCCTCCGGGGTCACCAGCAGAAAATCCGGATGACTGCCGGCCTGAAAAAGCAGGCAGAGCCGGCAGCGGCCGCAGGCTACTGCCCCGTCGACGGATTCACAGAGTAACCCCTGGGCCATGGCCATGGCGAGCTGGAACTTGCCAATTTCCGCCGGCCCGGTCAACAGGAGTGCATGGGGTAACCGGTCAAGCTGGACGAGCTCTGCAAACTGTTGCCACTGCGCTGTCTGCCAGGGATAAGGGCGACGGGTATCCATCACAGCAACTCCGTGAGCGCGGCACTGATATCCCGCTGCACCGAGACCAGCGACTGCCCCGCATCCACCACCCGATAGCGCTGTGGATTTTCCCGGGCCAATTGCAGATATGTTTGTCTGACGCGGTCAAAAAACGCGTGGGTCTCGCTTTCGAAACGATCCAGCTGGCCTCGCTGACTGGCTCTTGAAAGCCCCAGACCGGTGTCCACATCAAGAATAAGCGTCAGATCAGGCCTCAGAACACCCTGAACCAGGCTCTCCAGCTGCGCGACCTTTTCGAGCCCCAGACCCCGCCCGGCCCCCTGGTAGGCGTAGGTGGCATCGGTGAAGCGATCACAGATCACCCAGGTACCGCGGGCCAGGGCCGGCATAATCACCCGGGCCAGATGTTGGGCCCGGGCAGCGAAAATCAGCAGTAACTCCGCGGTACCGTCGATGTCCTCTTCGTGATGTTCCAGCAACAGATGGCGAATTTTTTCGGCCACCGGGGTTCCACCGGGCTCACGGGTCGTGACGAACGGGATACCCCGCTCCGACAACCAATCCCGGATAAACCCCATATTGGTTGTCTTGCCAACGCCCTCCCCCCCCTCAAGGGTGATGAAGTTGCCTGTCTTCTGGCTTGTTTCGATCATTGCACTCTTCACTGTCATTTCAAGGCGTCCGGCGCATCCGGTTCGCTGGCATTCATGGGGATACCAGATCTTGACCCTGGTCTATCGCCGATGCTTGCTAACGTTCCCCGTTAGCAGCTGGCGCCGGGGACGATCGATAGTTGTCCCGCCGCTTGAGTTGATAATCCTTCACCGCCCGGCGATGCTCAGCCAGCGTATCGGAAAACTGATGGCTGCCATCGCCCCTGGCAACAAAATATAACGCGCTATCCTCGGCCGGGTTCATCACCGCTTCGATGGCCTCGCGGCCGGGATTGGCGATGGGTGTCGGCGGCAGTCCCGCAATCTGGTAGGTATTGTAAGCGGTTTCCTCGTTGAGGTGCTGACGGGTCAGATTACCCTCAAAACGGTCACCGAGCCCGTAAATCACTGTCGGATCGGTTTGCAGCCGCATGCCCTTTTTCAGGCGGCGGACAAAAACACCCGCAATACGATCGCGCTCCGACGGCATCCCCGTCTCCTTCTCGACAATGGATGCCAGAATCAACGCCTCGTAGGGATTTTTCAACGGCAGGTCCGCAGCGCGCTGACCCCAGGCGGCGGTCAGAACATCGATCATCCGCTCGTGGGCCTGCCGAAAGATTGCCAATCCGTCGTCGCCGCGAATAAACGTGTAGGTATCGGGAAAGAACCAGCCTTCCGGGCTGTCTCCCGGTTGTTCGGCGACGAGATCACGCAAGGCGTCCGCCGAAGGCAGTGGCTGAAGGGACAACACCGGATCGCCCGCCATCAGGTCCAGCCATTCCTGAACCGTACGGCCTTCCGGGAAGGTAAGACGGTGTTGAACAACCCGGCCTTCAATGAGCTTTTCGATCAATAAACGCAGTGAATCGCCGTATTCAACGCGGTATTCACCGGCATGTATCGGAGCGTCGACAACAAAGCGCACATAGAGCTTGAGCGGCAGATCGGACTCCGTTAAACCAAGGGACACCAGTTGCGGTCCGAGCTGATAAAAGGAACTGCCACGGGGCACCAGCAGGGTGTAACCGCCTTCATCCACCGCCAGCGGTGCGTCGAGGCGACTGTTAAGCCAGTGAACAGCGCCCCAGAACAACCCCACAAGGAGGATCAGGATGACCGCAACAGGCCCGATCAGGCGCCGAAACAGTTGTGCAGGTCCGCGAGCCTTTGCTGAACTTGCCGGGTCTCGGCCCCGGTTATCCATTGTTTTACTCCATCAATGGCGATCACTGGCACGATGCCATGGACCGCATTGGAAAGGAATGCCTCCTGTGCAGAGGCCAGTTCATCGACGCTCAGCGCCACTTCGCGCACTGACATGCCAAGATCCGGGAAAACCTCGCTCATCAGGTAATGCCGCATCACACCCGCCACGCCGCAGTTATTCAAGACCGGTGTATACCATTGCCCGTCAATGCGGCAGAACAGATTGTGACTCACCGCCTCGACAACATTGTCTCGGCTGTCCATCACCAATCCCTGAAATCCGGAAGGTACCTCGGCGGCTGCGAGCACCTGATCAAGGCGATTCAAATGCTTGACGCCGGCCAATACCGGATTGTCAGGCAAACGGTAGCGACACGGATACAGGGCTACAGACGGCATCGACAATGGCACCGGCATCCACTGGATGATCGTCGAGCCGGGCGTGTCCCCGAGAGGCGCATAACCCCTGGCACCGACACCCCCGGTTACGATGAGTTTTATTACGCCGTCACCGGGCAACCGGGCCAGACAGCTCCGCAGTTGTACATCGATTGTTTCGACCGCCAGGGGGATACCCAGCAATTCCAGGCCGCGGGCGAGACGTTCACGATGAAGGGACCACAGGGGCAGGCTTCCGCCCGAAAGGCGCATGGTTTCAAACAGGCCATGTCCGTAGGCAAGGCCCCGGTCGAAAACCGGGATACTGGCGGCGGGCGCACCGTCGACGAAGGTATGGAAGTCAGACATATCAAATAGCCGCCCTTTGCACCCCGGTATCGAAACCAGAAGCACAAGCCGGACGCGCGTTTTTAAAAAGGGCCGTGCTCACTGGGAGAACGGCCCGTTGAACTCTGAAACGAATTCGGGTTCAGCAATCAGCTCAGATTATTGTTGATGTAGTCAATTGCCTGTTGAACGGTGGTGATTTTTTCGGCGTCTTCGTCGGGAATTTCAGTATCGAACTCCTCTTCAAGGGCCATGATGAGCTCGACGGTGTCAAGTGAATCGGCGCCCAGATCGTCGACGAAGGAAGAATCGGGTTTGACGTCTTCCTCTTTAACGCCCAGTTGCTCTGCGACCATTTTGATCACGCGTTCTTCAATGCTGCTCATGATGTTAAATACTCCTGTTTCTAGGGATTCTCTTTTTTGTGGCCACCTGCTCCACGTCGTCAGGGGCTGTGTGCTACCTGGTTCAGGTATCGACTACGTGGCGCATTCTAACCCAAAAAATGTAGTTCGTAACCGGTTTTGTCCGCACCAAAATAACCATATATAAAACAGCGGGTTAAACCATATACATGCCGCCGTTGACATGGATCGTTTCGCCGGTAATGTAGCCGCCGCCGTCTCCGGCCAGGAAAGCGACAATGGCCGCAATTTCCTCCGGCTGGCCGAGCCGGGCCAGGGGAATCTGTTCCACCAGCGATGTCCTTTGCGTTTCCGGGAGATCCCGGGTCATGTCGGTATCGATGAAGCCGGGGGCAACGGCGTTAACCGTAATATTGCGGGACCCCAACTCCCTGGCCAGGGCGCGGGAAAAACCGCCAACACCGGCCTTGGTGGCGGCGTAGTTGGATTGACCGGCATTGCCCATGGTGCCGACCACCGAGCTGATATTGATAATTCGACCCCAGCGGGCCTTGGTCATTGCCCGCACCGCATGGCGGCAGAGGCGATATACGGCATTGAGGTTGGTGTCGACAACATCGAACCACTCCTCGTCCTTCATCCGCATCAGGATATTATCTTTGGTGATCCCCGCATTGTTGACCAGAATCAACGGCGCGCCAAACTCTTCTTCAATCGCCTTCAGAACGCCCTGTACCGACGCCGAGTCGGTGACGTTCAAAGCCATGCCTCGACCCCTGACGCCTTTTTCCGCCAGCCGGGCACTGATTTTCTCCGCGCCGGCTTCAGTGGTCGCCGTGCCGATGACGGTAGCGCCCTGGGCACCGAGGAGATCGGCAATCGCCGCTCCAATACCCCGACTGGCACCTGTGACCAGCGCAACTTTATCGTTGAGACTCATTATTTTCTCCTTACAGTGACGTCAGCGACTGATCGAGACTGTCGCAGTCTTCAGTAGCATAGACGTTCAGGCCTTTATCGATGCGTTTGGCAAGCCCGCCCACAACTTTACCGGCGCCGCACTCCACCATGGTATCGATTCCCTGATCAACCATGGTTTTGATGCAGTCGACCCACAAAACCGGGCTGTAGATCTGCTCAATCATCAGCGTCTTGATCACCTCAGGGTCCGACTCCGTCCGGGCATGGACATTGTGCACAACAGGCACAGAGGGGGCGCTGAAAGCTGTGTCCATAATATGCTCCGCCAGACGATCAGCCGCCGGGCGCATCAGGGATGTATGGAAAGGCGCGCTCACCGGCAGGGGAACAGCGCGTTTGGCGCCCGCCGCCTTGAGCCCGTCAACCGCCCGCGCCACCGCGGCGGCATCGCCGGCGATTACCACCTGCCCGGGGGAGTTGTAATTTACCGCCGATACTACGCCGCCCTGGGCCGATTGTTCGCAAACCGACCGAATCACATCGTCGTCAACACCCATGATGGCACCCATAGCGCCCTCGCCGGGGGCGACGGCGTCCTGCATAAAGGCACCGCGCATACGGACCAGCTTCACGGCATCCTGAAAGGCGACGGCATTGGCGCAAACGAGGGCCGACCACTCACCCAAACTGTGTCCGGCCATCAGCCCCGGCTCCGAACCCTGACGCTCCTCCCAGATCCGCCATACCGCCACACTTGCGGTCAGCAAAAGCGGCTGGGTCCGCTCCGTCAGGTTAATGGCCTCCTGCTCACCGTTCTGAACCAGATCCCACAGATCGTAGCCGAGCACGTCAGACGCCTCTTCAAACGTCCGACCCACAACCGGGTACCTGGCCGCCAGATCCGACAACATGCCGATCTTCTGGGAGCCCTGACCCGGGAAGATAAAGCCAAGATTCTCTTTTTTCATAGTTCACCCTTGTCGTGATTTTGGGAGCCGCCCGTCACAGGGCCTCCGTGCTCCCACCGCTTATCCCTTACNGNCACNGCCANCTGNCGGGCCCATTGCCGCTGCGACCTGTGCCGGCANTTGCTCTGAAATACCGGCCAGGGCGACGTCCAGAGCATGGCCGAAACCCGACTCGGTGGCGCCACCATGGCTTTTTATCACCACCCCGTTAAGACCTAAAAGGCTGGCACCATTATAGCGGGAGGGATCAATTCGGCTGAAAAAAGCCTTCAGCGACTTAGCTGCCAGCCAGGCACCCAACCGGCTTCTGTACCCGGTCTTCAACGCCCCGTTGAGCATTGAACCAATCATTCGGGCCACACCTTCACTGGACTTGAGTGCCACATTGCCGACAAATCCGTCGCAAACCACAATGTCGACGTCGCCGCTGTAGATTCCATCGCCCTCAACGAAACCGCGGTAATTGATCGCGGGGTCGGCCTGTAATCGCTCACCCGCCTCCCGGACCACCGTATCTCCCTTGCCCTGTTCGTGCCCGATATTGAGCAAAGCGACGCGGGGCGACACCTTGCCATCGACAAGACGCACCAGCACCGTTGCCATACGGGCAAACTGCACCAGGTGTTCGGCGGTGCACTCAATGTTGGCGCCCATATCGAGCAGATAGGCCCGACCGGACAATGTCGGCAGCGCGGTACAGATTGCGGGACGATCGATTCCCGGCAGCTTGCCGAGCAGGGTCATGCCCATGGCCATCAACGCGCCGGTATTACCGGCACTCACACAGCCCTCGGCCTCGCCCCTCGACACCGTATCCAGGGCCTGCCACAGAGAGGATTCGCGGCGCTGGCGAAGGGCCACGGCCGGTTTGTCATCAGCACTGACACTGGGGCCGCAGGCATGAAATACCAGCCGATCCGCGAGGTCGTCTGGGGGTTGGTCAATGAGTGGATCGAGGAAGGGAGATACCGCGGGCTGTTCACCAAACAGGCGAACCGTCGCATATGGATGGCGGCGCAAAAAAGCGACCGTCGATGGCACTGTCAGACGGGGACCGGCGTCCCCGCCCATGGCGTCAACCGCCAGACAGTAATTCTCTGAACGCAAGCGTCTTATTCGTCGTCGGACTCGACAACCTTACGACCACGGTAGAAACCATCGGCGCTGACGTGGTGACGACGGTGTTTCTCGCCACTCACCTGGTCGACGGACAACGTCGGGGCCGAGAGGCTATCATGGGCGCGGCGCATGCCTCGCTTGGAACGGGTTTTACGATTCTGTTGAACAGCCATTGTTTACTCCTGGTGCCTACGCACATTGATCTCTGGCATTTACTGCCGCTTTTTTAACTGCGCCAAAATACCAAATGGATTCTCGGCAGTGTCTTCTACATCACCGGTGGAATAAGACCGGGTTCCTTTGCACTCCTCGGGCTTGTGGTACGCCACAATGGGTAGCGTCAGGAGCAGCTCATCTTCCACCATGTCGTAAAGGTCGGCACTCTCAGCGCCCACGATCCAGGGCTCCAGCCGCTTTGGCAGGTTTTTAGCCTGCTCCTCATCCCACACAATACCGAGACTGAAGGTCCCGGCAAGGGAATAACCGACCGGCATCAGGCAACGCTGACACTCCAATTCAACCTCCAGGGCGACGGAACCACTCACCGTGGCATTGCCCATCTCGTCGCGGCCGAAATCCAGACTTACCCGGGCATACGGCGCCGCTGACTCGACGGCATCACCCAACCGCTCCATTTCGGCAGTGCTCGCCTCTCCGTTCAACGATGACCCCGCAGTGACAAGCTTGCGGGGATCCAGGTGACGGGGCAGTTGCTTCCTCGTTGGGGGGGTCGACATAGGCGCGCAATTCTATGGATATGCCGTTGTTCTGTCAAAAAAAATTGCGCCACTGGCGAGCCGGTTGGCAAGTGCCGCGGAAGATATGGAAAAATCGCGGCTGCAGAAAGACTTTCCACGCCCTGACCGATGGGGCAAACTGCTTAAAGTACAATTGAAGTTTGGATCCGAAGCCTATGAGTAAAGAGATTATTCTTGCATCCTCCTCGCCCTATCGACGGGCGCTGCTCGAGCGTCTGGGAGTTCCGTTTACCGCCGTCGCATCCGACATGAGCGAAACCCCCTTGCCGGGAGAACCGGCGCGCTCACTGGCCGAACGGCTAGCCGTTTGCAAGGCCGGCGCGTTGTCGGAGGACTACGGCGACCACCTCATTATCGGTTCCGATCAGGTCGCGGTCATCGACAAGCAGATTCTCGGCAAACCGGGGAATTTTGACAACGCAAAAGCCCAGCTTGAACTTTGCTCCGGGCAAACGGTGACCTTTTATACCAGCGTCGCGCTACTGGACAGCGGCACCGGCCAGTACCTGTGTACGTCCGATGTTACCAAGGTGCATTTTCGCCCCCTCAGCGAGCGGGAAATCACCTCGTACCTGCACCGCGAGACACCCTATGACTGCGCGGGCAGCTTCAAGGCCGAAGGTCTCGGGATCGCTTTGTTTCGGGGTATCGAGAACCTTGATCCGACCGGGATACAGGGCCTGCCACTCATCATCGTGGCCAAAATGTTGCGCAAATTTGGTGTAGAATTATTCTAGAATATCCCCGCATCTTGTTATATTAACTTAAGAAGTTCAGGAAATCTTGCAAGGCAGGCGACGAGATCGTAGCGCCTGAGACGATCAGGATGGTGCGCGCCATAGTCGACACCCACCCGGGAGACACCCGCCGTCGCCGCCATCGCCATATCGAACTCCGTGTCGCCTATCATCAAAGCTGCCTCCGGCGGACAATCAAACATCCCCAGCAATTCGAGCAACATCCGCGGGTCCGGCTTTGACGCAGTTTCGTCGGCACAGCGGCTGGCGTCGAAATACCCGGTCAATCCATGGGCCTCGACGACGCGATCAAAGCCCCGGCGGCTCTTTCCGGTCGCCATCGCAAGCCGGAACCCTCTCTCCTTGAGGACATCCAGCGTATTTCTCACACCGGGATAAAAACTTGCCGGCAGGCGATCCAGCCGGACGTAGTTTCTCGAATAACACTGGCGCAATGCGGCAATCGCGTCCCCCGCCAGATCAGGGAACAGCGTCGCCAGCGCCTCCGTCAGGCCGAGCCCGATCACCTCTCTCCCCTCGCTGTGCGAAGGCGGTGTCAATCCCACTTCCTGCGCCGACACCTGCAGGCACTCAACGATGCGGGACAGGGAGTCAGACAACGTCCCATCCCAGTCAAATATGATTAACTTTGTCTCACAACTCATTGAATACAATTGATATAGGATTGAAGATCATCCGGCACAGGCGCTTCCACTATCAGCGTTTTCCCGGTCGACGGATCCCGAAACCGAAGCCTCTGTGCGTGCAGGAACAAGCGCCGTAAGCCCGCCTCCCGGGCACCACTGTTGATCAGGTCATCACCGTATTTGTCGTCGCCGACAAGCGGATGGCCCGCACTCTGACAATGCACACGAATCTGATGGGTACGCCCGGTCTCGAGATCGACCTCCAGCAACGTCGCTGTCTCAAACCGGCGCACCACCCTGAACCTGGTCACCGCCGACTTGCCGGCAACATCGGGGCGAACCCGCTGCTCCCCCGAGGGCAGAGTACGTTTTCTGAGCGGGGCATCGATACACTCCAGCCCCTTGGGCCAGCGCCCCGCGACGAGTGTCAGGTAGGTCTTGCCCACGGTCCCATCGCGCAGCTGTTGCTGGAGGGCGCGCAGGGCGCTGCGCTTCTTTGCGACCAGCAGACAGCCGGATGTTCCGCGATCGAGGCGGTGGACGAGTTCAAGAAAGGTGTCACTCCGCGAGGCCCTGAGCGCTTCGATCACTCCCAGACTGACACCGCTGCCGCCATGCACCGCCAGCCCCGAGGGCTTGTCGAGCACAATCAGATCGTCCGTTTCAAGCAGGATACCGGTGTCCAGCCGGGCGCGCAGGGACGCACCGGGAACAGGGGTCGGCGCCGCCTCCGCCTGACGGACCGGCGGAATCCTGACCAGGTCTCCAGCCTCAAGGCGGTACTCCGCCCTCACCCTGCCGCGGTTCACCCGCACTTCACCCTTGCGCAACAGGCGATAGATCCGGGACCTGGGCACCCCCTTCAAACGCGCAATAAGAAAATTGTCGACGCGCTGGCCAGCCTGGTCGCGACTCACCTCGACCTGCACCACCCTCGGCCCCGATTCAACCGGCTCTGACATCCTCGCTCCAACCAACCCGACAACAAGAGCGCCATTCTACCAGCGATCAGTAATGCGGACAGCGTCAAATCAACCCCCCTATGTCATTGATGGAAAAGAAAAACTTTGATACCATCACTCGGCTGCGCGGCCTGCCGTCCCAAAGGGCCTAGAAATACGGCGCGCAGCAGGCGAATACCCACCGATGGTGGGCGCCTTTCACACAGATGAGATATCCGGTATCTGTCACATTGGACAGATACCTGAAAAACGCAATGAAACGAGCCAGACGACGGCCATTGCCAGAGATACTGAACAAGGTTGATTAAAACGAATTTCACATGTCGGCGAACGAAGAAACGAGTGCGAGCTGATGCAGCCCACCGGGATCGACATGCCATTGGTTGAGCCAACAGGAAGACGTAGTTACTACCCTACCAGACTGGATAAATTCGATGAAGACGGACATACAACGCAGGCCGAGCATTTCAGCTGATTAACTAACAGCACCCCTGCCCCTGTCCGCAACCTTCCACAGCGTTCTGTGGCTATGCCGTGGTCCCGGCCCTAACCAGGACACCACAGCATGAAAAGAATGTTAATCAACGCGACGCACCCCGAGGAACTTCGGGTTGCCCTGGTTGATGGTCAGCGTCTCTATGACCTGGACATCGAAAACCGCAATCGCGAACAAAAGAAAGCCAATATCTACAAGGGCAAGATCGCCCGCGTCGAACCCAGCCTTGAAGCCGCCTTCGTCGACTACGGCTCCGAACGCCACGGCTTCCTCCCGTTAAAGGAAATCGCCCGGGAATACTTCAAGAAAAGCCCCGCAGACCAGGGTCGCGTGCGTATCCAGGATGTTATCCAGGAAGGTACCGAAGTCATTGTTCAGGTCGACAAGGAAGAGCGCGGCAATAAAGGCGCCGCCCTGACCACCTTTGTCAGCCTGGCGGGGCGGTATCTGGTACTGATGCCCAACAACCCCCGCGCCGGCGGCATTTCCCGCCGCATTGAGGGGGATGAACGCAACGAACTCCGGGAGGCCATGCGCGAACTGGAAATCCCCGACGGTATGGGCGCCATCGTCCGCACCGCCGGTATCGGACGGACCCCGGAGGAACTGCAGTGGGATCTGGATTATCTCCTCCATCTCTGGACAACCATCAAGGAAGAGGCGGACAACAGCAAGGCGCCCCACTTTCTGTTCCAGGAAAGCAATGTCATTATCCGCGCCATCCGGGACTACCTGCGTCCCGACATCGGCGAAGTCATCGTCGATCATCGCGATGCCTACAATCTGGCATCGGCGTTTATCCAGCAGGTCATGCCGTCTTTCCACAGCAAGGTGAAGCTGTATCAGGACAGCATTCCCCTCTTCAACCGCTACCAGGTTGAAAACCAGATCGAGACAGCGTTTCTGCGTGAGGTCAAACTGCCCTCCGGCGGCGCCATTGTCATAGACGTCACCGAGGCACTGGTCTCCATCGATATCAACTCCTCCCGGGCCACCAAAGGCGGCGATATCGAGGAAACGGCGACCCAGACCAACCTGGAAGCGGCCGACGAGATCGCCCGGCAGCTGCGCCTCCGGGACATGGGTGGACTTATCGTCATCGACTTCATCGACATGAACGCGGCCAAGAACCAGCGGGAAGTGGAAAACCGGATGCGCAAGGCGCTCGAACTCGACCGCGCCCGCGTTCAGGTTGGGCGTATATCCCGCTTTGGCCTGCTGGAAATGTCCCGGCAACGGCTCCGCCCCTCCCTTGAGGAAACCATCTTCAAGGTTTGCCCCCGCTGTAGCGGCCAGGGAACCATCCGGGGCACACGCTCCCTTGCCCTGTCGATCCTCCGCCTGGTAGAGGACGAGGCCCAGAAGGAATACAGCGCTGAAATTCGCGCCATCACGTCCGTGGAGGTGGCCACGTACCTCCTCAACGAGAAGCGTGGAGAAATTGCCGATATCGAACAGCGCAACAATCTGAAAGTACTGGTCCTGCCCAACCCCAATATGGAAACGCCCCATTTTGAGGTACAACGTTTCCGCAAGCAGGACGAGATGGTCAGCGTCACCAGCTACAAGCTGGCCGAAGAATTTGCCAACGATCAGGCTTCAGAGATCCTGCCCCGGGAAGTTCTCACACCGCCACCGCAACCTGCAGTACAGCATCTCCCGCCGGCTTCACCGGCCCCCGCCGGACGTCCTGAAATGCCGGCACAGCCGGTGCCGGCCGCAGCCCCGTCGACTGCTCCGGCCAGACCCGGCCTGGTGAAGCGCCTGCTGTCCTGGCTGACCAAACCCGAAGTCGCGGAGGAGCAACCCGAACCGACAACAACCCGCCCCAAGAATAATCGCAAATCCGGGCCCCAGTCGGGCAGGAGTGACAATCGCCGGAGCAAGGATCGCGACGACAACCGCGGTCGCCGAACCCAGGGCAAAAAAGACGGTTCCCAAGCGCGCGATAACGACACCGCGCCGACGGACAGGGCTCCCGCTCGCGGGCGGGCGGAAGCCCGCTCTGATACCGCCGCTGACAGCCGTGGCCGCAACCGGCGCCGCAAACCGCAGACCGCCAAGCAGGACGACACCCGGGTCGAACAAACGCAGGATACCGCTGACCAGCCGGCTCAGGAACCAAAGACTGACCAACCGCCACAGCGCCAGAGCGGCAAGCGTCGGGATCCCCGCCGCCGCCGGGACCGCAAGGAATTGCCGGACGAGATGCTATCGGGGGTCAGCACCCTGGACAATGGCCGCCCGGTGCCCGTACTTCCGGAAGACTCATCCGACGAAGGCGACCGTGGGGAACACACAGCGGCTCCGCCAGCGAGCGACGTTGAGGATGACCGCACACTGGATGTCGCCGCCGCTGCCGAGCAGCCTGTGCCGGCTTCGACGGAGCAGGTAACAGCACAGGAAGAAACTCGGGAAGAGCCAGAAGAGTTGCAGGTCGCGCCCAAGGCCGAAACCGAGGACACCGCGCCGGCCTCGACAACAGACGACGAGCCCCGAGAGGCATCAGCTGCTCCGGAGGAGCAATCAGCATCGCCGAAAACCCTGCCCGACGAGCAACTGGAGGCAACGAGCCTGACAGACAGGCCAACAACCGCACAGAGTGCCGATGACGACGATACCACTGAGCCCGAGGTTCCGGAGGCCACAAGTATTGCTTCAGAGCCTGAAGGCAAGGTCTCTCCTCCGCCAGCAGACGAGACAAGCGCCACAGAAGAGCAAACCGCCGCTGCCGAAAGCGAAACAACGGCTGTAGCCGCGTCCGCAGACGAACCTGAGCAGGCCTCCGGCCAGACTCCGGAAGTCGACCAGCGCTCAGCCGATGAAGTGCTCGCGACAGTGATGGATCAGGACACGGCCCCGGAACCGGAACCGGAAACATCGGCATCTGTTGACCAGCCTGAAGATACCCGGAAACCGGAGACCACTTCAGAGGCCATGCATCGGGCGTCGAATGATCCCCGTATCAAGCCGGCGCCCAAGGTCACAGTGGAGGTATTCTCCCGCGTCATGGACATTTCCATGAGCCAACCGCTGGATACCCGCCTGCCCTCCCCGGTGGTTGGCGCCGGACACCATATCGAGCGTCCGGCCAACGACCCGCGCAGGACCCGGCAGGAGTGACCAAACGGCGCCTGAAAAAGCCGGTTTTTTACCGGCAAAACAGGCGCCCGGCCACTTTGCACTTGTCAGAATAGAGCGTGTCTGTATAATCTGCGCTCTTCGGAGGGATGGCTGAGCGGTTGAAAGCACCGGTCTTGAAAACCGGCGTGTCGAGAGGCACCCAGGGTTCGAATCCCTGTCCCTCCGCCAACTATCCAGAGGTGGCAAGGACTGGAGAGGTCACACTCTCAAGCCCCCAAATGCTCACCACACAAAGGCTGCCGGAAGGCGGCCTTTTTTATTGCGCCTAAATCTCGGCAGAATCAGGCGATCAGTAAGTCATCGCCGTTGATAGCTCGCAGACACCGTGTCGAACTGGCGCCAATCCCTACAGCTTTACACGGGTCGAACCGGGCGCGTTTGCTTGCCGGACCGGTTCGTAGCCCGCCATCACATCAAATTCTTTCCGGCACTCGACACAGTGGCAGCAATATATGGATGCGGTCTCAATTTCACGGTCGTAACTGATATCTATAATCGTGAAGCTCGAACCACAATCAGGACAGGAAAAGTGAGGGGGGTTGGGTGACACGCTGAAAGACTTGGTGGTCGCCATAACGGATACTCCAAGAGAGAGCTGCGACGCTATCACAGATTCTGCTTTGCAAATAGAGATATACGTTGTATCGACGCCGCCTCGAATCCAAGCCAAAGTGCGCGGGAACAAATACCCAAGTGTTGCGCCACCGCCCGGACTATCGCTGATTGAACATATTGTGCTCACCCCTGCGCTGTTCCCCCTGTTGCGGGAGGGCCTTTGGCGTACCATAAGGTCTCGAGATCCCAAATCACTGATTTCAGGTCGCCGGTCGTTTGTCTTGCAACCCACATCGCGATGGCGGCGGCTCCTGTTCCGATAGAGAGAATATATCCATGAATGTTTCTGTTGATTGGGCCAAAGTCCCGGCTCACGTGCCAGCTGACCTGATTCGCCCTTACCCTCTTTGTGCACGTAAAGTGGTTTACGAGAACCCCTATGACACCCTGATAGCAGAAGTACACAAAGGACCGAAAATATTCTTCTCGACTGAAGTCTTCCCGATACGCCAGGGTGGCTGGGTAGTCAGGGATGCGGATTTTCTGCGCCAAATTTATAACGACAACGACCATTTTTCGAAAAAGGGCTTTACCCAGATGGCCGCCATGCTCGGCGAGGAATGGGACGTTATACCCACGGAACTGGACCCGCCGCGGCACACCGGTTTTCGCCGTGCACTTAATGGGCTGTTTACCCCGAATAAACTGGCGGACCTTGAAGAAAAAGTACGTGCCCGTGCCCGGGAACTAATTGCCCGTTTCGAGCTACGCGGCAATTGCGATTTCATAAAGGACTTTGCGGTTCCCTACCCCGTGATGATTTTCCTTGAACTGTTGGGCTTGCCCATAGACCGTATGGACGAATTTCTTGTCTGGGAAAACCAGATTCTCCACTCCAGTGACCCTGAGTGCCGTAAAGCCGGTGTGCGTGCTGTGAAGAAGGTGCTACTTGAAGCGATTGAGAAAAAGCGCAATCGCCCCGGCAATGATCTGATAACCAATGCCTTGAACCTGAAAGTGGGCGGCAAACCGATTTCTGATATCGAGATATTCGGCCACTGTTTTAATCTGTATATCGGCGGGTTGGACACGGTAGCGTCCATGCTGGGCTGGCATTTTTATCATTTGGCAGCACACCCTGATTTTCAGAGTCAGTTAAGGAAGGATCCTTCACTATTGAAACCCGCCATTGAAGAGTTACTGCGTGCCTACCCGGTGACCACAACATTCCGGATATGCACCCGGGAATACACAATAGGTGGTGTCACTTTCCAACCCTGGGACAAGGTCGCCATGGCCACGCCTCTCGCCGGCAGAGACCCGGAACAGTTCGACGAACCCAACGAGATCCGTATCGATCGCAAGCCCCGTCATCTGACTTTTGGCGCTGGTATCCATAGCTGCCTGGGGCTTCACTTGGCACGACGTGAAATCCTGATTGCAATGGAAGAAATGTTCGCCGCAACACCGGAATTCCGGATCAAGGAAGGTGCAAAAGTGCCGTTTTTTATCGGCAGTATCCACCATCTTGAGGCCTTACCAATGGTGTGGTAATCACAGTGCCCAATAAAAATCTACAGTAACGATACCCCTCCCGCCCAGGCGGGAGGGGTATTAGTGTCGAAACTTCACAAACACATTTGTCAGAAGGAATAGCGAACGCTCATCCCGTAGGTCCGTGGGTCACCGGGATAACCAATGGCATAACCAAGGTTGGCTGGGTCACCATATAAGTCAGGAAAAACTCGGTTATGGTATTCCTCTTCGGTAAGATTCTTGCCCCACAGCTCAACGGTCCAGCCACTATTAGCCAATTCGAGGCTGGCTTTGGCACTGAGCAGTCCATAGTCTCCGATATTGGCAAGCTCATTACCAACGCGAACAGCATCGACTATTGCAGCCGGCGAGCCGGGCGTCGCGGTACCGTTATAGGTGACATAATCGTCGATGTAGGCATAGTTGGCATTGAGGGTAAGCCGCCCGACAGACAAGGGGATATCCTGTGTCAGACTGATGGAATAGGTCAGTTCAGGGCTTTGCGGAATTTCTTCGCCAGAGCGATCAACGATGACATTCTGACCTCCGACACGACGCACCTCTTCAAATTCGTCATATTCTGCATCCATCAGTCCCAAGGTAGCGCGGACGGTCATACCCTCCCAAAGGAGCGCGTCGAGTTCAAGTTCAAGCCCCTCGACCGTGGAAGAACCGGCATTACTGATAAAGGTCGCCGGCAAGGTCGCGCCTGCAGGGAATGTACTCACAACTCTCTGGATATCCTCCTGCTCCGCATGAAATAACGCAATATTAGCTCTCAGGCGGCCATCGAGCCATTCGGTCTTGGCTCCAACTTCGATATCGCGCACCTGTTCCGGTTCGAAGCTTTCTGACGGAGAACCACCACGGCTATTCCAGCCACCACTCAAGTATGACTGACTGGTTTTCGCATATAGAAACACGTCCTCGCTAATCTGCCAGTCAATACCGAACAGATAGGACCAGTAGTCGAAATCGGTATCCAGCTTTTGACGGCAGCTCGGATTGACAACGAAGTTGTTACAGGTCGTGCGCAGAATCGATCTATAGTTTTTCAGCACAGCCTCACGGGTATCCTCGGTGTAACGCAGTCCCGCGGTGAGTGTCACGGTATTGGTGAGATCGTAATAGATTTGACCGAAGACGCCCTCCGAAGTGTTTTCCGCGTCGCCATTGTTTTCACCTGGAATTTCCTGCCCGCCATTACTGAATATTGTTGCCAGGTAGGCAATGGAATTAGTGAGCTCCGATGCTTTTTCGTTGAAGTAGGTTACACCTGTAATCCACCGGAGCGCATTGAGTTCGCCGCTCAGCTGAAACTCCTGTGAGAACTGATCAGACTCGTTGTGCACGAAGGTGGACAAGAGCATCGCGGGAGTACCATCATTTTCGGTAAGCCCCTCACTCTCGTAGGTACGCCAACCGGTGATCGATTTGAAATCAGCCCAGCCAAGATCAATATTCAACGTGCCGACAACCCCATGACCGTCAAACTCGTTGGATGACTCATTGCCGAAGTTTTCCCAGAAGTCATTATTGTCGGCTATATAAGGCGTAAAATCCGTGAAGCCGTAAAGATTACCAAGGGCGGCACGGATATTTGGATTATTAATCAGCGAGGTGGGTGGTGCCCCGATGAATGTACTTAGCTGCCCATTGTCATCGCGCTGGGTAATATCGAATGTGAGGGTTAAATCCCAACGGTCACCAGGGTCCGTGTATTTCAGTGACGCTCGGGCAAAGTCCTGATCCTTGTCGCCCAAATCGAAACCAAGGTTGCGGTTTTCGCCATAACCATCATGCTCGGAATGCTGTACAGCGATACGCGCGGCAAGGTTTTCATTGAGCGGCATATTGAGGACGCCGGTGACTTCCCGGTGATCGTAGTTACCGAGTTCCACCTGCAGAGAGCCTTCGAGAATGTCGGTAGGCGTATTGGAAGTCACACTCAGAGCGCCACCCGTCGTGTTGCGTCCAAACAGCGTTCCCTGGGGGCCGCGCAAGACTTCGACCCTCTGGACATCGATCATGTCGGTCAAGGACGCCGTAGGACGAGAAACGTAAATGCCATCGACGTAAATACCGATGGCCGGATCGGAGGTCAGCGTGCCACCAAGACTGTTCTGACCCCGAATACCAACAAAGACATTGGAAGCGGCACCAGGGCCACCGGAGCTGATCGCCAGGTTCGGCGCGGTGCGCTGTACGTCCGTTATATCAATAATCTGTGCAATACGCATTTGCTCCTGATCCATCGCTGAAACGGCTACAGGTGTGGACTGGAGAGACTCCACTTGCTTTCGAGCTGTCACCACAATTTCCTGCAGCGCCTCCGCTTGACTGTGCACAGCAGGGAAAATACTCGCTGTGGCAATCGATAGCGACAGTGCATGCCTCGACAGGTTTACTTTCAATCCATGTTTTTTTGACATAACCAAATCCCATAACTTTTATAATTAACCGTTGCTTGCAGTTTTTTATCTCGATATCAGATAAAACAGGTCAACTTTAAGACAAACATAAACACTCCACTGCACAATGAGTACTCCCCGCCAGACATCGATGTCGCTGCCCGGCCATTGCAGATTCAGGCTGCACGAATGAAGCGACAGCACGATTTGGAACCTCGTTACGCTGGGAAACCTCGACAAATCCAACCGGGACCGAGTTAGGCCCTATCCTTGCCGCTTAGTTGTATGTTGAATCTCGGCGCATCGTGGTGGGTACGCATAAGATGCATTGGAAACTCCAACTACTACCGGGGATATGCATCCAACTTTTTTCAAAGGGTAAAAATCTATCCTGCATTAGAGTAGCGCCTATCGGTCAACCGGGTGTGATCGATCTGTTATGGGATGTGATTTGAACCTTAATAGCGAACGATCATGGCAAAGGTTCTGTTCCGCGCGCGTTTCAAAACCCGGTATATTTTTTGTTCCAGATCGACTTACCGGAACCCACGCACTTCTCTATACTCGTCGGTTAATAGCGAATCCACCGCCGTGCCTTGGAGCCACATCCCCAATGCCCCAAATCTTGACCATCGTCCTGCTGACCCTGATGCTGCTTTGCCAAACCGGTCAGGCACAGGATCATCCGGCCCTGTCCCTCGAGAATCTCCAACGACGCCTGCAACAGCTCTCCGGAGACGAGGCCTCGCAACAGGCAGCCAGGGAGGCGCTTACCCGGGCGATAACCCATCTCCAGGCTGCGACCGCCGATCAGGCGGCACTGCTGACGCTGGAGAAGCGGGTTAGCGACGCACCGGCGACCCTTGCCTCACGCCAGCAAGCCCTGACTACGTTAAAAAAACAGCCTTCCGAGAAGCACATCGCCGATACCTCGCTGAACAAGCTCGAGCAGCGGCTGACGACCGCAGAGGTGGCATTAGCCGCTTTACATCAAAGCCTGAACGAGGCGACAACGGAACTTGTCGGCACCCAGACCCGCCCCGAACGTGTCCAGGCCGAGATCCGTCAGAACCAGAACCGGCTATCGGCCATCAGCGAGACGCTGAACGCCCAGGGGGCCGATGCATCAAAACCGGTTGAGGAACAGCGTCTCGCTCTGCTGGCTGAAAAACAGTCTCTGGAGAGTCGCAACCGTCTGTTGCGCAAAGAGTTGTCCGCCAACAACGTGTTGCGTGAACTGACCAGACTGGAGCGGGACCTGCTGAGTGAAAAAATAAACCGTCAGGAAGCGGAGATAGCCCTACTTCAGAAACGGGTTAACGAGGGGCGCAGGGAAGCGTCGGAAAAGACTATCGCCAGCCTCTGGATCGACACGGGCGATGCCGGCGACAGCGCGCTGCTCAGGAAAGAGAATGCGGTCAACCGGGCGCTTTCCGAAAAGCTGCTGGAAACCACTGACCGTCTTAACGCCCTGACGCAGCGCAGCCTGGCGGTAAGCCAGCAGGTGGAAACCCTGAAGCAGTCCGAACAGGCCCTGAAGGAGCTCGTTTCCGTTCTCGAAGGCAGTCTGGTATTGGCCAAAATACTCCATGAACAGCGCGGCAGCCTGCCTGAAATCACCATCGCTTCGAATCTTTCGGAGGATATTGCCGAGCTGCGCATGTATCAGTTTGAAGTCGGCCAGCAGCTGGACGCGGTCGCCGACCCGGAAATCTATGCGGACACATTGCTGGAAGAGCATCCACAGCAGGCCCTGCAGCCCCGGATCCGCCAGCAATTAATCAACATCGCCCGCAGTCGAATCGAACTCATCGAGCAGCTCAACCAGGAATTGAATGCTCTGCTAAACGAATCGATCAATCTCCAGCTCAGCCAGCTTGAGCTGGAACGAACAGCGCGGGAGTTGAGGGGAAAGCTTGACGAACAACTGTTCTGGATTCCCAGCAACCGCCCGGTTACCGGGAGCTGGCTGCTGGCGGTGCCGGGCCAGCTGGCAACACAGGTCAGCAACATTCCCTGGGGCAAGATAGCGACACCCGTCTTTTACGCCCTGGCCGCACACTGGGCTTACTTTTTACCTCTATTGCTGTTCTGGGCGATACTCGCCGCCCGCCGCCGCTGGCTGACGCACACACTTAGGAACCTCAACCGGAATGTTGGTTTCGTTCGCCGGGACAGTCAGTGGAATACGCCCCTCGCGATCGGCATTCACTTCCTCTATGCCGCGCCCATCGGTCTTTTGGGCGCCACCGCAGGCATCATTCTCAACAACGACAATCGCGGCGAGAATCCGGCCATTGGCCTTGCCCTGATTGAAATGGCCTTGATATGGATGGTCTTTTACACTGCCTATCGCCTCCTCCATCACCGGGGAGTCGCAGAGCACCATTTCAGATGGTCTGAATCCACTACGCGGTTTCTGCGCCGGAAAACCGTGGCCATTGGCCTGACATCACTATTGCTTGTAGCCACTGCGACACTTGCCCGCCAGCATGCCAGTGCCTTGAGTGATGACGTCCTGGGCATTCTGGCGCTGTCCGCGGGTTACGCCCTGTTGACCGTCCTGCTGCCCAAACTGGCCTGGTACCGTGAGACCAGCGATCGCCTATCGGCACTGCGCTGGATAACCGGTGCCCTGCTGGCGATCGTCCCCCTGGGTTTGTTCATCGCCGTCATGTTTGGCTACTACTACACAGCCCTGGTGCTGACCACCAGCTTGCTGGGCAGCCTGTGCCTGCTGATTGTCTGGCGGATTCTGGAAGCGACCCTGGTGCGGGGCCTGGCCCTCGCTGGCCAGCGCCTGGCCTATCAGCGGATGCTCAAAAAACATGAAAACACCCTGCGCGACGGTGCCGATTCGACGGAGATCGTCGAGGAACCGGTGTTGAATATCGACCAGATCAACCAGCAGTCACTGCGTCTTATGCGTCTAGCCCTGTGGGGTATTTTCCTGGTCAGCCTCTACCTGATATGGGTCGACCTGCTCGGTGTATTCTCCTATCTCGACAACGTTATCCTTTACCAATACGCCAGCGGCAGCGGCGAAGCTCAGGAGCTTATTCCGATCAGTCTGCAGGATGTCCTGGGCGCGCTGCTTATCGTGGTGATTTCCCTGATGCTTGCCCGCAATATTCCGGGCCTGCTCGAAGTCTTGTTCCTGTCCCGGCTCAGACTGGCCCAGGGTAGCGCCTATGCCATTACCACCCTGCTCTCCTATGTCATCTTCAGCATCGGCTTCATCGCCACCCTGGGCGCGCTGGGTGTCAGTTGGAACAAGCTGCAGTGGCTGGTGGCAGCACTCTCGGTGGGGCTCGGTTTTGGCCTGCAGGAAATTTTCGCGAATTTCGTTTCCGGCCTGATTATTCTGTTTGAAAAGCCCGTGCGTATCGGCGATGTGGTGACCATTGGCAACCTGTCGGGAACCGTCAGCCGCATTCGCATACGGGCGACCACCATTACCGATTTCGACCGCAAGGAAATCATTGTTCCCAACAAGGTATTCGTGACCGATCAACTGATCAACTGGTCGCTGTCCGATACGGTGACCCGGGTCACCGTCAAGATCGGCGTCGCCTACGGTTCAGACCTCGCCACCACCCGCCAATTGTTATACCGGGTCGCCAAAGAAAACCCCCGCGTGCTCAGCGATCCTGAGCCCATGGTGTTTTTCCTCAGTTTCGGCGCCAGCACCCTCGACCACGAATTGCGTATCCACGTCCGGGAACTGGCCGACCGAAATCCCGTTATCGATGAGATCAATCGTCGTATCGACGAGCTGTTCAGGGAACATGACATCGAGATTGCCTTCAATCAGTTGGACGTGCACGTCCGCACCATCGACGGCGGCAAGGAGCAGGCTCTCACCGGCAACCCGCCACAGTCGCCACCACCTGAACCGGCGTAACCGGCCGGGAAAGCGGCAATAATCAGCGGCGAAGAATGACCGCGGTGCGCAATTGACTGGCCCCGAAACGGGACATCTTGACGAAATCACCCCGGGCAATGGGAAGGTACTGGCTGTCGAGGCCACTGGCGGACTGCTCTTCCGGGTCCGGGTCGGAATCATGGACGTAGAGACAGTCGTCATCGTAGCCGCTCAAGGTCACCCAGTGGGGCGCCTTCTTGCCGTCCAGACGGTAGGTACTGATTAAAATCACCGGTATGGCGCCGTCGCGAAAGGCCAGATCGAGATCCTGATCCGAGAAGTCCCGTTTTTCAATGGCAATGCCCGCGGCGCTAGCCTGGTCGAAGAAATCCCCGTGAACCAGCTCAATGACGCGCTTTTTACTCTCGTCCCGGACACTGTCCACAAACGGGGGCGTATCCCGGTTGATCCACACCGACGCACTGAATCCGCGCCGGTGGGCGGCGAGCGCAAGTCCGATGGGATGGCAGCCACCGTGCCCGGACGTCATGAAAATGGTGGTGGCCTCGCGCCAGATACGCAATTCATCCTGCACCGTCGGTTGATAAACCTTTGACAGGCCGGACATTGCCATCATCAGGGCCGCGGGCCCGCAGGTGAACGGTGTATTTTGCTGCAACCAGGGAATGCTGCGGTCGGGCGCCACGGGCGGTACATGGCGGATACATTTCTGCATCCGCAGGGCATCGTTCTCGTCCTCGTAATAGTTACGAAAAATACCGAAGGGTTGATAGCCCATGGACTCATAGAGACGTATGGCGGCACGATTATCGACGCTGACTTCCAGGCGCAGAAAAACCCGGCCGCCCTCCTCGGCCAGCGCCTCGCCGGATTCCATCAGTCGGCGGGCGATCCCGCCGCCCCGACAGGCGGGGTCGACGGCAATGGAGTAGAGACGGGCCAGAATGGTGCCGCGAAAAAACAGAATCAGGCTATACCCGACGAGCTGCCCGCGCAGTTCGGCGACCAGAAAGGCGCAGTTGTCGGCCTGGATCCAGTGGCGAAAGCTGCGCCGGCTCAGCCGGTCGGTGGCAAAGCAACGCTCCTCGAGCGCCAGCAGTCCATCCAGATCGGCTGCCTGGACCGGACGAATCAACAGCTCGGCGGTATCGACCAAAGAAGTGCCGGGGGAACCCGGGTCGGCCTGATCGCTCATAGCAGCTCCGTTGTGACAAGTCCGTTCAGGGCCTGGGTAATCACCTGTCGGGAACGAAATAGTACCGACTCCCGCCACAGCGGGTCGTCGGGACAAAAATGGTGCCGCATGTCGGCGGCGATCGCCCGGGCGGCGTCAGCCCTTATCGGACCCGCCGATTGACAAGCACTGTCACGCAACAGCACGTCGAAGAGATTGTCAGTGCCCAGTGTGCCGTATTCCAGAGTGACGAAACAGCCGCCCCTCACCATGATCCGATGCCAGGCATAGTCCAGCAGCCCCCACTTGGGCACTGAACTCGATGAGCCATCCAACGGCAGTGTGCAGGCGGGCCCATACCAGCGCCGGGCAGTACTGACGCCCAGCGATTGCAACGGGTGATCACAGATCACCTCGCCGTAACCATAGGGTCCCAGGCCACTGTGAACATCGACGACCGCCAGCAACCGCCGATCCAGCTGCCAGAGGTCAATTAGCGCCTCGATGACCTGGCGGCTGTGGCTCGCGGCGGTGCCCCCATAGAACGGACCCCTCGGATCGGTGTACTGACCACCGCTAAAAGCGATTTCATAGGCGGTCTGGCCGACCCTTTCGCGATACGCCGCAAGTTCCTCCATTACCCTGGACCGATCACCGCTGTGCAGGACAGCACGCAAGGCCTCGTAGCCGGGATTATCCGGGGGGTTGTCGAAATCGATAAAGTTGCGATTGACGTCGATACCCTGGTCGTCACAACGCCGATCCCAGGCATAACCCCAGGGGTTTAGCCCGTGGATGCTAACGAGCGCCGTATCCTCGGGCAATGCCAGCTGACCGGACGAAAGCAGTCTCAGGCAATCTATCAACACCCCGGTGCCGGCATAGCCCTCAATCCCGTGGGTGGCGCAAATCAGGACCAGCACCTTGCCGGCTCCGGCGGGCCCAATCCAGGCGACATCCGTCGTCAATACCTCCCCTTCCGGTCCCGTTGCCGGATGGATGAACTCTCGGCGTTCACAGGGCAATGGCAGGTCATCCAGCGCGGACAACCAGCTCGCCCTCGCTGTCGAGAAGCAGTCCGGAAAGGCATCGATATTCAGGCTGAGCGGATATGCGAAACTGGACATCTCGACCTCAAATGGCCGCTGTTAATGGACCGCCATCATAGCCGGGAAACATCCGCCGGCACAGGCCAATCTGGCGAATACCGCCGCCGGCCAACATTCCCTTGGCGCCTTGAATTTTTGTTGCTAGGGTTGTGGAGAAAGCGCACAATCTCGCCGTTTTTTCATCCCTAGAGTGGCTTGCCAACTATGACCCAGACACTGCTGATCGTGGACGAAATGGCCGACTGGGCATCGTTCTACCCCAGCGAACAGGTAATGACCTTTGCCGACTACCTCGACAGCTCACAGGTGAAATCCGCCGACCGCACCCGGGTCATCAATCTGTGCCGGAGTTTCCGCTACCTTTCCGATGGTTACTACTGCTCACTGCTCGCCGAGGCTAGGGGCCACCACGTCATTCCGTCAGTGAAAGTGTTGAATGATCTGGGCAAACGGTCGCTGTATCAGATCCAGCTCGAGGAGTTGTCGGATGAACTGGCACAGGCCCTCAAGTCCCACCCCCCCGCCGAAGATATCGAAGTACTGTCCTACTTCGGTACCACGCCGGACCTGGCGTTCCGGGAATTGGCCAGACGTCTGTTCGACCGATTCCCGTGCCCGGTCCTGGAAATCACCCTGCGCTTTCGCAAACAGTGGGAAATTGTCTCGCTCAAAGCCCGTCCCCACCGGACCCTCAATGACGCACAGGAAACAGAGTTCGCCAACGCCCTCAACAATTACAGCCACAAGATCTGGCGCAAGACCCGGGCGCGAAAAACGTACCAATACGATATGGCCATCCTGGTCAATCCGGACGAAGCGCTGCCGCCCAGCAATGAAAAAGCACTCAAAAAATTCATCAAGGCAGGGGCGGAACAGGGTATTGATGTCGAGGTGATCGGCCCCCGTGATTACGGTCGCATTCCCGAGTACGACAGCCTGTTCATTCGCGAAACCACCGCCATCGACCACCACACCTACCGTTTCGCCCAGAAAGCGGAGACAGAGGGCCTGGTGGTGGTCGACGACCCCAACTCCATTTTGCGCTGCACCAACAAGATTTACCTTGCGGACATGTTCGACAAGGCCAGGGTTCCTGCCCCCAGAACCCGTATCCTGCACCG
>PABE01000149.1 GCA_002702725.1 Porticoccaceae bacterium
GACGCCGGGGAAGCCGTCGATGCGGGCGTATTCCAGGATTCTGTGGCAGGCGAATCCGGTTTGTCACTACACCCCGCAATCGCGGCGACCACGAGAAGGTGAAACCAGGCAACGCGGCATCGATGGCCGGTACTTGCGAAAAATCCTGACAAAAAAGGCCCCCACCACGAATGTAATCCATTTTGCCAATCTCGCGCCAAACCGTTCAGAACGGGTGACGGGACCATGATGGCTTTACGACGAACGCACGACAATCGGCGCAGGCAATTGCACATGTCCGTCTCTGCAGGGGCAATCCAGACAATGGCCCTGGTGACGACACTGTCGAGCCCCTGACACGTAAAATACGGGAAGCTGATCCATCCCAACTTTGTCCCGCGGACAAATATCAGGCCCAGTATCCCGGCCTTTACAAGGTTTCGTCAAATGCATTTTAATATCGTTATTGATGAGTAATAATCATAATATGAAACCACTGGATCTGAAGAAACTGCATCACGCTGTCACCCTCGAAAAGGAATCGAACTTTCTCCGAGCCAGCGAACGGCTGCACCTCACACAGTCAGCACTGACCCGGAGTATCCAGTCACTGGAGTCAGATCTCGGGCTGAAACTTTTTGAGCGGGATCGATCGGGGGTTAAACCCACTACCGAAGGTAAGGTTATTCTGGCCAAGGCCAGGCAACTTTTGCTTCAGTCGGGAACAGTGCGGCGAGAAGTGGAGCTTATCCGTCTCGCTGAACGGGGCAACGTGGCCTTTGGCGTCGGGCCCGCCATGGCCGGCGTGGTACTGCCGGATCTTTTTGCGGCCCTCGGCAACCACCATTCCCGTGTTTCGGTGACGACGGAAATCGACTCCCCCGAAAACCTCGTATCCAGCCTCCTGGATGAAAAAATCGAGTTTTTTGTGGGCAGCACCAATTATTTCGATACCGACACTAAAAACATGGGTATCGCTGTCCAAACCCTTTGCCGGATGAGTACCGGCATCTATACCCGGTCTGGCCACCCCCTGGCAAACCGACGGAATATAGACATTCGGGAGCTGGAACCGTATCCGTTTTTACTCGCTAATCTGGGTCAGGAGCAATTGGGATTACTGCGAAGTGCTTATGGACACGAGCTCGATATCGAAAACATCAAATACATGATGTGTAACGCCTTTGAAGCGCTCAAGTTCGCCGCCCTGAACAGTCATGGTGTTCTTGTCACGCTGAGGGAAACCATCACCGAAGAACTGGCCGCCGGTTCCATCCGCGAGCTGGATATGATCAGGCGACCCCCGGTTGGTCAGCTGCACATCAATCTTGTCACCGTCGAAGGCCGTAGCCTGTCGCTGGCGGGACAACGGGTCCTGGACCTGATTCAAGACGTCCTCAACAGAAAGGGTGCCCCGCTAGCTGGATAGCATAACCAGCAGCAAAATCATATTCACCAGAATAGACAGCAGGGCAAACAGCTTCCACCCGACCATGTCCCGCTGTCTTTCAAACCGTCGACGCCGTGAGCCGTCAAACGCGGGATTGGGTCGCTGAATGTCCTGGGCAAATTCCGACAGCGCCGGATAACGCTGGTCCGGGTCAAAGGACAGCGCCCGCTGAATGGCGCCGTCAAGCCACACAGGTACCAGGGGATTGATCGCGTAGCTCGGCGTGTAGCGCAATTTCGAAAACCCGGCTTCATCCACACATTTTCGGTAATGATCGCCGAAGGGCAATTGACCAGTCAGCAGTTCATAGAGCAGAACCGCGAGGGAAAACTGATCGCTTTTCGGGGATACCGGTGCATTGAGAAGGTATTCCGGCGCGCAGTAGTCCCGTGTGCCGAGTTTCTGTTCCCGGCTGACACGACTGGCAATTTCACCGACCCCCGCGACCTGGCATGAACCAAAGTCGATGATTTTGACCCCGGTAGGGGAATAGATAATGTTGTCCGGTTTAATATCCTGATGCAGTACGTCCCGACGGTGAAATGCCCGCAGCCCGGAAATTACCTGGCCGATGATGTTCTGGGCATCCACCACCGACAGCCGGGTGCGCTCCTTCAGTAATTGCCCCAGGGTCGGACCAGCCACGTATTCGGTCAGGTAGTAGAGAAACTGCCTTGGCCGGGTTGGCTTTAAAACCTTCACCACATGGCTGCTGTTGACGCGGCTGCCCACCCACTCTTCCACCATGAAGCGCTCGATATACGCCGCATCATCCTCGAAATTGGACGACGGCGCCTTCAATACGGCGCGCCTGCTACCGTCCTGGTCCTCCACCAGGTAAACCTCGCTGCGGGTGCTCGCCTGAATTTCATTCACCACTTTCCATCCGTCGACAACGTGTCCGGCACTGAGTGGCGGAGGAAACGGCAGTTGGCGCACCCTGGCCAACAAATCGTCCTGTTCTGGCTCACCGGGCTGGACCACGTATATCAGTTGGACGCTGAGGTTGTCATCACTGCCATTGGCGAGAGCCCGTTCACAGATCTGCCGGCAGCGGATGTCCATATCCACCGGTCCATGGAGCGGATCGGGACTGTCCTCCAGGGTCCGGGCGAGATCCCGGTGGGCCAGCCATTCATGGACACCGTCGCTGCTGAGTAGAAAAACATCGCCTGCCTGAAGCTCCAGACGATGAAAATCCACATCCAGGCTGGGATCAATGCCCAGGGCCCGGGACAGATAGCGCTGGCCATTGCCCACCGCCGTGGCATGATCCCGGGTTATCTGTTCCAGATCACCATGGCGGTAGCGGTACACCCGCGTGTCGCCGACATGAAAGATATAGGCGCTGGCGGATTTCAATACCACGGCGCTGAAAGTTGACACGTAGCCTTTGTCCGCACTGGCATACTGCTGGCCCTGGCCGTATAACCAGCGGTTCAGCGCATTGAGCACTTTGCTGGCTGACGTCTCCACCGACCAGGTATCGTGGGTCGAATAATAATCAGACAGGAAACTGCTAACCGCGGTTTGGCTGGCCTCCTGGCCAGCTTCCGACGCGCTTACCCCGTCGGCGATGACGGCGACCACCCCCTTGGTCACCCGTGACGACCCCTCCGGCACACAGATACCGATGGCATCCTCATTTACCGGCTTGACACCGGCACTGGTGTGCTGTCCCACAGTGACCCTGAGGCCAGTGGTCAAATGATCAAGGGTCATTGCCGTCAAGGATATTGCGCCTGTGCTACGCGGTTGCGTCAACTTACCTCAATCAACTGGACAGTGCCATCGGGCAGCACTTCCGTGATGTGGCCCTTGGGGTCGGTAATCAGCTGGGCCAGAAACAGCACCGCAATGGCGGATAACGCAATGATCAGGAAAAACGTCGAGGCATCGACAAATGTGTATGCGGTCAGATAGGTCACTGCCCCGACATTGCCGAAAGCACCTGTCATGCCGGCGATCTGGCCGGTCATACGGCGCTTGATCAACGGCACGATGGCAAATACCGCCCCCTCGCCCGCCTGGACGAAAAAGGAACAGCACATCACTGCAATAACCGCCAGCACCACGGGCCAGCTGCCAGTTACCTGGGACAGAACAAAGTAACCAACGCTCAAGCCCAGGATCAAAAGCGTGAGGGATTTACGGCGACCAAACCGATCACTGAACCAACCGCCGCTGGGGCGGGCAACCAGATTCATAAATGCAAAGGCACTGCCCAGTGCGCCGGCCGCGGCCAGGGACATGCCCTCAAATGTTTCCAGGAAAAACGCCGGCAGCATGGATACCACCGCCAGTTCCGAACCAAAAGTCACGAAATAGGCCCAGCCCAGAACGGCGACCTGCTTGAACTCGTATTTGTCCGACTCCGGCGCCCCGTGCTCGAGCATTTCCCGATTCACTTTCCAGATCTGGCTGAACTGGAAAACAAAGAGCACGGCGAACATTCCATAAATAATATAGGCCGTGGTATCGGTGATCAGCCCCGTGCCCGAGGGAGAGAGTTTCCATACCAGAACCGACAGGATCGCGTACATGGGAATGTTCATAGCCACATAGAGCCAGAAATCCTTTCGGCTGGTCACCTCCAGTCCGCCGCTGCGCTTGGGCTTGAAATAGGTCGACCCTTTCGGGGTGTTGCGGGCGCGGGCGTAATACAGAATCCCGTAGAAGAAGGCCAGGATACCGGTAATCAGCACCGAGTAGCGCCAGCCATCCTCGCCGCCGAACACAGTCACCGCCAGGGTCGGCAGGGTGAACGCGGCGGCCGCCGAACCGAAATTACCCCAGCCCCCGTAAATGCCCTGGGCAAGGCCCACGGACTTGGCCGGGAACCACTCCCCCACCATGCGTATTCCGATCACAAAGCCGGCGCCGACAAAACCGAGCAACAGGCGGATGATCGCCAGCTGGGTATAGGTCTGGGCAAAGGCAAAGGCGGTACAAATCACCCCCGCGAAAATCAACAGTGCCGAATACACGTGCCGGGGTCCGAAACGGTCCACCAGCATGCCGATCACAATACGCGCGGGAATTGTCAGGGCGACATTAAGGGTCAAAAGCGCCTTCCACTGATCGCCACTGAGGTTGAGACTCGCCATGATCAGCGGTTTCAAGGGTGCGTGGTTGAACCAGACCGCAAAGGTCAGAAAGAACGCGAACCAGGTCAGGTGCAGCGTGCGGATTTTCGGGTCCGAGAAGTCGAAGAGGGAAATACGGGTCGATGACATAATTACAGCCTTGTTAATTCAGGCCGGTCTTCGCCGGCCAGTTCTCATCCTGGGTGAAGGTAATCAGATAATCGCCGGTTACACCGCCGCCCTGGCCTGGGTGCTGCTGATTACCGCGTCAAGTTGACGGCGCTGGCGAACCACATCGCCCATCACGATCAGGGCGGGAGACGGTATCTTTCTGCCCTCGATGGCCTCGCCAATGGTCGCCAGGGTTGCGGCCACCACTTGCTGATCGTTGCGGGTACCATTGGCTATAACGGCGATGGGGGTGTCAGCGGGCTTGCCGCGATCGACNAGNCCNGNNGCGATATCCGCCACGACNGACAGTCCCATNTAAAACACCACGGTCTGNTCCTTTTGCAGNGCCAGTTCCCAGTTNAAACGGAGCTCGCCCTGCTGNCGNTGGGCGGTAATNAAGGTCAGCGCGTGGGCACAATCACGGTGGGTCAGGGCGATACCGGTCGCCGCTGCACAGCCGGTGGCGGCGGTAATACCCGGTATCACCTGCCAGGGAATATCGCACGCCTCAAGCCGGTCGATCTCTTCACCACCGCGCCCGAAAATAAAGGGATCGCCCCCTTTCAGTCGCACGACTTTCTTGCCGCAGCGCGCCAGGGCAACCAGCAGGTCACAGATCTTGTCCTGGGGCAGCCTGTGCTGGTCCTTGCGCTTGCCGACGTAGATTTTTTCGCAATCCGGCGCGGTGAAATCCAGCAGCGCCGGATTGACCAGACGGTCGTAGACAACGACATCGGCGCTCTCCAGGGCACGCATACCTTTAAGGGTCATCAGTTCCGGATCGCCGGGTCCGGCTCCGAGCAGGCATACCTCGCCGGAATTCAGGACTCCGGCGTGGCCCGCTGTTGTGTCTCGTTTGAAGGGGATTACGGTTGTCATAGGTCGCTCCTGACCGCCCTCACTCGGGCTGGTCGTTCAAGCCGCGTCGCTCCGGGCGTCGTCGCCCAGGGTACGCAGCAGATTTTTCAATTCGGGAATGCAGGATCCACAATTGGTGCCGCAACCCAGGGTTTCGCCCAATGCCTTGACGGTTTCACAGCCGTTGGCAATAGCGCGGCCAATTTGGTGTTCACCGACCTCGAAACAGGAGCAGACCAACCGCCCCTTGCTCTCCCCTTCGGCATCCCGGCCAGCCAGCAGAGTCCAGGGGCTTTCCGGCAGGCTGCGACCAGGTTGTGCCCGCAACCAGTCAGAATCCGGCAGCAGGTGCCGGGTCGGAGCGCTGAACACCATTAGGCGCAATGCATCATCCCTGCGCGCCAGGCAACGATAGGTGTTATTGACCGGATCCTGGTATTCGATGGCCTGGCAATCACCCAGCACCTCTTCACGCCAGGTTTTCATCAGCGTCTCGACGGAGGTTTCGCTGGTCTCAAAAAGGGCCAGACGATAGCTGTAGCCGCCTTCCACAGGCACCTTGAGCCAGTAGTCGACTCCGGTCAGGGTCAATTCCTCAGGCGACACCACCTGGATCCAGTTGCGCACCGCCATTCCCGTAATAGCCACCGGAATATATTTACTCTCGGGCTGGCCGGAATGGGGGTCCCTATCAGATGAAATCAGACTCGCCACCCCCGCCCGGGACGCGAACTGGGCATTCCAGTGCATGGGGGCGAACAGGTCTCCCGGCCGCATACCGGTATCCAGTTGCGCCTCGAGATGAATTTCACCGAGATTATTGGTGACCGCCACAAGGTCGCCATCGCAAATCCCGAGGCGATCCGCATCCATCGGGTTCATAGCGATAAATGGCGCCTCTATATGGCTGAGCAATCGTGGCGCCCTGGCGGTACGGGTCATGGTATGCCACTGATCACGAATGCGACCCGTGTTGAGCAGGAACGGGTGGTCCCTGTCGGTCTTCTTGGCTGGCAGAGACGGCACCACCGGCACCAGGCTCGCGCGGCCATCGGCGGTAAAGAATCGTCCGTCAGCGAAAAGCCGTTCCGACCCACGTGGATTGGCGGCATTAACCGGCCACTGAACGGGCTCCAGATTTTCGTAGCCGGACTCCGACAGCGATTCAAGGCCGCTGATATCAAAGGCCCTGCTGCCGTTGTTTTCATAGCCGGACAGGGCTGCGTGTTCGACAAAAACATCCCGGGGGGACTGATAGTCGAAGGCCCGTTCGAAGCCCATTTTTTGCGCCACACGGGAGACAATCCACCAATCGTGACGGGCTTCCCCGGCGGGTTGCTGCAAAGGCCGCTGGCGGGAAATACGGCGCTCGGAGTTGGTGACGGTACCGTCCTTTTCGCCCCAGCCGGTGGCGGGCAACAGGATATCGGCATAGACATTGGTGTCAGTGCTTTCAATACAGTCTGAAACCACCACCAGTTCACACTTGGCAAGGGCCCGGCGTACTGTGTCGGCGTCCGGCAAACTGACCACCGGATTGGTGGCCATGATCCACACGGCTTTCACCTCACCCCGGTCGATGGCGTCGAACAGGTCGACCGCTTTCAGCCCCCCGGCTGTCGCCATATTCGGGGCATCCCAGAAACGAGCGACACGCTCGATATCCTCTGGAGTGAAATCCATATGGGCAGCCAGCTGATTGGCCAGGCCGCCCACTTCCCGGCCGCCCATGGCATTGGGCTGGCCGGTGATGGAAAAGGGCCCCGCGCCCGGCTTGCCGATGCGGCCAGTGGCCAGATGGCAATTGATGATGGCATTGCATTTGTCGGTGCCGGAAGATGATTGATTGACGCCCTGGGAGTAGAAGCTGACGGTTTTTTCGGTGCGGGCAAACCACAGGTAAAAGGTTTCCAGGGCCCGTTCGCTGATGTCGCTTAGGGCCGCCACGTTGGCCAGTCCAAAGCCGCCAGACACCGCAAGGGCGTTATCCATACCATTGGTATGGGCGTCGATATAATCCCGGTTCAGTTTGTCGTGTTGGGCCAGGTAATTGAGCAGGCCGACGAAGATAAAGGTATCGGCGCCGGGGCGCACCGGCAGGTGCAGATCCGCGACGTCACAGGTGGCTGTAGCCCGCGGGTCGATCACCACCACACGCAGGGCGGGGTTGGCTTTTTTGGCGGCAACGATGCGCTGGTATAAAACGGGGTGTGTCCAGGCGGCGTTGGAGCCGACCATGACCAGCAGGTCGCACTGTTCCAGGTCCTCGTAACTGCACGGTACCGCATCGGCGCCAAAGGCACGCTTGTAACCGGCCACTGCCGAGGCCATACACAAACGGGAATTGGTGTCGACATTCGCCGAGCCGATAAAACCCTTCATCAGCTTGTTGGCGACATAGTAGTCCTCGGTGAGCAATTGGCCCGACAGATAAAAGGCCACCGACTGCGGCCCGTGTTGGTCGGCTACCGCCTTAAAGCCCGCGGCGACCGTATCCAGTGCCGTATCCCAGTCGACGCGCTGGCCCCGCACCTTCGGGTACAGCAACCGGCCACGGTTGCCCAGGGTTTCATGCAGTGCGGAGCCCTTGACACACAAACGCCCCAGGTTGGCGGGGTGTTCGCTGCTGCCACTGACTGCGACCCGATTATCCGCGTCGTCGCCTTCCGGGCTGATTGTGGCATCCACACCACAACCCACACCGCAATAGGGACAGGTGGTTTTGCGTATCGGGGACTGCTGTTCACTCACTGCTCGACTCCTGGAGTTAATGGATTTGCCTGTCGGTGTCCGGTCCGCCTATTTGCCGAGCTTGACGACATCGCCGTCGAGGGCTATTTCGTAAACCGGGATGCTGACGGCATCATCCTCCAGGCACTGACCGGTGGTGAGGCTGAAATGCTGTTTATAGAGGGGTGACGCCACCACCAGCTCTCCGTTAACATCGCCGACTATGCCCCGGGACAGCACATTGGCATTGCCAATCGGATCCCGGTTACCGATGGCGTAAAGGCGCGGCGTTTCCCCGGGCAAATAGAAAATGGCCACCTGTTCATCGTCCATCAGGGCACAGACACCGGCGTTTTCCACCAGGTCTGACAGTCTGCACACCGCTTGCCAGTCACTTGCTTTCACTACTTTCATCTCGCTTCTCTCTGAATCAGTACGCTGCTCGAATTACGCCGACTTGGCGATGATGTCGTCCCGCTCGTCGTCGCGGGCCGGGCGGATCTGCCCCCGCTCCTCGACAAAGATCACATTGTCGTCCTTCTCGTCCGGTGCGTTGACAAACTGGCGGAAGCGCTTGGCTTTTTCCGGATCTTCAATGGTGGTCTTCCACTCGCACTGATAGGTGCCGACCACAGCCGCCATCTGGGCTTCCAGTTCGGCGCAGATACCCAGCTTGTCGTCGATGACCACCTCGCGCAGGTAATCGAGGCCGCCTTCGAGGTTTTCCAGCCAGACCGAAGTACGCTGCAGACGGTCTGCGGTGCGCACGTAAAACATCAGGAAGCGGTCGACGTATCTGATCAGGGTTTCGTCATCGAGATCAGTGGCGAACAGGTCCGCATGGCGCGGTTTCATGCCACCGTTTCCGCAAACGTAGAGGTTCCAGCCGTTCTCGGTTGCGATGACACCAAAGTCCTTGGACTGCGCCTCGGCACATTCCCGGGTACAGCCGGAGACGGCGGACTTGATCTTGTGGGGAGAACGCAGGCCCTTGTAGCGATTCTCGACATAGATCGCCATGCTGACGCTGTCCTGCACCCCGTAGCGACACCAGGTGGAGCCGACACAGGATTTCACGGTCCGCAGGGCCTTGCCGTAGGCGTGGCCGGTTTCGAAGCCCGCGTCTACCAGTTCTTTCCAGATAGCGGGCAAGTCGCCCATGTGGGCGCCGAACAGGTCGATGCGCTGGCCGCCGGTGATTTTGGTATACAGGTTGTATTTTTTCGCGACCTCCCCCAGTACGATGAGTTTATCCGGCGTGATCTCGCCGCCGGCCACGCGGGGAACCACGGAATAGGTACCGTCCTTCTGCATATTGGCCAGAAAGCGGTCATTGGTATCCTGCAGTCCGGCGGTTTTGTCGTTGAGGATGTAGTCATTCCAGAGGGACGCGAGAATCGACGCCACGGCCGGCTTGCAGATATCGCAGCCACGGCCGGTTCCGTGCCCGGCAAGCAGCTCATCAAAGCTGCGCAGGTTCTCCACCTTGCAGATGTGGAAGATTTCCTGGCGGGTGAACGGAAAATGTTCGCAGATACTCTTGTCCACGGACACGCCGCGGGCTTCAAGCTCGTAATCCACCACCGACTTGAGCAGCGCGCTGCAACCACCACAACCGGTACTGGCCCTGGTGCTGGCTTTGACATCGCCCAGGGAGCAGCAACCGCCGTCTATGGCCTCGACAATCGAGCCCTTGGACACGTTGTGGCAGGAACAGACCGTCGCTGCCATGGGCAGGGCCGCCGGGCCCAGCTGGGGGGCGCCGCCTTCGACACTGGGCAGGATCAGGGTTTCCGGATTGTCCGGCAGTTCGATACCGTTGAGAAAATATTGCAACAGGGTGTCGTAGTCATCGCAATCGCCCACCAACACCGCGCCGAGCAGGGTTTTGCCGTCGCTGCTGACGTTAATGCGTTTATAGACTTCAGCCCGCTCATCGGAAAACACGTAGGAGGTACTGCCCTCCCCCTTGCCGTGGGCATCGCCTATGGAACCCACATCCACGCCCAGAAGCTTCAGCTTGGTGCTCATGTCGGCACCTTTGAAAACCTTCTTGTCGCTACCCAACTGACTCACCGCGACTTCCGCCATGCGGTAGCCCGGAGCCACGAGTCCGTAGATGAAGTTGCCCAGGGAGGCGCATTCGCCAATGGCAAAAATATTCTCGTCGGTGGTGCGACAGTGGTAATCAACCACGATACCGCCGCGGGCGCCAATTTCCAGCCCGGCATTGCGACCCAACTGGTCGAAGGGACGAATGCCGGCGGAGAAAACGATCATGTCGGTTTCCAGAAACTTGTCGTCGGCAAAATTCATCCGCAACTTGCAATCTTCACCGGGTACGATGTCCTGGGTGGCGGTGCTGGTGTGCACGGTCACGTCCAGCGCCTCGATCTTGCGACGCAGCATGCGGCTGCCGCCTTCGTCCAGCTGCACCCCCATCAGCCCCGGGGCGAACTCGACCACATGGGTTTCCATACCGAGGTTTTTCAGCGCGTTCGCGCACTCGAGTCCGAGCAGACCGCCGCCGACCACTACACCCACTTTCGACCCCTGGGCGGCGGACTTGATGGCACCCAGATCATCGATTGTGCGATAGGTCAGGCAGCGCTGATGGCTGGAGCCCGGAATCGGCGGCACAAAGGGATAGGATCCCGTTGCCAGTACCAGCTTGTCGTAGTCAAACCGGCGGCCACCCTCGGTGACCACCGCCTTCTCATCGCGCAGGATTTCTTGCACCGCATCGCCAAAATGGGCTTTCACCCCATTCTGCTGATAGAACTCCCGGGTGGTCAGGGCGAGTTCTTCCGGCTTTTTGCCGGCAAAAAATTCCGAAAGGTGCACCCGGTCATAGGCCGGGCGGGGCTCGGCCCCGATAACGGTAATGGCCACGTCCAGCCCGCTTTGCAGCAATTGATCCACATAGTGGTGACCCACCATGCCATTGCCGACGACTACTATGTTCTGAGTTGCCATTGCTTGAACCTCGCTCGATTGGCAGTCGTGCAGCTTTTCGGATCACGGCAAAAAGCCCCTGCTGCGGAACAGCGTGGGGCGACATTACCCGGGAGGCTCTTGAGGATCGCGAGTGCCCTCGGAAGGCACCTGCACGAATTGACGGATTGGCGGGGCGAACCCCGAAAATTCAGTTACGCTCTATTTGAATACAATTAGCATGCCAAGAAATGAATACCCAATTAAATCGATTATTCAATGGGTTACACTCTTTTACGCCGCTTTACACAGCCGCGTGGTGCATGATGCTGGTGCAGCGCACCATTTGATGGCGAGCGCGCACGGTTTTGGCGCAACGCGACATATACCACTCTCTCGAGGAAAAACGTCCTTTGCAGTGTCGAGATCTCACAGCAACGGAGATGCCGGCATCGGCCCGAACTCAGCCGGTGAAACAGATGCGGCAGCCGGCACAAAAACTTGCTCTGTACATCAATAAAAGCCGCTTCGCCGCCCATGCCGCTGAACAGCAACGACGAAGCTGGCCTCAGGGCAACTTCCGCACACTTTATAGAATCCATCCAGGACACGATTTAACTATATTTTCCAGATAAAGTGGTTTTAGCATAAGGCAGCTATATCACCCTATTACATTGTTTTTATTGCTTTTTACTTACCTCATCCTGGTTCAGACCTGAAACCTTGACGACAATCTTGCCAATAGAATATATTCTTCCGCCTACTTTGCCATCCGAACGACTGGCCACCCAAAACAAACAATAGACGGGAACACCCATGACTGAGCTGATCAACATTGCGGGCTTATACGACCTGAAAGGCAAAGTGGCGCTGGTTACCGGTGGCGCCGAGGGTATGGGAAAGGAATCCTGTCGGTATCTTGCCAGCGCCGGGGCCACTGTCGCGGTGGCGGATATAAACGAGCCCTGGGCCCGTGCCACTGCCGAGGAAATCGTCGCCGCAGGTGGCGAGGCCAAAGCCTATGAGGTGGATCTTGTACAGGAATCGTCGGTTGTATCGATGATCGACGCGGTGCGTCGGGAGCTGGGCCGGCTGGATATACTGGTTAACGTCGCCGGCCTCCAGGACCGGGAAATGCTCGAGGCGACCACTCTGGAACTGTGGGACAAACTGCACAACGTCAACCTGCGCGGCTCCTTTCTGACTATTCGAGAAGCGGCCAGAGTCATGCGCGCCGATGGCAACGGTGGGCGTATCGTCAATATTTCCTCGATGGGTTCAGTGCACCCGGTCTTCGGGGGCCTGGTGGCCTACAACAGCTCGAAATCCGGGGTCAATGGCCTGACCCGGAATGCCGCTTACGAACTGGCGAAGGACGGCATAACCGTAAATGCGGTCCTGCCCGGGAATACCACCACCGCCGGCCAGGCCCGCTCACCGGGCCCACCGGTCGACCCGGAAATGATCAAGCACATGCTGCCACCCCTGGGACGGACGGGCAAGCCCTCGGATATCGCCAGCGCCATTCTGTTCCTGGTCTGCCCCGCCTCCGAATGGATAACCGGCCAGACACTGATCGTCGATGGCGGTCATCTGAACAAATAGCGCCTGATCGGGAAATATGGCAATGCCCCACTCCGAAAAAAGTACCACAGCGTTCCACCGCCGATACGGTCCCTGGGCAGTCATCACCGGGGCCTCCGATGGCACAGGTGCCGCCTATGCCCGGCAACTGGCGGCGAAAGGCCTCAACCTGGTGCTGATCGCCCGCCGTCCGGGGCCCCTCAATGAGCTTGCCCGTGAACTGGAGCAGCAGCACGGTATCAGTACCCGCACCGCCAACACCGACCTGTACGCTGACGGTGCTGCCGATCAGGTCCTGTCGGTCGCACAGGGACTAAACGTGGGGCTTTTTGTTTCCAACGCCGGCGCCGATACCAACGACAAGGAATTTCTCGCGGCGCCGCTGGATGCCTGGCGCCAGCTCATCAACCGGAACGTGCTCGCGGTAACGGAACTCGCCTACGGATTCGCCGGCCCCATGCGGTACAGGCGCCGCGGCGGTATCATTCTGATGTCGTCCGCCGCGGGCCTCGGTGGACAGCCGGGGGTTGCGGTCTACAGCTCTACCAAGGCCTATGACCTGAACCTGGCGGAGGGATTGTGGGCGGAACTCAAGGAATACGGCATTGATGTGCTCGCCGGTGTCTGCCCGGTCATGGAGACCCCCTCGTTCAGGCGCAACCACAAGGCCGAGATTCCGGGCATCTTCGACCCGGAGGATGTCGTGACCACCCTGCTGGAACGCCTGCCGGACGGGCCCACCCATATTTTCCCCTTTGGCCCCGACGCCGCCAACGCATCCACCATCGAAAAGGCCCGTCGAGACCGTGTTGTCGTTGTCGCCAATCTTGTCAAACAGCTTTTTCACAAACCGTAGTTACGGGACGATTCCATGAGTTATTCCATCGAACCTCTTTTCCGGCCCTTCAACCTGGGCTCCCTTACCCTGCGCAGCCGGTTTGTCATGTCGCCCATGACCCGGAGCTTTTCACCCCAGGGTGTCCCCGGCCAGAATGTCGCCGACTATTACCGGCGTCGGGCTGAAGCGGATGTCGGCCTGATCATCACCGAAGGTGTAGGAATTGATCACCCCTCCGCCATCGGCGGCGGCCCCGGCGCCCTGGGTGAGGAAAACATACCCATGATGTTTGGCGAAAAAGCGCTCGCGGGCTGGAAAAACGTGGTCGATGCCGTGCACCAGGCGGGTGGCCTTATCATGCCCCAGCTCTGGCACATGGGGGTCATGCGGATTCCGGGGACCGGCCTCTACAAGGCGGCGCCCTCGGTACGGCCATCGGGTCTCTGGGGCCCGGCGGACAAGGCCATGGTGCCACCGGAGTATCTCGAACAGATGTTACCGGCCACCCGGCCCATGGCCGAGTCGGACATCGCCGACATCATCGAGGCCTATGCCCGCAGCGCCGCCAACGCCAAATCAGTGGGTTTTGATGGCATCGCCATCCACGGCGCCCACGGCTACCTGATCGATACCTTTTTCTGGTCGGAAACCAACAGGCGGACGGACCGCTGGGGCGGCGATATCGCCGGCCGCGCCCGTTTCGGTGTCGAAGTGGTCAAGGCCATTCGACAGGCGATAGGACCCGACATGCCTATCGTGTTGCGCTGGTCCCAGTGGAAGCAACAGGACTATGACGCCCGGCTCGCCGACAATCCGGAGGAGCTAGCAGCCCTGCTGTGTCCGTTGGCGGACGCGGGTGTCGACCTGTTCGACACCTCCACGCGGGTCTACTCGCGACCCGCGTTCGACGGCTCGGACAGAACACTGGCAGGCTGGGCCCGCAAACTGACCGGCAAACCCTCGATGGCAGTTGGCGGCATCGGCCTGTCGAAAGATCTGCAAAGTTCCTTCGCGGGCGGGACCGTTTCCGTCAACAACCTCGACCAGGCCACCGCCCTCTTTGAGCGCGGCGAGTTCGATCTGCTGGCCGTGGGTCGCTCCCTTTTGATCGACCCCGCATGGGCGCAGAAAGCGCGCGCCAATGAGCCTTTCGAGGACTTCAGTCTGGAGCATTATGGAAAACTCTACTGAACTGACAGGGGCTAGAGACGGCACCCAGGCACCCGCCAACCGCCGGGAGAAGGTCGTGCTGCGCCTTCGGAGCGCCATCATCACCGGCGACCTGGCGCCGGGCACCGTGCTCAAGGATGCCGAGATCGCGGCGCGCATGGGTTATAGCGCAACCCCGGTGCGGGAGGCACTGATGCAACTGGCAGCTGAGGGCCTGGTAGAAATAAGGCCAAACCGATTGAAACGGGTTGCTCCGCTGGAGATGGCCGCCATCGTCGAGTTGCTGGAAGTACAGATCGAACTTTGGCGCCTCGGCTACCTTTGGGGTACGCCCAATATCGGCGCCCGGGAACTGGCGGCACTGCAACGCATTTACGGCGACCATGCCGAAGCTCTGGCCTTTGGCGACCTCACCGCAGCCATCGCCGCGGCCCTCGCCTTCCACCGGGTTATCCTGATGGCGTCCGGAAATCGTGAACTTGTGCGGGTATCCCTGGATCGTCTGGCCCTGATCCAGCGTTTTGTGCGCCTGTGCGCACCGGAGCTGGTGTCCGCTGATATGCTCAAAAAGCATAAGGAGATCCTCGCGGCCCTGGAGCGGGGCGACAGCAGCAGCGCTATTGCGGTTCACGCAACCACCGGCGACGCACTTCTGGAGACAGCCAGAAGCCTCAGGGACAAGAACTAGGGCACAGGCAGATAGCCCTGCCTCAATCAGCCACGCTCTGGGGACACCCTCACCGCGCGCAGGAAGTACCGGGCATAGCGGAGCGCCCAGGCCTCCTCCTGTAGTTCAAAGGCAGGCAAGCCGCGGGCGTGCCCAAATAGGCCGTCGAGCCAGAATCCGGCGGCGCTGTCGATATCGTCGATGTGAAAATGCCAGCGCGCCATCGCCTGTTTCAGCTGATTGCGAATCTGGGATGTTGCCCGCGCATGAATCCGAGCCCGGGTGGGTGACGCACCGCCTCCGGGCAGGCTGGCATCAATCACATCCACCACCCGATCGAGCAGGCGCGATTCCGGCGTGATCATCGACAGAACAACCCGTCGCGCCTGGTCAGCCAGTACCACTTCCAGATCTGAATCATCGGCGAGATCCCGGATTGCGGTGAAAATTTGCCCCAGACGCTCATCGAGTACGGCTTGTAACAGTTGTATTCGTCCGGGGAATCGGTCGTAAAGGGTACGTTTGCTTGCCTTGGCCCTCGCCGCCACCCGCTCCATGGCAAAACTATCCGGGCCCTCGTCCAGCAACAACTCCCACGCGGCCCGCAAAATACGGTCATTAATGGCGGCGGCCTGCTCGCCGGTGGGCCTGCCCCTGCGGACGGCCGGACGCGCTCGCTCCCTGATGTGATTGATCGGCATCGTTTTATCCCCCGCCATGGCTGGTCAGTGCACCGCTGTGGTGTCCACCGCTTTAAGCGGTTTGAGGAACAGGACACAGGGCAGCACCGCCAACGTACCCAGCGCTAGGAGAAAAAAGATATCGTTGAAGGTCATCACCCAGGCGTCGACAAGCACCTGGGCGTCGAGCAGGCGCAGTGCACCGGTCAAGCCCTCGGGGCCACCACCGAGAACAGTGGCCAGTTCTTCGACCCGGGACTGGACCTGAAGATCGTTGCCGTCGAGGCTGGCGTGAATTTGCCAACGGTGCACTTCCGAGCGCTGCTCCTGCAGGGAGGCAATGGTCGCCAGACCGACGGAACCACCAAGATTCCGGGCCGCCATAAACAACGCCGAGGCATCGCCGGCGTCCTCCGGTGTCACGGCACTGATCGCTGCCTGATTGAGACAAAAGGTCGCCGTCGAAATACCCGCCCCCAACAACAGCTGGGTTAGCACAAAGGCGCTGCCCACCGATTGCGCGGTCATCTGGCTGGCCGCCCAGCAACTGATCGCCACCACCAGCGTTCCCACGGCGACATTAATGCGCAGGTCCACCCTGGCAATCAAGGTCGGCAGGATCGGCATCATCATGCAGGCAGGTATGCCGGCAATAAAGGCAATCTGGCCCGCCTGCAGGGCATTGTAGTCGGCGATCATCGCCAGAAACTGGGGAATCAGGTAACCGATGCCGAACAGCAACGCCCCCATCAACAGCATCATGCCAACGGTAGCCGCCAGGGAGCGCTCACGAAGCAGAGACAGGCGGACAACAGGCCTGGTGGAACGGAACTGTCCCCAGGCAATCAATGCGAACCCGATAACCGTTGCCCACAATAACTGCCAGATCAACCGGGATTCGAACCACTGCTGCCGATGACCTTCCTCCAGCAGTAGCGTGAGTGCACCAAGGCCGATGACCATACCGAACACGCCGGCCCAATCGGCATTGGTCCATTCCCCCAGGTCACCCCGGGCGGGAGGCAACCCTAAAAACAACAACAGCATCAGCCCGAGGCAAATGGGTACATTGATGAAGAAGGCAAAATTCCAGGCGAACTGCTCGGTTATCCAGCCACCGAGCAAGGGACCGGAAACCGGGCCCAGCAGCACCGTGAGACCGAAAATGGCGATACCCACGGGCTGCTGCCGGGGCGGCAGGCGGGTCGCGATTATGGTAAGGGCGGTGGGAATCAGGGTACCGCCGGCAACGCCCTGCCCTATGCGCCCGGCAATCATGGTGGTCAGGTCATCGGCCAGCCCGCAGAGTACGGAAAACAGCGTGAACATGCCGGCGGCGATCAGCAGGAAACGGCGCAGGCCGAGCATTCGGCTGAACCAGCCAGTCAGGGGAATGGCGACGATTTCCGAGACCAGATAGGCGGTGCCTATCCAGGTGCCTTCGCTGGGGGTGGCGCCGATTTCCCCCTGGATAGTGGGCAGTGACGCATTGACAATGGAGATATCCAGGGTCGCCATAAAGGCACCCAGGGTACCCGCCGCAACTGCCAGCCACGCCGACAGATCCGCCCGCGGCTGCGCCCTCGCAGGTATCGGGGCAACAGCGGCGTCACTCACAGGCCCTGATCCCTTTGTTCGGCTTCAATCGTCGCAAGGAGATTCCGACCCGCCCTTGTGTCGACCTCAACCTCAAGGGACAATCCCGGCACCAGCACCTGCCGCGCCGACGGTCCGGCGTTTATATGAATACGCACCGGTACCCGCTGGACGATCTTGGTGAAATTGCCGGTGGCGTTTTGTGGCGGAATCAGGGAGAAGTTGGCCCCGGTTCCCGGCGTAATACTGGTTACAACCCCGGAAAACTCCATGTCCGGCAGGGCATCGACGCGGATAGTCGCAGGCTGGCCCGGTCGCATCAGGCCAATCTGGGTTTCCTTGAAATTGGCCACCACATAGATATCGTCGGTTGGCACAATGGTCATCAGGCGCATGCCGGCCTGGACAAATTGTCCAATCCGCACGGTGCTGTTAGCCACCTGTCCGGCGACAGGTGATGTAATGCGGGTCGCATTGAGGTCATTTTCCGCCGCCAGCCTGGTCACCTGAGCGGCTTGCACCTGCGCCAGAGTCTCCGCGATCCGGGCCTTGATGGTGACGAATCGGCGCTGGACCTGTTGAAGCGCCGCCTCAGCCGCGGCGACATCGGCCCTGGCCCTATCCTGTTCTACCACCAGCTGGGACATCAGCGCCGCCGAGGTGACGCCTTTATCCACCAGTGGCTGGTGGCGCTCCACTTCGCCAACGGCAAATTTCCACGAAGTCTGGGCAGACACCAGGCTTGCACGGGCATGATCGATGGCGGACTCCGCCTCGGCGAGTGCGGCTCTGGCGGCATTCTCAGCGGCGGCAGCGGTAGCCATCTCCGCCTCCGCGGATTTCAGACGGGTGCTGTAATCCGTCGGATCTATTTCCACCAACAGTGCCCCATCTTCGACAGCCTGGTTTTCCACCACCGCCACCCTGCGGACATAGCCCTCGAGCTTGGAGCTGATGGTCACCTGGTCCGCCTGGATAGTGGCGTCATTGGTTTCCTGCTGGAACCGACCGTAGTCGAGGTACTTCAGCAACCACGCAACGCCCCCGGCCACTATCAACACGACTGCCGCAGACATGACAAGTCTCGTCCTGCGGTTCGACGTCCTTGGCCGGAACAACGGCTGGCCGGTAGCGGTAGTGGATGGTTGTTCGATGGGTTGGCCGGTGCCAGTGTTATCGTTATTCGACATGGTGAAGGGTCTCGCTAATGATACGACATCGTACCATTAACGATAAAAAGCGGAAACCATCAATCATCGCCCTCTCCGATATTACCCAGGGCCTGTTCACACGAATGAGATTATTCCTGCAGCGGGTCATCTTTGCCTCCAGCCAGGCGGAACGACGCCCGGACGGAATGAGTGTGGTTTGGTCATTCCAAACAAGCGAGTTCCAACGACCTGGGGCATAAATGGCCCCAGCCCTTCAGGTTGCGGCTAAAGAAGCGCCAAGGGGCTTGTCCACCCGGTACATACCGGGTCGACAAGCCATGTATTGACGATACTCATTGACGGACGCGGGTACCCAGTTACTTACAAAAGGCAGTTGCGGTTAACACTTTCTAACCGGTGACAGCTTCAAAATCGAGGCCCAGATCCTCAAACACCACCTGCGCGGCATTGCGGCCGGAGCCCCCGGTCACCCCGGAACCCGGGTGGGTGCTGGCGCCGCACATGTAGAGTTTCGGCACCGGGGTTTTGTATTGACCCCAACCCGGCACCGGGCGATTGCCCCCCAACTGCCAGCTGTACAGGCCAATATGACCGATATCGGCGTGCTTCATGGCATTGTCGTGGCGCTCCAGGTCCAGCGGCGTCAGGAAGTTATAGCCAAGAATGTTGTCGTCGCCCATGTTGGTGGTCATGCCCCGCAGGTCCTCGACAAACCCCTCGTACACTTCCCGGCCCACGTCATCCCACTTGGCGGGTCCCCCGTCCTTGAGGTTGTAGGGGGCAAATCCGTACAGGTGAAGCGCGCCTTTGCCCGGCGGCACCCGGGTCGGGTCGACCTTGTGCTGACTCACGTAACAGGCAAAATCCCGCCGTGGATAGCCGTATTCAAGATCCCTGAAGGCCCGGGCGAACTCCTCTTCATCGGAGTGGGATTTTTCAATCCAGAAGAAGTCATTGATATCTTCGGCGACATCGAATTTGGGGTCTTCGTTGAGGGCCATGTGAATCTGGAAGGGCTGTATACTGGCGTATTTGAGCCGCTTGACGCTGCGTTCAAAGCCCTCGGGCAGGGTCACCCCGGGCACCATGTCCGGGAACAACTGCTGCACATGCAGACTCGAGACCACGGCCTTGGTGGCGCGGATTTCCTCGCCGCTGTCCAGGACCACACCGCGGGCCTCCTGACCTTCGATGAGAATTTTCGCCACCGTGCTGCTGGTGCGAATCTCGCCGCCGTGATCGGCCAGGCATTTGAGCAGCGCCTCGGTAAGGGCCCAGGAACCGCCCACCGGCACACCGGTGCCATAGCGGTACATGTAGGGCAGAATAATGTAGAAACCAAAACCGGTGCCGTTATCGAAAGGGTTGGTCATGGCCTCGGAGGCGTACCGGGCCAGGGCGATTTTCACTTTCGGGTGTTCGAACCACTCACTGATCAGATCCCAGGAGCTTATGGCTTCAGTGCGCAGTAATTCCCTGCCCTCGACGCTCTGATCCAGCATCGCCGCCTGGACACCGCTGGTCGGAGGAACGCTGAACATACCCATTACCAGCATATCAAGGGTTTTGAACACCTGTTCATTAAAGGCCCGATAGGCATCGGCATCGTGCTGGGAAAACTGGGCAATGGCGTCGCAGGTGCGGTCTATATCGGAAAAAAACTTGAGAATGCTGCCATCTTCATAAATGGCGGCGGTCATTTTCTCCGGATTGACATACTGGAGGCCATACTTCGATTTCAGGCCCAGCTCGTCATTGCGCATCAGGGGGTTGCCCTGAATCAGAGTGTGGGCCACAGAATGGGTATCATGCTTGAACCCCGGCAGGGTGTATTCCCGGGTCATCACACCGCCGCCGGCTTTCTCGTTGCGCTCGAGCACGCACACCTTGACGCCGGCCTTGGCGAGATAGCAAGCCAGTACCAGTGCATTGTGGCCGCCACCGGCGATCACCACTTCGTATTGTTCACTCATTGCGGATTCCTCTTATCTTATGTGTACCTTCATTAGCCAGATATTTTCTTGGTGAACAAGGAGCTTGCCAAAGGAAACACGGAGCTCGGCAACCACCTTCCAGAGACAGCATAGAAACCCTTTGGGGATAAATCGAATTATGGTGAAAACTATTTCCGGTCGATCAACCGTCAAATCGGCACAGTTTGATAAATCGGCGTTAGAGGATGGCCGAGAACGGAAACCGTAACAGCGCCTAGCGCAATCGGCTTAGGTCGTCAGAGGGAAAATTGAATGTTTTTTTAAGGAAGCAAACTCCCCGACGGTTACAAACTGCCCTTGGGATCGGGCTCGGGGATATAACCAGTAACAGACACGGCAAGAATACAACCCCGGCAGGGTTTGCTTTGTCGTTCCCCGCAGGAAAAGGCTGGGTATTCGCGTTCAACTCGCCTTGCAATACACCTCGCCAAACATCAGTGAGGCACCGTAAGCCGACACGTCCATGCCGGAATCGATCAGGCTGCTGTACCAGAGCCCACCGGTACGATCCCCCAGCAGAATGGCACCGACCAACTGACTGTCCCTGAATACCAGGCGGCGATACAGGCCCTGCGCCTCATCAGTTAACACCTGGCTTCGGGTATCTTCGGGAAACGGCAAATCGCCGGCGGAGAACAAATCAATGCCGGATACTTTCAACTGCGTGGGCGCGTTCTCCCAGTGATAGCCGGGGGAATACTGCCCGGTCAGATTTCGAGCCAGCACTTCGGCCTGCTGATTCACCGGCGCCACGAGCCCGAAGGTCCGGCCGTTGATCTGACAACACTCCCCAAGGGCATAAACGCCGGGTAATGATGTACGCAGGTGTTCATCGGCGATAATTGCCCGATCACAGGCGAGGCCGGCCCGCTCGGCGAGTTCCTTGTTAGGATCGATACCGGCGGCAAACAGGACCAGAGAGGCCGACACAGCTTGCTCATTTTCGAGCTGCAATCCGGCGGCTGAATGGTTTTCGCAAAGAACCCGTTCAGGTGAAACCCCCAACACAAAATCAATACCCCTGGCCTCCAGCTGTCGTTGCAACAGCCGGGCGGCCTGCGCGTCTAGCTGGCGGTTCATAAGGTGCGGCTGGCGATGAACGACCGTAACACGGGCCCCCAGGGAATTGATACCATGGGCGGCTTCCAATCCAAGTAGCCCTCCCCCGACAATCGCCACATTGGCACCCGGTTTAACCGAGCTCCGAATGGTGTCGAGATCGGCAATGGAGCGAAAACCCATGACCCCCGGCGCATTCACACCCTCAATGTCCGGAATATGTGCACGGGAACCCGTTGCAAATACCAGTCGATCAAACTTGTAGCGATCGCCACTGGCGGCACAGGCCTCTCTGTTGGCCAGGTCGATGGCTTCGATCCGCTGTCCGGTTATCAGGCTAACGCCGCGATCCTGATACCAGTCGGCATCCAGCAGCGGTATATCCACCAGGCTCTTGTCGCCAGACAGGATGGAGGACAAGAGAATCCGGTTATAGCTGGCCTGCTGTTCTTCGCCAACAACGGTGATTTCACCACCGTATTCACGTTCCGTCAGTTCTTCCAGAAGTCGCGCGGTGGCCATACCACTGCCAACAATCAGCAACCTCTCCGTCATCAGGCCGCCTCATCCCGCTTGAGCTTGCTGACCTCCGAGGCTTTGTCACTGGTTGCAGAAAAACCGCGTTTTTGTCGATCTGCGGGGTTTTTCTGTTTTTCATAGAGGAACCGCAACACCTGCTGACGGAGGTGGTTGTAATGCGCATTCTCAGCAAGCGCGAGGCGTTCCCGGGGCCGGGGCAAATCCACCTCGAGGATCTCACCGATGGTGGCCGCGGGACCATTACTCATCATCACGATACGGTCGGATAGCAGCACCGCTTCATCGACATCGTGGGTGATCATGATCACGGTATTATTCAGATCACTCTGGATTTCCATCAGCGAGTCCTGCAGGTGGGCCCTGGTCAGGGCATCCAGGGCACCGAAAGGTTCGTCCATCAACAGCACCTTGGGCTGCATGGCCAATGCCCGTGCAATACCGACCCGTTGCTTCATGCCGCCGGAAATTTCGCTGGGCAGCTTGTGTAGGGCGTGATCCATGTGGACCAGCTCCAGGTTGTGTTCGATCCACTCCCGCATTTCCGCGCGGGTCTTGGATTTCCTGAACACCTCCTTCACGCCGATTCCGACATTTTCATACACCGTCAGCCAGGGCAACAGGGCGTGGTTCTGAAACACGACGGCGCGGTCCGGACCGGGCTGGTCTACCTCCTTCCCGTCAAGAATCACTCCGCCTTCGGTGGCATGATACAGCCCGGCCACGATGTTAAGCACAGTGGATTTCCCGCACCCGGAGTGGCCAATCAGGGAGATAAACTCGCCCTTGTCAATTTTCAGATTGATATTCTGCAACGCCCGAAAAGGCCCGCTCTCGGTATTGAATTCGATGCCAACACCACTGATATCGAGATAGTTGTTCATAGCTGTCTCCTTTCGCAACGATTAGCGAAGCACGGCGGACTTGTCCCAACTCACTTTGCGCTGAATCATCAGCATCAGTTTGTCGAGAATGAAACCAATCAAGCCGATAGTGACGACCGCCACCATGATCCGGCCGAGGGAATCGGAACTGCCATTCTGAAATTCGTCCCAGATAAACTTTCCAAGGCCCGGGTTTTGGGCCAGCATCTCGGCGGCGATCAACACCATCCAACCGGTGGCAAGCGACAGGCGAAGGCCGGTAAAGATCATCGGCACCGCCGAAGGCAAGACGATTTTCTGCACGTGCTTGATCGCCGGCAACCGAATCACCCGGCTGACATTGACCAGGTCCCTGTCGATACCGGCAACCCCGACAGTGGTATTGATCACCGTCGGCCACAGGCAGCACAGGGCAACGGTAAACGCCGAGTTCAAAAAGGATTTTTCGAACATCGGGTTTTCCGCAACATAAAGGGCGCTGACTACCATAGTGACAAGCGGTAGCCAGGCCAGAGGAGAGACCGGTTTAAAAATCTGGATCACGGGATTAATAGCACGATACAAAGTGTCGCTGAGCCCGCACACGATCCCCAGGGGCACCGCAATCACCGCCGCAATGGCGAAGCCGAAAGCCACGGTGTAAAGACTGGTAACGATCTGGTCAAAGAATGTCGCCTTGCCCGTGTAATCTCGGATTTTGACCTTGGCGTCAGGATTTTTCTCAAGTTTTTTGGCGTTGCGGTCTTCCTGCCGCTGGTAAAAAGCCTCTTCCTTTTCCCGTTCCCGTTTATGTTCAGCGTACAGGTTGACGGACTGCTCCCATACCTGAACCGGCCCGGGAAACTGTCCGAGGGATGTATTGATGTTGTTGGCGGTGCCCTGCCAGAAAATCAGAAAAACAATAATGCCAGCGAAAGGCAGACCGATGTTCTTGACCTGCTTCATCAAGCGGGCACCCGCAGGGACTCCAGAGGCTCGGCCTTTCCAGAATGCCCAGCGGGGGCTTAATGCGACTTCACTCATAACTCTTTACCTCTGGTTGATCGTCCAACTGACTTCTGTCAGCGAATGACTTTTCACCTGGCCGCCCTTCACCGGAAGGACGACCAGACCCGACTTTCGCCCTACAGTACTTCGTCTTTCAGGCCGATTTTCAACTTGCCCAGGTACTCATTGGGCTTGGTGCCGTCGAAGGTGATGTCATCGATAAACTCGGTTTGCGGGGGCTTGTAACCGCTCTCGGACTCGAAGTCCGGGAACTCGTCCGCACTCATAACACCCTCTTCAATCAGTTCCTTGGCCGCGATAGCGTAAAGATCGGGCCGGTAAACACTCTTCGCCACTTCCTTGAACCAGTCGTCGCTTTGCGGTTCGGCGATTTGTCCCCAGCGCCGCATCTGGGTCAGGTACCAGACGGCATCGGAGTAATAGGGGTAGGTGGCGTTGTAGCGAAAGAACACATTGAAATCAGGCACTTCGCGCTTGTCCCCTTTTTCGTACTCGAAAGTACCGGTCATGGAGTTGGCAATGACCTCGTAATCAGCACCGACGTATTCGCTGCGGGAGAGAATTTCAACCGCCTCGGGACGATTGGCGTTGTCGTTTTCATCCAGCCATTTGGCCGCCCGCAGTAGTGCCTTTACGATGCGTACCGTCGTGTTCGGATACTGATCGGTGAATTCCTTAGTCATGCCGAATACTTTTTCCGGATTGTTTTTCCAGATCTCGTAGTCGGTAATCACCGGAACACCGATGCCTTTGAATACCGCCTGCTGGTTCCAGGGCTCACCCACGCAGTAACCGTAGATGGTGCCGGCTTCCAGAGTGGCGGGCATTTGCGGCGGAGGCGTTACCGACAACTGCGCCTCGGCATTGATGGTGCCGGAGGTATCGCCCTTGTGCGGCGCGTAATAGCCGGGATGGATTCCGCCCGCCGCCAGCCAATACCGCAGTTCGTAGTTGTGGGTGGAAACGGGGAATACCATACCCATCTTGAAGGGCTCGCCCTTGGCCCTGTAGGCGTCGACCACAGGCTTGAGGTAATCCGCTTTGATCGGGTGCACAGGCTTGCCGTCTTCCATGGGAATATTGGCTTTCATCTGTTCCCACACTGCATTGGAGACGGTGATTCCGTTGCCGTTGAGGTCCATGCTGAAGGGCGTAACGATATGGGCTTTGGTGCCAAACCCGATAGTGGCCGCAAGGGGTTGCCCCGCCAGCATGTGGGCTCCATCCAGCTGGCCGTCAATCACACCATCGAGCAGGACTTTCCAGTTCGCCTGGGCTTCGAGGCTGACGTACAGACCCTCGTCTTCGAAATAGCCCTTCTCGTAGGCCATCGCAAGCGGTGCCATATCCGTAAGTTTGATAAAGCCGAATTTCAACTCATCCTTTTCCGGCTCCCCTACTTCGGCACTGGCGGTTGACGACAGCGTCGCCACGGTACAGGCGGTAATCACGACCGCCGCCAGCTTCGGCCATCTGAACCTGGTCAATTGTGTTTTCAGCATTGCCACTCTCCGTTTTCGTATTCCACGCAAAAAAAAGCCCACGAACCGCGAACGATTCGTGGGCAACATCACCCAAGATTGGAGGGTTTACTTACCAGGCCCTGATCACAGGGGGCAGGATAACAGGACCCACCATAAGCAATGCATCTGGCGTGCCAAAAGACTTTCGGCATGTATTTCAATAGCTTGTGGTACAGGCCATGACTGACAGGAGAAAATCAGGGGTTACATTGACGCCGCATTGGTGCAGCGCACCAAAATTTGCACGGCATTGGAACAAGCAGACATGCCGGATCACTCAGGAGAGGGATGAAGAAGCTTCAAACGTGGAGAGGAAAATGTCCCCGTGCAGACGCTTGTGGAAATTGTCGTGGCGAAGCTGGGCAATCACAGGACCCTTCACTTCCGCGAGGTGGAAACCGATATCCCGTTGCGACAAGTCGCTGTTCAACAGATCCAGCATCTCGAGCGCGGTCGCATCGATACTGCTGACCGATGACATTACCAAGACCAGATGTCGAACACCGGCCGACTGATCCATCGCCTTGCGAACGAAATCTTCAACCGCCTCGGCATTGCCGAAGAACAGGTTTTCGTCGATGCGAATAATCAAAACCTGAGGCGACGTCTCGACATCATAGTGCTTGATATTGCGAAAATGCTCGGTCCCCGGCACCCGGCCCACGATTGCCATATGCGGACGGCTCGCGCGCCAAACCAATGTCGCCAGCGAAAGGAAGACACCGATGGCAATACCCGCCTCGATGCCCGCCAGAACGACACCGAGCGCCGTACCGGCCTGCGCGAAGCCTTCAGCGCGATCATAACGCCAGTTATGGGCGAGGGATTTGATATCGATGAGGCTCCATGCCGCGGCAATAATAGTGGCCGCCAGTACCGTCATCGGTAGCGACTCAAAGAGACCGGTGGCAAACAACAACACGCACGCCATAAGCGCGGCGGCAATCAGACTTGCCAGGGGGCTTCGCGCCCCCGCTTCGGCGTTCACCGCCGTACGCGAAAACCCGCCCGTGACCGGAAAGGCGCCGGATAAACCACTGAGAATATTGGCTGCCCCGAGACCCACCAGCTCGGCATTGTTATCCAGTTTTTGCCGGCTTTGACTGGCAAAGGCCTGGGCAATGGATACACTCTCGACGAACCCGATGAGCCCTATGGCAAGCGCCGGTAACCACAGGGTCCCAAACAGTTCGAGATCAAATTCCGGCACCACCAGTGTCGGAAGCCCCGAGGGCAAGGGACCGACCACATCGACGCTCCCCTGCCAACCAAATTGCCCGGTCGCGACCGTGGCAGCCAGCACCACCACCATCGGCGTGAGCTTACTGATCAGAAATGCGTAATGGCTCGCTATCCCCAGGGCAATCAGTAATGACGACAGCCGTTGGCGACCGAACCACAATATGGCCAGACTCGCTAATCCAAGGCTCGCAGTGAGGCCATGATATTCACCGATACGCTCGGCGAGGGCGACAACCAGGGTCACCGCCGTATCGCCCTGGACGGATATCCCCAGCAAAGGCCGCAGCTGGCCCGCAATAATGAGTAGCGCCGAGCCGGTAACGAAGCCACTGATCACCGGGTGGCTCAGAAAATGGGCCAGGGCGCCGAGCCGCGCGACGCCAAACAGGATAAGAAAAACCCCCGAAATCAATGCCAACCCAATGGCACCGGCGATATGTTCGGGGGAACCGGGCGGCCCGACACCGGACAGCGCGGAGGCGACCATAAGGGAAATAACTGCCACCGGCCCGACCGATAACACCGGCGACGACCCAAGCAGACCGTAGGCGACAAGAGGCAGCAAGCTGGCATATAAGCCCAATTGCGGAGGAAGCCCCGCCAGCGCCGCGTAAGCCAGCCCCTGGGGCACCAACAGCAGTGTTACCACCAGGGCAGCGGTGATATCACCTGGCAAATAATCCTTTCGGTAATCCTGAAACCATCGGGGTACAAATCTACCCTGCCTCACGGTCAACTCCTGTGATACGGGCCTTCGGGTCTTTTCAACTTGCGCGGTTTATCGGCAACGATAACCCAAATAGCATCTGAAGGTTCAGTGTAAATCGTTACCCGGCGAAAACCCTTGTTCCGTGACAATTCATCACGCGACAGGTCAGTTTCGAGCGATCGTGCCTGTGCTAAGGTAAGATTTTATTTTGTCGGCAGGAGAGAAATATGGCCCAGGGGACCACCGCCAATGTCGAAGCGTTTCTCGACGAGGATACGGAAACGTGGAGCTACGTGGTTTACGATCATTCGGGAGGTCGGGCGGCCGTCATTGATCCGGTACTGGATTTCGACCCCAAATCGGGAAGCACCGATACCAAAGGCGCGGAAAGACTGGTGCATTTTGTCCGGGATAACGATCTGACCCTTGACTGGATTCTGGAAACCCACGCCCACGCTGATCATCTATCCGCCGCGCCATTTATTCGCAACACCCTGGGGGGCAAACTCGCCATTGGCGAACATATCACCGAGGTCCAGTCCATTTTCAAGCGCCTGTTCAATCTGGGGGCCGAGTTTGTCGCCGATGGCCGACAGTTTGACCGACTCATCGGCGACGGCGACAGTATCAGGATCGGAGAACTGACCGCGACAGCCATTTTCACGCCGGGACACACGCCCGCTGACCTATCCTGGCTAATCGGCGGCGCACTTTTTGTCGGCGATACCCTGTTCATGCCGGATGCCGGTACCGCCCGTTGCGATTTCCCCGGCGGCGATGCAGCGACGCTTTATCGATCCATTCAAAGGCTCTACAGCTACGACGACAACACGCCCATTTATGTCTGTCATGACTACCCCCCGGACGGACGGCCGCACCAATGCCGGACAAGCGTCGGTGCGCAAAAAAACGACAACATACACATCCGCGCCGATGTGACGGAAGCGGACTTCGTCGCTCTGCGGGAAAAGCGCGACGCAGGGCTCGATATGCCGAGACTGATTTTACCGTCGGTGCAGGTTAATATTCGCGCGGGAGACCTACCCCCCGCTGAAGATAACGGTGTGAGCTACCTTAAAATCCCTCTGAACCAATTGGCTTAGCCACAACACAGGTTAGCCGGCGCTGGGTTCCCAGGTTTGCCCGCACACCATCAGATCGGCACCCAATGTGATGCCCGGGGCCAGATCCCAAGGTTCGCTATGGTGGCCCTCCGATTTAATATCACAGTCAGGGGCGGCCATACCCAGGTACCGGGCTGCTTCGCGGTACAGATCGGGGCGGTAACACTGCTGAACCAGCGAACGACAATCGTCACTGGAAATCGCCTTGCCGAGCAGGGAACTGCTCTGCCTGATCATCCATTCAGCATGCGACCGCCAGGGAAACCCGGCATGATAACGGGAGAAGACATGGAAATCGGGTATCGCTACCGGGGATGCGTTCTTGCTGAACACAAATTCACCGCTCAGTGCCGGCAGCAATGCCTTGACCGGCATATCCAGATAGTCAGGCTGGCTGAGCAACTCCGCGACCCGGGTCCGATGCTCGGGATTGCGCAACTGCAACGATGCCTCCATGATCGCAAGCCGCAGGCGAAGATGGGTTGCAGGATGCTGGTTATGCCAGCTTTCCATCACACTCAGTACCTTTTCGGGGGCATTGTTCCAGATGTGGTAGCCGGCGGCGGCGACGACGCCGATACCCTGCTGGACCGCAACCGTATTCCAGGGCTCGCCCACACAAAAGCCGTCGATGATCCCCCGGGCAAGGCTGTCACACATCTGCTCCGGGGGCAAAACGATGATGCGAACGTCGCGGTCGGGATCGATTCCCCCGGCCTGAAGCCAAAGGCGCAACAGGAATGTGTGCATGGAGAAAGCGTGGACGGTGGCCAGGGTAATCAATCCCCCCGGAGACCCCTTGAGCACCGCGGCAAGGCCCCTGGCCGTTTCCACGGGTTCAGTGACGGTGTCGCCACTGACAGATCCCAGACTGCCGTTCATACGCTCCCAGAGTCCGCCGGAGAGGGTAATCGCATTACCCGACAGACTCATTGACAGACCGGTGAGCATGTTGGCGCGCATGCCGCCGGCGCCAAAACTGGTCATCATCGGCAATGGCGCCAGCATTTGGGCGGCATCCAATTTACCAACCACGAGCTTGTCGCGCAGATTGGCCCAGGTCACCTCACGGACCAGCTCGACATCCAGTCCGTAGCGCGTAAACAGGCCGGACTCTCTGGCCAGAATCAGGGGTGCACTATCCGCAAGTCTCAGATAGCCAACGGAAACCCGGTCTCTTTCCGGGGGCGGCAGTTGTTTATGTGTGGTCATGGATGTCTTCTTTACCCCTTGGAGGTCAATGTCGCCAGAATGGTCGTTGCCACCGCCGGCAGTTTTTGATTTGTATCCATTGCCAGTTTGGTCAACAGACGATGTGCCTCCTCCTCCGTGAGCTTGCGATGGGCCATCAGTAGCCCCTTGGCCTGCTCGATCAATTTGCGGTCTTCCAGTTGTGCCCTGGTGGAATCGAGCTCGCTACGCAGGGACTGGAACGCCTTGAACTGGGCCATCGCCACATCAATGATCGGTTTTACCTGGTCGGGGTTGATGCCGCCGACCAAATAGGTACTGATACCCGCGCTAACCGCCTGGTCGATAAACTCGGGGTCGTCCTGCTGGGTGAACATCACCACCGGGGTCGGATTATGGTGATTGATGATAGAGAGACTTTCCAACACGTCCCGGTCCGGCGACTCCAGATCAATAAGCACCACATCGGGACGGACCTGCTCGATCTGAAACAATAATCCGGTGGCCGATGGAATGACCAGCGACACCTCAAACCCCGATGACCAGAGGCGTTCCTCGACCATAACGGCCCGATCCGGATTGTCATCAATCAGCATGACGCGGATCGCTGTTTTTTCAGGTTCNTTAGCCAAGACGTCGCTCTCCATCCGAAGGTGGCAGCCCANGCAGGCNTCGAAACGGCATATCAGGAATCGGCACTGAACAATTTAAACNGTTCATAAAAAACTCCAATAAACAACAAAATGGTCGCCCGCCAGGGTCGACCGTCTTGCTGTTCTTCTTTGGTGATAAATTCGCATGCAGGCTTTATGCCCGTCTCATATTTAACCGTCGCGGGCGCAACCGCCCCGATTGCCCCGCGCCGGTAATCAACAATCAGAACTTGAGATTGACAGTGAACCACAGTTTTTCCGTGTCCACCGCAAAGTCGTCGGCGCTGTAGTCCGCGTATTTCAACTGGATGTTGAGATTGTCATTGATCGGATAGGTGGCGACCAGATCCACTTCGCTGCCGTAATCAGTACTGCCTTCGTCGGAACTGAAGTCGTGATAGAACGCACCGAGGGCGACCTTACCGATGCTGCCGCCAATACCCGCATAGATATCCTCAATACCGTCGCCGGGTGTGGCCAGGAAGATATCCGCCCAGCCCTGGAATTTATGCAGGGTGGCAAGCGGGGTGACAAAGCCTTTGACACCATCGTCGCTACCGAGCAGCTCATAACCGAGGGTAAAGGTGACCGGTTTTACAGCCAGCCTGGTATCGATACCTACATAGTTTGCGTCATAGGAAACCGGATTATCACCGTAATCGGACTGTCGCGCATAGGTCAGATCGTAGCTGAAGTTTTTGTAGGCACCCGTATAACCGATGCCGTAGGTGATGCTTGGCAACCCGGCGCTGCCCCCATTGACGTAGGGCTCCTTGAAATCGAGCGCGTAGACGAAGCCGCTGAACTTGCCTCCCAGGGCTTTCGCTGTCGCCAGCAGGATATGGGAATCGCTGTCGAATTCCTGATCCTGAACGCTGGTGCCTGAACCGTCGAAGATGCGATTGACCCGCCACAGATAGCTGTAGTCGAGGGTATAGGTGCTGTCAGCGTAATTGACGGTGAAGGCGTCGTAGGTCTGCTCATTCTGACGCCAGCCGACACCGCCGACGAATCGCTGGCCGGCATGCAGAATACGCTGTCGCCCCAGGGTCGAGCTGGTCGATGACGAAAACGCGTATTTGATCCAGGCCTGATTGATTTCTGTACCGACGGGATCGGCGACAATGGAATATTTGCCGAACTGCTGTTCACCGATCATGGTGGAGTTGTAATCGTCGGTACCGATGGTCATCACGTTATCGGCCTCCAGCAACACCGTGAAACCGTTGACGGTGCCCGAGGTTAGCGTCAGGCGACTCAAAAGTGTCGAGGCGTCGGCATCCTTGAGCGCGTTATCCTGCTCTACGGTTTCGTAGCGATACCGGAGAGTCACGCCTGCCTTGCCATTACTGATCATCTCGGAAAGAGCGTCAGTCACAGCACTGTTGGCCGACGAGCTGTAGGTAACACTGGCAGAAGCCATTATCAGCGCAGAAGCAAGCAGATGGCCCGATTTGCAGGTTTTCATGGAGTTCTCCTTGTGAGCAATAAAGCGATAGAGGGTTGCAATTCTCTCCGGCAAATAAAAAAGCCCACACCCCGAGTGGGGTGCAGGCATCATTACCGGTCAGGAAGGAATGGCGTCCAGACACGACGCCGTTGACTTCGAACCATTTAATTCAAATTACATGCCATTTTATAAAAATCATTATTTTCAGCATGTTATGAAATACTTTCCTCTGCCTCACGGTAAACAACCGCTCACCATTGTGCACTGCACACAAGCCGTGCGTGACTGATGCCCCAAAACCGGTCATCCCGATTCATCAGTCAAAGCATGCAGCTGATTCTTCGCCGACGAAGCGCTAAACTGTGGCTGCTCAGGAACACAGAGACGCCATGCCATCCCTTCTGCCCCACTCCGCGATTCACGAAAATCTCACGACCCTTTGCTGGATTCGCGGGTTTTCTTTCACCGCCCTGGTGCTGGGGGCCGGCGTCGCCAGCGCTGTTTATGACCTGCAATTGCCGTGGCCGACCATTTCCGTGGTACTTGTACTGATCCTCGCAACCCTGGTTTACAGTGCCTGGCGTGCCCATCGGCAGACGCCAATCAGCCCACCGGTCTTTTTCGGCCACCTCCTGGCGGACGTCGTCCTGTTTTCTGCCCTGCTCTATGTTACCGGTGGAGTCGATAATCCGTTTGTCGCTTACTATCTGGTGCCCGTCACCATTGCCACGATTGCCCTGCCTCTGCCCTGGGCTATGGCGACAGGTCTGATGAGCCTTCTCGCCTACAGTGCACTGTTTTTTTTCGGTGCCGATGTTCCCGCCCTGGCCCCGGGCCACAGCCACCACCTCGACACCGACAGTCGGCTGCTGTCCCTGCATAGCATGGGGATGTGGCTGAACATCGCCGTTTCCGGTGCACTGATCCTCTGGTTTATCAGCCGAATGGCGGAGACGATTCGAAAGCAGGAAAAGGCATTGCTCGCGGCACAGGCGGCGGACGCACAGCAGCGCCTGGAAGAAGAACAACTACTGGCGGTTGCAACGCTGGCGGCAAGCGCAACCCACGATTTAGGCACTCCGCTCAACACCATGAAACTGATTGTCGATGAATTGGCGCAGTCAACGGCAAGCGACCGGGATACAGCGCTAACAGACGATCTGGGCACCCTGGCCACTCAGATAGACCGCTGCCGGGATACACTGAAAAAACTGTCGGAAACGGCACGGGTTTTCTCCCGCCAGAGCGGCACCTGTCTGCCCGTAAAAGATTATTTTGACCAACTCATTGACCGCTGGCACCTGATGCGCCCGGAAGTGACTCTGCTCTATAAAGCTGACCCGGACAGCCCCGATATCCGCGCCACCTTCCACCCCTCGCTCACAGCGTCGATTCACAATGTCCTGCACAACGCCGCGGATGTCAGCCCCGACAATGTCGAGGTTGATATCAGTTGGCGGGAAAATATTGCGACAATTGATGTCATCGATCGCGGGCCTGGTTTAGCCGCCGGCAACCGGGGTATTGGCCAGTCCGCCAAACCCGGGGGCCTTGGCCTCGGCCTTTTTCTCACTCGCTCGATACTCGGCCGGCACGGCGGTGAAATCACATTTTACGGGACAGAAGAAGGCGGCACTCGCGCCAGGATTGAACTGCCATTGATGACGGAGGAATACATCCATGACTGATGCGGATTACCTGATTGTGGACGACGATGCGGTCTTCGCGCGAACCCTGGCCCGAAGCCTTGAGCGCCGGGGCTCGGCGGTTGTCATTGCCGAAACCGGCGAGCAGGCCCTCGAACAGTGTCGAGCTGCCAGCCCCGCCCGGGTGATCCTCGACCTCAAACTGAGTTCCGAATCCGGTCTGCAACTCATCGAATCCATCCACGCCCTCTGCCCTTCAACCCTGATCGTTGTGCTCACCGGCTATTCCTCCATTCCCACCACCGTTCAAGCTATCAAGCGCGGCGCACTCAACTATCTTTGCAAGCCGGCCACACTGAACGAAATATTGCAGGCGTTTTCGCACGCCCCCGGGCACACTTCGACGCCTGTTCCGGATTCACCCCATTCAGTGGAACGCCTTGAGTGGGAACATATCCAACGGGTACTGAACGAGCAGCAGGGTAATATTTCCGCCACGGCGCGGGCCCTCGGCATGCACCGGCGCACGCTGCAACGCAAGCTTCAGAAACGGCCCGTTAAAAGTTGACTCAGTGCATAAGGCATGTCGCACCGTTCGTCGCATTTAAGGAATGTGACATGCGCATTTCCCTGCGTCGCCAGACTATTTCATGGCAGTGAAATGCAACGGCGTTGATGGCGGGCTCCACCAGAGCAACGGCACCCCCGACAATGAGACTGCCGGTCATCAAATAAGCAACCGCAAACGCGATGGCGAAGTGCATTACCGTAAACGTCATGGTCTTGGTCATGGTGCGGCTCCAGTGTTCGAAGAATACACGCTAATGATAACCATTCCCATTTAAAGATAAAATCCAATCCTTTGAATACGGTTAATAGTTTATCGCTATAAACGCCCCTGGATCCAAAAGAGCCGGGACGGGGAACGACCCACGGGAGGCTGATGCTCCGATGAGCCCCCTTCCGCGAAGCGAAAAACCACGCCTGCAAAGAAGGCCCGAACAGACCCTAGCGACGATCGCGGAAGAACGATGTCATGATAGCCCGACACTCGTCGGCGAGAACCCCCTCTGACCACAGGGTCCGGTGGTTATAGTGATCCTTATCCAGCAGGCACAGCTGGCTGACAACAGCGCCAGCGCGAGGTTCGCGGGCTCCGAAGACCAAACGGCCCACCCGGGCATGGACGATCGCGCCCAGACACATGGTGCAGGGTTCGATGGTGACATAAAGGGTGGTGCCCGGCAGTCGATAGTTTCCCAGCTTCCTGGCCGCCTTTCGCAGAACATCGATCTCAGCATGGGCTGTGGGATCTTGGCGACTGATCGGACAATTGAATCCCTCCGCCAGCAGCTCCCCATCCCGTACCAGCACCGCGCCAACGGGGACCTCGCCCTGCGCTGCGGCCAGTTCAGCAAGCTGGAGAGCTTTTTGCATCCATCTAACGTCCTGCTCTGTGTTGTCGACTTCGGCTTTCACATCGAATTACCCTGCAGCGGACCAAGGCCCGAAGTCAGTGATCGGGCACTTGTGGCCCCGAACTGCTTTTTTGTGGCTATTGCGGACCAAGGTTCATAAAATGGCCGGCCTGCGGCGAATCCCGCGTAGACCGGATGCACTATTGTAGTGTTGAGTAAGAGAGAAAAGCGATGACCTACTGTATCGGAATGGTGCTCGACGAGGGCGTAATCATGGCCGCGGATACCCGCACCAACGCCGGGGTTGACCATGTCGCCACCTTTCCCAAGCTATTTACCTTTGAAAATACCGGTGAGCGGATCATCATCGTTGCCACTTCCGGCAACCTGGCCACGTCACAGCGGGTAATCAGCCTCCTCAAGCAACAAATCGACCGGGAAGAGCCGGTCAATCTATATACCTGTGACAGCCTGTTCCAGGTTGCCGAACTGGTCGGAAGCACACTGCTGGCAAGCGAGAGCCACTACCGCAGTAACAACCCCATGAGCGGAGTCGATTTCAGCAGTAACTTCCTGGTCAGCGGCCAGATTCTCGGCCACGAGCCGGAGATGTACCACATCTACCCGGAAGGCAACTTTATCCGCACCTGCCAGGACACGCCTTTTTTCCAGATTGGCGAATCAAAATACGGGAAACCGATCCTGGACCGTATTATCACCACCGAAACACCGCTCAATCAGGCGATGAAGTGCGCCCTGATCTCATTCGATTCGACCATGCATTCAAACCTGTCCGTGGGCATGCCCATCGACATCGTGATCTACCGTCGGGACAGTCTGGAGGTCAAAATAGAGCGCCTCGAACAGGACGACCGCTACTTCAATCGCCTGGCTCGGGCATGGGGTGGCGGCCTGCGCCAGCTGTTCGATCAACTGCCCTGAAGGCGCCCTCTAGCGCACCGTAAAGTCGGTAAAGCGCTCGGATTGGTCGTCCGCAAGACGCCACTCAACACCATCGACGCGGGCCAGTGGCGGACCCTGCTCAACCTGCTGCTTGAGCCACTCCACCGCGTGCTCGCTGCCACACAGCAGCACCTCAACGCGGCCATCATCGAGATTCTTTGCGTACCCCGCCACGTTCAGTGAACGGGCATTTTCAGTAACAAAACGGCGAAACCATACGCCCTGAACCTTGCCGCGCACCGTGCCAACCACGATCATCACCATCGCCCCCTACTCGTTCCGCTCAATCGCCTTTTCCAGCGCCTCTTGGAGGGTGCCAAGGGTTTGCTCTCCCGCCAGAGAAAGCACCAGCTCACCACCGGGATTAAACACCAGTGTCTCGGGCAACCCCTGGGGGGGCGCAAGCCCCAGCTGGCTGCGCGGATCCCTGTCCAGCGTCGGAAACCGGATACCCAACTGCTGTTCCTGGACCGCCAGGGCCTCACCGGTAACGCCATCGAAGTTGACGCCAACCACCCTGACCTGCGCCGGGTGACTGTCCTGAAATTCGTTAAGCGCGGGAATCTCGCGGCGGCAGGGTGTGCACCATTCGGCCCAGTAATTGACGAATACGATGTATCCGGAATAATCCTCCAGGGTTTTCGGACCCTGATCCGGATCTCCCTGTTCGCCACAGCCCCAGCTAATACCCATCACCACCGACAACAGCAGCCAGCGGGACGACATGGAAACAACCCGGGCAAAGCCGGCACGCTCTCCTTTACTTTTCATCCTGCTCATCAACACCATCTTGCACACTCTTTGCAATAACACGGGCTGAACTATACCCCATTGACCCGCTACACCCCACGACTCCGACCGGATGATCCATTCTGGCCCTCGCACCGGCCTTGGCTTTACAATGGGCTGCAAACCCACGCTTTCAAACGGAAGAACATGGTCACCATCTACCATAACCCCCGCTGTTCCAAATCCCGGCAAACCCTCGCACTCCTGGAAGAAAGAGGCCTGTCGCCGGAGGTTGTCCTGTATTTGGAGACACCCCCGGATGCCGCCACGCTGAAAACGCTGCTGGCAAAACTCGGCATCTCCGCCCGGCAACTGCTCAGGAAAGGTGAGGACGACTATAAGGCGCTGAACCTGAAGGATGAGAGCCTGACAGACGATGACCTCATCACGGCAATGGTCGCACATCCGAAACTGATCGAACGCCCGATCGTCGTCAACGGCAATAAAGCGGCGCTCGGCCGACCACCGGAGCAGGTGCTGGACATACTCTGATGGATACTCCCTACATCCTGGTTCTGTACTACAGCCGCAACGGCAGCGTTGCTGCCATGGCGAGGGAGGTCGCACGGGGTGTCGAAATGGCGGGCATGGCTGCGAAACTGCGTACCGTGCCCCCCGTTTCTCCCGTGTGTGAAGCGACGGCACCGGACATTCCGGCCGAAGGCGATATCTACTGCACCGTGGATGAGCTGGAACACTGCGCCGGACTTGCCCTCGGCAGCCCGACCCGGTTCGGCAACATGGCAGCGCCGCTGAAGTATTTTCTGGACGGCACCAGTGACCTGTGGATGAACGGACAGCTCATTAACAAACCGGCCGGGGTATTCACTTCCACCGCCAGTCTCCATGGAGGCCAGGAAAGCACCCTCCTCTCCATGATGCTGCCACTGCTGCACCAGGGGATGGTGATTCTCGGCGTGCCCTACAGCGAGACCGCCCTGACAACAACCCGAGCTGGCGGGACACCCTACGGGCCCTCTCACCATGCGGGAACCGACAATGCACCGCTGACCAACGACGAAATTGCCCTTTGCAAGGCGCTCGGAAAGCGACTGGCCGCCACCGCCGCGAAACTGGCGAGCCACCAGAGCAGTGGCGCACAATGATCAAGCACCTGGAAACGAAACTTCGCTATGCCCGACAGATAACCTGGGTGTCCTATTTTCTGTTTATCGTCACTCTCTTCGCGGGCAATTTCACCGATCCAGAGCCCCTGCGGCTGCGCCTGATGATGATTATCATTCTGCCGCTGTTGCTTTTCCTGCCGGGGATGGCCAGAGAGAACTACAAATCCCTGGCGATGCTCTGCTTTGTCACCCTGATGTATTTCACCGCGCTGGTTGTCGATGTCGGATCACCCGGCGCATCCCTCTGGGACTGGCTCGCCCTTGCCCTGGTCTGCATCCTGTTTGTCGCCGGTATGCTGTTCAGCCGCTGGACGCAATATGCACAGGCCGGCAACCCTCCCAAAAACTGAACGAACGGATACATAGGCCACCCGATGAGCAAGGAAAAACCCGGTATCATTCGACGCTTCTTTCGTCTTCTTGGCGGCGTTTTTTCGCTCATTCGCTGGCTGCTCAATGCTGTGATAGCGATCGTTATGGTCGTCCTGATCATCAACCTGTTCGCACAGGATGCCAAGCCCTTGCCCGAAAAGGCGGCACTGACACTGGTGCCAAGCGGCACACTGGTGGAACAACGCACCTTCGCCGATCCGATCACACAGCTTATGGAACAGAGCTCCCCCTATGATGCCGAAACCCCGATCCATGATCTGATCGAGAGCCTTGATACCGCAAAGAATGATAAACGCGTAACAGCACTGGTACTGGATCTCAACCACCTGCAACAGGCGGGGCTGTCCAAACTGCAGGAGGTCGGTCAGGCCCTGGAACGCTTCAGGGCCAGCGGCAAGCCCGTCATCGCCTACGCCGATACCTATGATCAGTCCCGCTACTATCTGGCGAGTTTCGCCGACGAGGTCTACCTCAACCCGATGGGAGGCGTACTCATCACCGGCTTCGGGTATTACGGCACCTACCTCCAGGAAGCCCTGGATAAACTGCACATCAACTTCCACATCTTCCGCGCCGGCACTTACAAAAGCGCAGTGGAGCCGTTTACCCGCAACAGCATGTCCAATGCGGCACGGGAGAATGCCGCCTCCTGGCTCAATGATCTTTGGGCGGCCTATACCGCGCGGGTGGAACAATTACGGGATTTGCCCCCGGGCTTTGTCGAGCGCTACGTCGCCGAGTTACCGGAAAGCCTCGCCACCGCCGGTGGCGATCTTGCACGTCTCGCCCTGAACAAGGGCCTTGTCGATCATCTGGCCACACGCACGGAACTGACGGAAAAACTTAAATCGCGGGTGGGCGTCATCGATAATGACTACGCCCATATCGACCACAAAACCTACCTCTCCCATCTGCGCCTGCCAACGCTTCAACCGGGCAAGCAGACCCAGCCGGCTATCGGCGTCATTGTCGCCAACGGCAATATCGTCGACGGTCCCCAACCCGAGGGCACTATCGGCAGCGAGACCCTGAGTAACCTGCTACAGCGGGCCCGGGAAGACAGTTCATTGAAGGCCCTGGTACTTCGAATCGACAGTCCCGGTGGCAGCGCCTTTGCCTCCGAAGTCATTCGCAATGAAATCAGCGAGACCCAGAAAATCATGCCGGTCTATGTGTCCATGGGCAGCATGGCAGCCTCGGGCGGCTACTGGATCGCTGCCGGCGCCAACCAGATATGGGCAACACCCACAACGCTCACCGGCTCCATCGGCGTCTTCGGCCTGGTGCCCACCTTCGAGAACAGTTTGGAGAAACTCGGCATCCACAGCGACGGGATCGGCACCACGTCGATTGCCGACATGAACCGTCTGGATCGCCCGTTGAGCCCGCAGGCAGCACAGATTCTTCAGCTCAGCGTCGACAACATCTACAACCGTTTTCTGTCCCTGGTCGCCCAGGGGCGCGAATCGACCATTCAGTCAATTGAACAGGTGGCGGAGGGTCGCGTCTGGACCGGACAACAAGCCCTGGAAAGGGGGCTTGTCGATGCGCTGGGCACCCTGCAGGACACCATCGAGGGCGCAGCCAAAGCCCAGAATCTCGAGCACTGGCAGGTGAAACACATCAGCCGCCCGCTGACTTTCCAGGAACAGTTCCTCAAACAACTGGCGGGCAGCGCTGTCTCGCTGCCCCGCTGGCTTGGGACCGACGCCTGGCATCGCAAGCTGATGAACCTCCTGCCCACCGGGGAGTTCGCCGAGCTGATCAGTGCCGATGCCCGAGACCCGCACAACCTCTACCTGAAATGCCTGAGCTGCGTCGCTCCCTGAGACCGGAATGACACAACACCATGGGTGGAACCTCAGGCGTTTCAGCCGCGCTATTATCGCAGGGCTGCACATGATCCTGATCTCGGCGGCCCCCTGGTCGAGCCCCGCCCCCTCTGAACAGGAGAGCAATGTGACCCGGACCCCTGCCAACATTTCCGAACAAGCCAGAAACGCGGGTCTGGTTTCGGTCGAGGATCTTGTGCCGGATCTGGCACTCGATATCCGTTACGCGGGCGACGACAACTTCACCGGTGAGGCACTTTATCCGGCGTCCAGGTGCTGGCTTATGGAGTCTGTGGCACTGCGACTTGCCCGGGTTCAGCAGGACCTGGCGAGAGACGGGCTGGGCATTAAGGTATTTGACTGCTACCGCCCTTTCCATGTCCAGGAAAAAATGTGGCGGCTGATTCGGGACGAGCGCTATGTGAGCAAGCCGGTGCGGGACAGCGAGGGGCGCATGGTGGAGGGGTCAAGGCACAGCCGTGGCGCCGCAGTGGATGTCAGTCTTGTCGCCCTGGAAACCGGCCTCGAACTGCCCATGCCAACCGCCTATGACGATTTCAGCGAGACAGCCCACAGGGATCATCACGCCGGCCTGAACACCGCTCAGATTGACAACCGGGAGCGCCTGGCGGACGCCATGGCCCGGCATGGTTTTGTCGGCCTGGCCACAGAATGGTGGCATTTTGACGCAGAGGGCTGGCACCGGTATCCACTGCTGGATATTCCCATCGAGTAGCCCTAGCGCTGATAGGTTTTCCGGTAGTCCCTCGGGGTCATCCCCGTCCATTGGGCGAAAGCCCGGCTGAATGACCGGGATTCGGAAAAACCCACCCGGTGGGACACCTCCTCCACCGACAACCCTTCATCCACCAGAAGACTGATTGCCCGTTCCCTGCGCAAATTGTCCTTGATCTTCTGGTAACTGGTGCCGCTGGTTTTCAACTGCCGGTAAAGTGACTGGGGGGTCATCGACAACGCTTGGGAGAGACTGACCAGTCTGGGAAAAGCCAGCACAGTGCCGCTGTTCGCCTCGACAATCCGTTCAATCATACGCTCCAGACTGTTGTCGCTGCCGGGAATGGTCATCACATCCGCCGGGGCGTTGCGAACAAAATAGCTCAGCTCGGAACGACTTTTCACCAGCGGTTTCTCCAGATATTTCGAATCGAACACCAACTCGTTGGCAATCCGGGAGAACACCAGTTTACCCGGGAACATCACCTGTAACTCCCTCAGATGGTCCGGCGCCGGGAAGGAAAAGCGGGCTTCGCGCAGACGTATCGCCTCGCCGACATACCAACTGGGAAAGCGATGCCAGATCACCAGCAGAAACTCCCGCAGGAAGTGCTGCGGATCAAGGTCAGCCCTGTGATGGGTGATCGACAAGACCGCATTGGACCCATCCCTGCGCAGCGCCATGACCACGTCGTCGCTCAGTAATCGGTAGAATTCGAAGGCCCGCTCCAGCAATTCACCCAGAGTGCGGCAGCCGACGACCAGATCACACATGGTTTTAAATGCCCCAACCCGACAAGGCCTGCTGGTAAAACCCATGAATTCGTCATCCAGGGTCGTTTGTACGAGCTTGAACAGCCGTGCGACCTGATCTGTATCCACACGTCGTTGCAGGTCACCGGTTGCTTGCGGGTTAATCCCGGCTTTCGCCAGCAGCGATTGAGGATCACCCCCCCGCTCCCTGACCGCCGCCAGGGAGCCGAGCACGTGATGCATACAGATAGTGGCCAAGAAGGCGTCCTTTTCGGTGACAAATTTCCCTTTTTCAGGGCTAAAACTGCCATTATATGATATTTTTTGTCTGTTTTATTGATCAAATCCGCCCTTCACAGCAGGCGGCGGACTGGCTATCGTCTGACACCTTCATTTACAATGGCCAACCCGATGAAAAACCCCGGTTTTTCGGCCGGAAACGATCTTATTACAACTCCTTATCGAGCCCACAGTGACGGGAGATATTGCTCATGACCGAGTTTTCCAGCAAGACACTGAAAGATTGGCAGGAAGCCGCCCAAAAAGAGCTGAAAGGCCGATCTCCGGATGAACTGATCTGGAACACACCTGAAGGCATTCCCGTCAAACCGCTGTATACCGCCGAGGACCTCACCGGAATCGAGCACCAGGACAACCTTCCGGGGTTCGCTCCCTTCAAGCGCGGCCCCCGCGCCACCATGTACGCGGCCCGTCCCTGGACGGTTCGCCAGTATGCCGGCTTCTCCACCGCCGAAGAATCCAACGCGTTTTACAAGCGCAACCTCGCCGCCGGTCAGCAGGGCCTTTCCGTGGCCTTCGACCTTGCAACCCACCGGGGTTACGACTCCGACCACGAGCGCGTGGTCGGTGACGTGGGCAAGGCAGGCGTTGCCATTGACACCGTTGAAGACATGAAAATCCTGTTCGGCGATATCCCCCTGGATCAGGTTTCCGTCTCGATGACCATGAACGGCGCCGTGTTACCGGTGATGGCCATGTATATCATCGCCGCCGAGGAGCAGGGCGTGACCCCTGACAAGCTGGCGGGCACCCTGCAAAACGACATTCTCAAAGAATTCATGGTGCGCAACACCTACATCTATCCCCCTGCTCCGTCCATGCGCATCGTCTCGGACATCATCGGCTACACCGCCGACCACATGCCCAAGTTCAACTCCATCTCCATCTCCGGCTATCACATGCAGGAGGCCGGTGCGACGAACGTTCAGGAACTGGCCTTCACCATCGCCGACGGCATTGAATACGTCCGTACCGCCATCGAAAGCGGCCTGGATGTGGACAAATTCGCACCGCGTCTGTCGTTCTTCTTCGCCATCGGCATGAACTTCTTTATGGAGATCGCCAAGCTCCGGGCCGCGCGGATTCTGTGGGCTACCCTCATGAAAGAGAAGTTCAATCCCCAGAACGACAAATCCCTGATGTTGCGCACCCACTGCCAGACCTCCGGGGTCAGCCTGACCAGCAAGGACCCCTACAACAACATCATGCGTACCACCATCGAAGCCATGTCAGCGGTACTCGGCGGCACCCAGTCCCTGCACACCAACGCCTTTGACGAAGCTCTTGCCCTGCCGACCGATTTCTCGGCCCGCATCGCGCGCAACACCCAGCTGGTGATCCAGGAAGAAACCGGCATTACCAACGTCATCGACCCGCTGGCCGGCTCCTACTACATCGAGAGCCTCACCGACCAACTGGTCAAGGAAGCCAGAAACATTATCGATGAAGTGGAAGAGATGGGCGGCATGACCCGCGCGGTGGAATCCGGCATGCCGAAACTGCGCATTGAAGAAGCGGCCGCACAAAAGCAAGCCAGGATCGACCGTCGCGAGGAAGTCATTGTCGGTGTCAACAAGTACCAGCTCGACAAGGAACCGGAGATTGACGTCCTCGATATCGATAATACCGCCGTGCGCAAGTCACAGATCGCACGTCTGGAAAACGTGCGCTCCCAGCGGGATGACGCCGCCTGCAACGCAGCGCTGGCAAAACTCACTGACGCCGCCGAATCCGGCGAAGGCAACCTGCTCGCCCTGGCGGTTGACGCCGCCCGCGCCCGGGCCAGCGTCGGTGAAATCTCCGATGCCCTGGAAAAAGTGTGGGGCCGTCACCGGGCCGAGCAACGCACTATCAGTGGTGTTTACGGCGCCGCATACGAGGGAGATGACATGTTCGAATCCATCCAGGCGGAAGTGAACGCCTTCGCGGAAAAACACGGCCGTCGGCCGCGTATGCTGGTGGCCAAAATGGGCCAGGACGGCCACGACCGCGGTGCCAAAGTAATTGCCACCGCCTTTGCAGACATCGGCTTTGACGTCGATATAAGCCCCATGTTCCAGACACCGGAAGAAGCCGCTCGGCAGGCCGTCGAAAATGACGTCCACATCGTCGGTGCATCGTCCCTGGCCGCCGGTCACAAGACCCTGGTGCCCCAGCTGATTGAGGCCCTGAAAAAAGAAGGCGCCGACGACATCCTGGTCATTTGCGGCGGTGTAATCCCGCCCCAGGACTACGATGTCCTGCGCGCAGCCGGGGTAGCCGCCATCTACGGCCCCGGCACCAATATTCCGGAAGCAGCCCGTGAAGTACTGCAACTGATTTCCAAAAACTGATCGCCGACAAACCAGACGAAGACCAGGAATACGCCATGCACGAGATCATCCAGCAACTGGACGAAAAACGGAAAAAAGCCCTCCTGGGCGGAGGCCAGAAACGCATCGACAACCAGCATGCCAAGGGCAAACTGACCGCGCGCGAACGCATCGAATTGCTGCTCGACCCGGACTCATTCGAGGAATGGGACATGTTTGTCGAGCACCGCTGCACCGACTTCGACATGGAAAAGGACCATGTCCCCGGCGACGGCGTAATCGTCGGGTATGGCACACTCAACGGCCGGCTGGTATTTGTCTACAGTCAGGACTTTACCGTTTACGGTGGCTCCCTGTCGGAAGCGCACGCCGAAAAAATCTGCAAGGTTATGGACCAGGCCATGAAAATTGGCGCCCCGGTCATCGGCCTCAATGACTCCGGCGGCGCGCGGATCCAGGAAGGTGTCGCCTCCCTCGGCGGCTACGCGGAGGTCTTTCAACGCAATGTGATGGCGTCCGGCGTCATACCCCAGATATCCATGATCATGGGCCCCTGCGCCGGTGGCGCTGTGTACTCGCCGGCGATGACCGATTTTATCTTTATGGTCAAGGACAGCTCCTATATGTTCGTGACCGGTCCGGAAGTGGTCAAAACCGTGACCCACGAGACCGTCACCGCCGAGCAACTGGGCGGTGCAACCACCCACTCCAGCAAGTCCGGTGTTGCCGACCTGGCCTTCGAAAACGACGTCGAAGCGCTGATGATGCTGCGCCGTTTCGTTAACTACCTGCCGGCAAATAACAAGGAAAAGCCGCCGGTATGGCCCACCGACGACCGGGCAGACCGGATGGAAGCCTCCCTCAACACTCTGGTGCCGGACGATCCGAACAAGCCCTACGACATCAAGGAGCTGATCCTCAAGATCGCCGATGAATACGAATTTTTCGAAATTCAGCCCGAGTACGCCAAAAACATCGTCGTGGGCTTTATCCGGATGGAAGGGTCTACCGTCGGCGTCGTAGCCAATCAGCCCATGGTCCTGGCCGGCTGTCTCGATATCGACTCCTCGAAAAAAGCCGCTCGCTTCGTGCGCTTCTGCGACGCCTTCAACATCCCCATTTTGACCCTGGTGGACGTACCCGGCTTCATGCCCGGCACCACCCAGGAATATGGCGGCATTATCAAGCACGGCGCCAAACTTCTTTACGCCTACGCGGAGGCGACCGTACCCAAGGTCACCGTTATCACCCGCAAGGCCTACGGTGGCGCCTACGACGTAATGAGCTCCAAGCACCTGCGCGGCGACGTCAATTTTGCCTGGCCGTCGGCGGAGATCGCCGTCATGGGCCCCAAGGGAGCGGTAGAGATCATTTTCCGCAAGGATATCGGCGACGAAGAAAAAATCGCTGCCCGCACCGAGGAATACCGTCAGAAATTCGCCAACCCCTTTATCGCCGGCAAACGAGGCTATATCGATGATGTCATCATGCCCCATGAGACCCGCAAGCGCGTCTGCCGGTCACTGGCCATGTTGAAGAAAAAGGACATCAGCAATCCCTGGCGCAAACACGGCAATATCCCGCTGTAATGGGCCAACCGCTCAAGTCAACCTGAACCGAAATCCATTATCGACGAAGATAAAAGACCATGTTTAAGAAGATTCTAGTTGCAAACCGCGGTGAAATTGCCTGTCGGGTTTTCAAGACCGCCAAACACATGGGCATCGGTACCGTTGCCGTCTGCTCGGATGCCGACCGCGACGCCCTCCATGTGCAAATGGCAGACGAATTCGTGCATATCGGCCCGTCGCCATCCACCGAGAGCTATCTCGTTATCGACAAGATTATTGCCGCCTGTAAACAGACCGGCGCCGATGCCGTCCACCCCGGCTACGGGTTCTTGTCCGAAAATCGGAAGTTCGCTGAGGCCCTGGCGGCGGAAGGTATTGCCTTTATCGGTCCCGGTGTGAAAGCCATCGAAGCCATGGGTGACAAGATCACTTCCAAGAAAATCGCCGATCAGGCTGGTGTCAATACGGTGCCTGGCTACACGGGTGTCGTAGAAGGCGTCGATCACGCGGTGGAAATTGCCAACGGCATCGGCTATCCCGTCATGTTGAAAGCCTCCGCAGGGGGTGGCGGTAAAGGCATGCGCGTCGCCTGGAACGAAGAAGAGTGCCGCGACGGCTTTGAGCGTGCCACCAACGAAGCGCGCTCCAGTTTCGGCGATGATCGGGTATTCATCGAAAAGTTCATTGAGGAACCCCGCCACATTGAGATTCAGGTCATCGCGGACAGTCATGGTAACACCCTGTATCTGGGGGAACGGGAGTGCTCTATCCAGCGCCGGCATCAGAAAGTGATCGAAGAGGCCCCCTCCCCGTTCATCGATGAAGCAACCCGCAAGGCCATGGGCGAACAGGCCGTCGCCCTGGCCAAGGCCGTGGACTACCAGTCCGCGGGTACCGTTGAGTTCATCGTCGACGCCGAGCGCAACTTTTACTTCCTGGAAATGAACACACGTTTGCAGGTAGAGCACCCGGTGACAGAGCTTGTGACGCGGCTCGACCTGGTTGAGCTGATGATCCGCATTGCCGCCGGTGAAAAACTGCCCTTCGGCCAGAACGACGTCAAGCTGACGGGTTGGGCCATGGAAAGCCGGGTCTATGCGGAAGACCCGTTCCGCAACTTCATGCCCTCCACCGGCCGACTGGTCCGCTACCTACCCCCCGAGGAATCCAAACATGTGCGCGTCGACACCGGCGTCTTCGAGGGTGGCGAAGTGTCCATGTTCTACGACCCCATGATCGCCAAGCTGATCACCTATGGAAAAACCCGCGAGGAAGCCACCGAAAAAATGGTAGAGGCCCTCGACGCCTATTACATCCGGGGCGTCAATCACAACATCAGCTTTTTGAATGCCCTGATGGTACACCCCCGGTTTATCGAAGGCCGGTTGACCACCAACTTTATCGCCGAAGAGTTTCCAGACGGTTTTTCCGCGGAAAATATCGTCCATAGAAACCCCGATGTCCCCGTCATTGTCGCAGCAGCGGTCAACCAGAACTTCCGGGAGCGCTCTGCCGCCATGTCCGGCCAGGCTCCCGGGCTGTCCTACTCCGCGCCCAAGTCATGGAAGGTGATCATCGGTGACCGTGTTGCCGAAGCCAATGTGCTGACCCACAGCAAGGGCTATTCCATGGCCATTGATGGCAAACCGTACGAAGTGATCACCAATTGGAAACGCACCCAGCCGCTGTTCCGCGCGACAATCAACGAAAAGCCTGTCTGTGTGCAGGTGGACCGGGAGGGTATTCACTACCGACTTTTCCACCGTGGTGCCGAATTCAAGGCGCTGGTCGTTACCCCGACCACAGCCTCACTCAATGGCTACATGCTCGAAAAAGTACCCCCGGATTTGTCCAAATTCCTGCTCTCGCCCATGCCGGGATTACTGGTAACCCTGAAAGTCGCCGTCGGGGATGAAGTCAAAGCCGGCGAGGAACTTGCGGTTGTCGAAGCCATGAAAATGGAGAACAGCCTGCGGGCCACCCAGGACGGCAAGGTCAAAGAGGTACTGGCCGAAGCCGGTGCCAGCCTCACTGTTGATCAACCCATTATCGAGTTCGAGTAAAGGACAACGGCTCCCATGGACACAGCCGACATCAGGGAACTGGCCGAGCAAATATCAGCAGGTGATCGCCGCTCCCTTGCCCGGGGCATCACCCTGGTGGAATCCACCCGCCAGGACCACCGGGAGCAGGCGAACACCCTGCTTGAAATTCTTACGCCAAAGACGGGTGATGCAATTCGATTGGGAATCACTGGCGTTCCGGGGGTCGGCAAGTCCACCTTTATCGAGGCGTTCGGCAATCACCTGATCGACCTCGGGCACAGGGTGGCGGTCCTCGCGGTGGATCCCAGCTCCTCGATCAGCGGCGGCTCAATCCTCGGAGATAAAACCCGTATGGAACGGCTGACGCGGCGCTCAGAGTCCTACATCCGTCCCTCCCCGGCCGGCAAGACCCTGGGCGGTGTCGCGCGCCGGACCCGTGAAACCATGATGCTTTGCGAGGCCGCCGGTTACGACATTGTCATTGTCGAGACGGTGGGAGTCGGCCAGTCGGAAACCATGGTCTCGGAGATGACCGACATGTTCATGCTTTTGCTGTTACCCGGTGGCGGCGATGAGTTGCAGGGCATGAAAAGAGGCATCACAGAACTCGCCGATCTTATCCTGGTCAATAAAGCAGACGGGGACCAAAAGAAGCTCGCCAATCACACGGTATCGGATTATCGTTCCGCGGTTCACTTTTTACCGCGGAAACACCAAAGCTGGACCGCCCGGGTGACCTCCTGTTCGGCACTGGGCAACGACGGCATTCTCGATACCTGGGAGACCATCCAGGAATTTGTTTCTGCCCTCAAGGAGAGCGGCGAATGGGATGCGAGGCGGTCGCGGCAAGCCTTGGACTGGATGTGGCGGGAAACGTCCGAATCATTGATTGTCGACCTGAAATCCCACCCCGCTATTGCCAAGGCATTGCCGGCATTCGAATCGGCGGTAACAAGTGGCGAAAAGCCCCCTACAGTAGCCGCAATTGAGCTTGTCAAACTCTACAAACAATCCAGCGAGAGTATTACGTTATGATCGGTAAACTTAATCATGTCGCCATCGTCGTGCCCGACCTGGCCGCTGCCTCCGCCACTTACCGTAGCACCCTTGGCGCCGATGTCTCTGATCCTGTTGATTTACCCGATCACGGGGTGACGACGGTGTTCGTTAATCTTCCCAACACCAAGATCGAGCTGTTACACCCTCTTGGCGAAGATTCGCCAGTCGCGAAGTTTCTTGAGAAGAACAAGGACGGGGGTATACATCACATCTGCTACGAAGTAGACGATATTATTGCCGCGCGGGACAGATTGGTCGCAGATGGGGCTCGTATCCTGGGTAATGGAGAACCGAAGACCGGTGCCCACGGTAAGCCTGTCCTGTTTCTACATCCTAAAGATTTTTATGGAACACTGGTGGAAATCGAGCAGTGCTAAACTGAACCGCCCGTTTAGACATAAATCAAACCCGTCGAAAGGCTAACCCCTATCAAGGCGCTACTAAACCCAGGGGTATCTGCGCTGAATCGTGTTTAAGGGCCAAAGCCGCTATATACCCTGCTCTGAAATGCTAATCAGCTCAGCTTAACCCGATATAACCCCGATTCTATTCCCCTGTTGATTTCCTCTGCGGGTGCTGGCTTGCCGAAAAAATAACCTTGAGCATAGTCACACCCGATATTCGTCAGGAAAGCGGCCTGCTCTGCAGTCTCAACGCCTTCCGCGATCACCTTCAGGCCCAGGCTCTTGGCCAGAGTCACGATACCGGTGATGATGGCCTGGTCGTTCTTGTCCGTTACGCAGTCTATTACAAACTCACGGTCGATTTTCAGTAAATCCACCGTGAATCGCTTCAGATAGTTTAGCGATGAAAAGCCGCTGCCAAAATCATCGATCGCGATGGAAACGCCTTTTGCTCTCAATACCGAAAGCTCTTCCTGTGCTGCCTCGGGCTGTTCCATCAAGGTGGACTCAGTGATCTCGACTTCCAGCATCGATGGCGGAAAGTGGTATTGGTCCTCATCAAATAACGTCAGGACTTTATTTCGAAAATGCCCATCACGAAAATCCGTTGTGGACACATTGACAGCCAGACGAACATCGAACCCTTTCGTGTGCCACGCTTCAAGCTGATCACAGGCGTTTCGAAATGCCAGATCGGACATCTGACCGATCAAACCGGTTTCCTCGGCTATCTCAATAAAATTGAACGCAGAGACAATACCTCGGGTCGGGTGCATCCACCTTGCCAATGATTCGAATCCGACGACCTCGTTCGTCGCCAACTCTACCTGGGGTTGATAGTGAAAGATGATTCCACCGTGATCCAGGGACGAACGCAAGTCCTGCTCTGTCTGAATCTTTTGGGTGACCTCATCCTCCATACCCTCCTCGTAATAGCAATAATCCAGCCCTGCTTCCTTGGCCTTGAACATAGCTGTATCGGCATGCTTGATCAAGCTATTGCTATCTTTACCATGCTCTGGAAAAACCGCGATCCCGATACTGGCTGTGACAAACATGCGTTGATGCATGAAAACAAAAGGCGCGCGAAGCGAGTCACAAATCTTTTTGCTGATTTCCGCGGCGAAATCGGCGCTTTCGATATCCTCGAATACGACAGTAAACTCGTCGCCCCCCAGTCTGGAGACCATATCGTTCTTTCGAACCGATCGGAGTATACGGTCCGCCGCGGCTTTTAAAACCAGATCACCGGCGTCATGCCCCAAGGAGTCATTGATCAGCTTAAATCGGTCGAGATCAAGAAAAAGAAGGGCAAGCTTTTTTCCATTTAAATCTGCGCGGTTAATTTTATGGCGGAGTTGCTGATTGAAAAATGCGCGGTTGGGAAGACCCGTCAGTACATCATGATACGCCAGTTCTCGGACATATTGTTCCGTTTTACTGGTTTGAAGCA
>PABE01000150.1 GCA_002702725.1 Porticoccaceae bacterium
ACGCTCCAGCGACTGCGGATCCTGTTTGACGACGAATTGTTCGTACGCAGCGGCCGCGAACTGGTACCTACCCCCCGGGCACTCGAACTGCAGGCTCACTTGCCAGAAGTATTGGGGGATCTCGAAGCATTGGTAATGCCGAGGGAATTTGATCCCCAAACGGACAGTGGCACGATCTATCTGGCGACGCCGGAATTCATAGCCGTTCAAATCGTACCGATGCTGGCCTGGGAATTAAGCGCGGAAGCTCCCGGGTTTTCCCTGTCAGTATCCAGCAATATGGAAAATTTCCCGGAGCAAATGCGCAACGGTGAGCTGGATTTTGTTCTGGGTGTTGATAAAAAAATGTCCAAGGAATATCTCGTCACCCCTGTCGGCGGTTTTTCGCCGGCAATCTGGATGCGCCATGGTCACCCGCTGGCGAGTGAGGAATTGACCTTGGAGAAGGTTCTGGAGTATCCCTTTATCCAGTATTTTCTGCTCCTGACGCCGGAGAAACTCTCTCCTGCGGTAGAGACACGTTTCGACAAGACCATCGCGAAAATGGGCCTGAAGCGAACCAAAGCGCTGGTTACAGATCAGTTGATGACGGCACTCAATGCGCTTCAGACGAGCGATTGCCTGATGCTCAGCACCGTCGATGACCTGAAGGCGGAGGCGGAATTCTACGAGATTGTGCGCAAACCCTACCCGCCGGAGCTGGAGGCGGACGATTTCATCCCCGTGGTGCTCTTCCAGCATCGAACAACCCAGAAATCACCCATCCATGACTGGTTCAAAAAACGTCTCATGGATGTGGTGGAGCGGGTAAGAACCAGCTATTGAAAAAAGGGCTCGGCTCGGTGGTCAGGTAGGTGCCCACTTGCCACTTGCGGTTCAGGCCCGTTGGGCTGCAGGGCTATGCGGCGCCCTGCATTTTGCGGGTGAGGTCGGCCATATCCAGATACTCACGCCAGGCACAAATCAGGCCGTCATCATCCAGTTCGTAAACGGCTACCATGCTGTGGGGCGCGGCATGGCCGTTGATAATTGCCTGATCGGCACGCTCGGTCATTACCAGCCGGTCGTTCGAAACAATGTTGATAATATTGCACTTGTTATTGCGGGCGTACTGCATCTGACTGTGGATTTCCTTGCGCAACGCGTCGCGTCCGCGAATGATGGGCCCGCCGGGAATCCACAACTGCCAGACAGCGTCCTCTGACATCATCGACAGAATTTTCTCAACATCCGGTCGAGAGGTGTCTGTGCCGTCTCCCCAGGCATCACAGAATTCGCGGATAAAATTTTCCTGAGCTATTCCCATAATCGTTACTCTCCGGTTTGAGTTGCGCGGTCACATTCAGATGACATTACTCGGTCAGCAGAGCATCCCGCAGGGACCGACGCATGGCATTGTCGACACCCAGCCGGTCCTCAACGTAGTTGTCGATGTGCTGATAATCCCGCTCGATTTGATCGAGTGCTGCCGACAGGTAATCCCGGTCCGCTTTCATCAGCACCTCCCGGACACCCGGGTCCATGGTTTGCAGCGGATGCTCGCCATCGGTAAGACCAAGTGCCGCTTTATGGTGCTTCAGCATGAAGGCGCCCAGGTCAACGGCGGTATTGGTCAGCTCGTAATCGTCCAGGATGGTTTCGCGGGGCACGCCCAGGGTGTGCAGAATCAGGGCGGCGGAGAGACCGGTCCGGTCCTTGCCGGCGGCACAATGAAAAACCAGTGGTACGTTGCCCTCGGCCAGCTGCTCGAAAATCCCCCGCAACCTTACGTTCAGCCAGTTTGGCATGGCCCGGTAGAGACCGATGATGGTATTTCGGGCATCCTCGGGCGTTGTGCTGTCTTCCCAGGACAGTTCGCTTTGGGCCTCGTGATGGGGTTCGTCGTCCCAGGCAATAATCTGTACTTCGGCGGGCCAGCGGGTGGGTTCCTTGTTGCGTTCGTCAGCCCGGCGAAGATCGCAAATCGTCCGCATGCCCAAACGATGCAGAGTCGCGTGGTCTTCGGGGTAGAAATAGCTCATTACGCCGGAGCGGAACAGGACGCCCGGCTTGACCCGGCGGCCGTCAGTGGTGGGGTAGCCCCCCAGGTCACGGAGATTGCAGGCGCCTGCCAGGGGCAGCACTCGAACAGGGGTGTCTGTCATGGTGGTAGTCCGGTTTATTGTAATACGGTGCTTGATTGAGTGGCCAAGGTTATGCCTTCGGTTGAGTTGTGGTCAACCGAAGTATCTTAGTATCGGTCTAATTACCCGTTACCGGACGGGGGCCAGTAAGCGGATTGTGCCGGTTATAGCCGGTAGCTGGCACTGGTCATGACCCTGGATGCCAAGGTCATCAGTTTCTTAGCCGGGGCGGGAAAGGGGAGGCCGCCAGCCGCCAGTGCTTTTTTTGCGTGGCTTTCTTCATCGATCGCCATTTGCTCAATCACCGACCGGCTCTGGTTGTCCTGGTCGGGCAGGCGTTCCAGGTGACTGTGGAGGTGTTCGCAGACCAGTTCTTCCGTGGCGGCGACGAACCCGAGGCTCAAACGGTCGCTGATCAGTCCGGCGGCGGCCCCGATCCCGAACGACAGGCCATACCAGAGCGGGTTTAGCAGGCTGGTTCGGCTGTCCAGCTCCTTGAGGCGCAGCTCGCACCAGGCCAGGTGATCGACCTCCTCGCCGGCGGCTTTCTCCATTTCATGGCGGACAGAGGGCAGCTTCGCGGTCAGCGCCTGCCCCTGGTAGAGCGCCTGGGCGCACACCTCGCCGCTGTGGTTGACCCGCATCAGCCCCGCCGCGTGGCGACGCTCATTGTCCGACAACTCAGTGGCGGGCTGGCCTGCGGCCGGCGAGGGTCGCTCGGTGGCCTCGGTGTTGCCGGACAGGGTGCGCAGGGCGTTGTCGGCAGTGGCAATCAGCCGGTCGATGGGACTCAGTGCGCGTTGCGACATGGGTGTTCTCGTGATGCCTAAAGCCTGGATTCTAGCGAAATATCTGCCATGATGCGACGCTGGGCCACTCAACCACAACACCTGGCGCAGAGGGATAAGCGATGCAAGACGCCCATGATCTTGGGGTGATTCTCCAGACACGGATACCGCTGGTCATTTTTGAAAGCCACGATGAACAGGGGGCCCTTGAGTTGCTCCAGCGGGTCGCCCGCGGGCAGTCACGCTCCCTTTATCGCTGGTCGGTGACAGACGGACTTGCCGTCGCCGGCTTCGGGTTGCAGATTGAAAAAGCGGCGGAGCACGCCGAGCCGGAAGAGCTGTTGGCATACCTGAAAAACCGCGCCAAGCCGGGAATATATGTGCTCTGCGATTTCCACCCCTGGCTCGACGACGGACACCCGAAGATTGTCCGTCTGATCAAGGACATTGCCCTGCGCAACGAGCACGGGGGAATTACCCTGGTGCTCCTCAGCCATCGCCTTTCCGTACCGCCGGAGCTGTCGCGACTGAGGATGCGTTGCGCGGTCAATCTGCCCACGGAGGCGGAAATCATGGCGCTGGTCAAGGAGGAGGCGCGGAAATGGACGACCGCGAATCAGGGTAACAGGGTAAAAGCGGACCCCCGGGCGGTACAGCTACTGGCCAGCAACCTGAAGGGCTTGAGCCATGCTGAAGTCAAGCGGCTCGCGAGGGGAGCCATCGTCAATGACGGTGCGATCACCGAGTCAGATATCCCCGCGATCAACAGGGCGAAATTCAGTCTCCTGGAGATGGACGGTGTCCTGAGCTTTGAGTACGACACGGAACCGTTTGCCAATGTCGCCGGCATGGACAATCTCAAGCAGTGGCTGTCATTGCGCCAGCCGTCCCTGGGGGCCGGTACCGGCCCCGGGGGCGTCGATCAACCCCGCGGGATTCTGCTGCTGGGGGTTCAGGGGGGCGGTAAAAGCCTCGCCGCCCGTGCGGTGGCGGGCCTTTGGTCGCTGCCGCTACTGCGCATGGATATCGGGGCCTTGTACAACAAGTTTTACGGTGAAACCGAACGCAACCTGCGGGAATCCCTGGCTCTGGCCGATCAGATGGCACCCTGCGTGTTGTGGATCGATGAAATCGAGAAGGGGCTCGCTCCGGATGGCTCCGACGGCGGGCTGTCGCAGCGTGTACTGGGTACCCTGCTGACCTGGATGGCGGAGCGAAAGAGCGCGGTGTTTCTGGTCGCCACCGCCAATGATATCGACCGCCTGCCACCGGAGCTGGTGCGCAAGGGCCGTTTCGACGAGCTGTTTTTCGTCGATCTTCCCTCGGCGCCGGTCCGGGAGCAGATCTTCCGAATTCATTTGCATCGGCGGGGGATGGATCCCGAAACCTTCGATCTGCCTTTGCTGGCGTCGTCCAGCGAGGGTTTCAGCGGCGCTGAGATCGAACAGGCGGTGGTGGCGGGATTGTATCGTGCACATGCAGATGCCGTTGCGCTCAACACGGAACAGCTCGAAGCCGAGCTGATGCGAACTTCCCCCCTGGCGACGATTATGGCGGAGCGGATAGCCGGCCTCCGGCACTGGGCGCGGGCGCGCAATGTGCCCGATGCCTGACGGGGTTTCGATGGGCATTCCGGGCGCTTGCGTGGCATAATGGCCGGCTATCCGGCCGCGCTTTGACCCTGCGGCTTTCGATATCATGCACTGGCATGGCGAACTAACAGGCAGTCCTCGCAGTTTGTCCGTGCCCGGAACATATCCAGGAGATGAACATGAGTCAGAGAGAAGTGGTAGTTGTCAGTGGTGCCCGCACCGCGATCGGTGACTTCGGCGGCAGCCTCAAGGATGTCTGCCCGGGCGATCTCGGCGCCACTGTCGTGGCCGAGGCGGTCAAGCGCGCCGGTATTGCTTCCGAGGAGGTCGAGCACTGCGTTATCGGCAATGTGATCCACTCCGAGCGCAAGGATATGTACATCAGCCGCGTCGCTGCCCTGCGCGCCGGGCTGTCCGAGAAAACCCCATGCCTGACCGTCAACCGCCTGTGCGGTTCCGGGCTCCAATCGATCATCAGCGCGACCCAGCTGATCATGCTTGGCGATGCCAACACCGCCGTCGCAGGTGGCGCTGAATCCATGAGCCGCGCCCCCTACTGGCTGCCCACCGCCCGTTTTGGCCAGCGGATGGGTGACGGTGCCATTATCGACCCGATGACCGGTGCGCTGACCTGTCCGATGGGTGACGTGCATATGGGTGTTACCGCCGAGAACGTGGCGGAACAATGGGGTGTCAGCCGCGAAGACCAGGATGCCCTGGCAGTGGAGAGCCACAACCGCGCCGAGCGGGCGGTTGCCGAGGGCCGTTTTGACAGCCAGATCGTCCCCGTTGAAGTGAAAACCCGCAAGGGTTCAGTCATGGTGGACAAGGATGAGCACATCCGCGCCGGCGCCAGGATCGACGACATGACCAAGCTTCGGCCGGCGTTCAAAAAGGACGGCTCTGTAACCGCCGGTAACGCTTCCGGAATCAATGATGGCGCAGCAGCGGTAGTGCTGATGGAAAGATCCCTGGCCGATGAAAAGGGCCTCAAGCCGTTGGCCAAGGTGGCCGGCTACGCCTTCGCCGCCCTCGACCCCAGTATCATGGGCATGGGCCCTGTGCCAGCGGTGAAAACCCTGCTTGCCAGGGCCGGTCTGACGGTTGCCGATATCGATGTCTGGGAAGTGAACGAGGCGTTTGCAGCACAGGCACTGGCCGTTTGCCGGGATCTGGATCTGCCGGCGGATAAGGTCAATCCCAACGGGTCAGGCATCTCCCTGGGTCATCCCATCGGGGCTTCCGGCACCATTATCGCCGTCAAGGCGTTGTACGAGTTGCAGCGTGTCGGCGGCCGTTACGCCGTTGCCACCATGTGCATCGGTGGCGGCCAGGGCATCGCCGTTTTGTTCGAAGCCGTGTGATTATTCGCGCAGCCGGACATGTGTTCGGCTGCGCTTCTCACCGCCAGATTTCCATTCAAACACTTTCAGCCCCGGTCTTCGGCCTTTCCAACCTCCTATTAGCTTGATGCCACGAAAAGGGGTGCGCCCCTTTGTTCATTCGTCGGTTGCCACTCTCCCATCTGAGCACGGCCTTGCAGAGCGAATATAACGGTGTTATATGTTGTTCGGAATATAACGTCGTTATATGGAATCGGAGCTCAACAATGAAGGGTAGCGTGGATTTCGACCCATATGCGCCAGATATCGTCAATGCAGGGCCGAAGGCCTGGGCTGACTTTGGCCGCCAGCGTCCGTTATGTCACTACCGGGGTAAGTTCGACTTTTATATCAGTAGTGACTACCAGGACATAAAAAGCGGCATTCTGCGTGATAACGAAACCTGGCTGTACAGCAAAGGTACCAGCCCGAAAATGCTGGACCCGCGACTTGCCTGCGGAATGATGACTGATCCTCCTCATCACCATGGTATCCGTGCCATCGTGCAGCGTGGCTTTGCTCCCAGGCGATTAGAGCGCCTCGCCTTAGAGATCGATACTCTGATGGACGAACTGATAGACGCTATGCTGGCGATGCCTGAAACTCAGGGTAATTTTTTTGACTTGTTTGCCATGCCTCTCGCTGCCCGACTCATGTGCATCATGCTCGGCGCGCCAGAGGGAAGCTATCGGCTTTACAAGGATTGGGCCGATGACTTTATGTATGACATTTTCAACAATGTTTCTGACAGCGCCGAAGCGGCGCAAAAGGGCCAGCTTATGGCCGAGAGCCTGGCACTGCTCATCGCCAATCGGCGAAACTGCCTGGAGGAGCAGGGCGTTGAACCGACTCTGGAGCATGTTGGAACGCTCCTGCCCGATGATTTCATTTCCCGTTTTATTTGTGACAAGGTTGACGGAAGGTATCTGACTGAATGGGAAATCATCAGCCTTCTGCTGTCGATCATCAACGGCGGTAACGAAACCACCATGAACCTTATATGCAACTTGCTTTGGCGGTTACTGGAAAACCCCGAACTCTGGGCGGCGGTAAAAGCGCAACCGGCGCTAGTACCCCTTGCTGTCGAAGAGAGCCTTCGCTTTGATCCGCCGGTGATCGGCATGTTTCGAACCACTGCCCAGTCCACTGAGCTGCAGGGTGAAATCATTCCCGCCAATACCAAGGTGATGTATAACATCGCCGCTGCAAACCGGGATCCTGCGGTTTGGGACAATCCCGATGAATTTCGCCTCGACAGGGAGCTGGCGACACTGAGACAGCATCATGTTTCGTTCAGTGGTGGCAGTCACCTGTGCCTCGGCTTTGGTTTGGCGCGGATGGAGGTCAGGCAGGTGTTAGAAAAGCTTGTTGTTCGGTTGCCCGATCTGAGGCTTATCGGTGAGCCTCGTCGGGCACCAGGTTTCAACTTTTGGGGCCATGACGACTTACCGGTCGCCTGGGATTGACCTATGACTTGTGAATCGTCAGTCGCGGGAAAGCGTATTATCGTTACGGGTGCCGGCCGGGGCATTGGTCGGGCAGTGGCCCTACATCTGGTTAATCAGGGGGCACGGGTGTTGGCCAACGACCTCGACATGGATTCGCTTGAATCCCTGGAGGCGGAGACGAAAACCGGTCCGGGAGCGTTGGCAATAGTCCCTGGCTCGGTGGCGGATTGGCATTCTGTCGAAGGTCTCATTGCCACGGCGCTTGATCGCCACGGCGGGCTGGATGGTTTGGTCAACAACGCCGGGGTGCACTACACATGCCCTCCTCACAAAGAGCAGCCGGATGCCATACGTCAACTGGTTGAAGTGAACGTCACCGGGGCCATCTTCTGTGGACTGCAGGTCCTGAGGGTTTTCATCGATCAGGGCTATGGATCATTGGTGAACGTCACCTCCGGCGCTCATCTGGGCGTTTCCGGGCAGGCCACCTACGCCGCATCGAAGGGAGCTATCGCATCTCTGACCTACAGCTGGGCGCTGGACGGTCAATCCCGCAAGGTGCGGGTCAATGCCATTGCGCCGCTGGCTCGGACCCGAATGACCGAAGCGCTGCCGGGTTTCTCGGGCACAGCGGTCAACTCCCTTGGCGAGGTCGAATTACAGACGCCCTTGTTTACCTATCTGCTGTCTGATGCTGCTGCTTCAATCAACGGGCAGGTGATACGCTTTAACGGTCGGGAACTTAGCTTGATCGATCACCCCTCCGTCAACCGCCTGCGGGTCACCCGGGAGCAGTGGCAGGTGTCGGATATTCATGTCGCCCTGAATGGTCCGCTTCGCGACGCGCAAAGTGCGCCGGGGTTGACAGCCAATCTCAATGATAAACAGCATCAATAGGAAGCTCATGGGACAAGGGGATTTATCGGTCAGGGAGGCGTTGCTGGATGCGGCGTTGGCATTGCTGCGTCTCGGGGGGCCGAGTGGTGCCACGGCAAGGGCGATTTGCGATCGAGTAGGCGTCGGTGCGCCGGCCCTCTATCACTATTTTGGCAGTCTCGAGCGCCTGCATCATGCTGCAGTGGATCTCGCCTTCGAGCAGGTTGCAGCCTGTTATGCCCCGGTGGGCGAGGACGGCGACCCCTATGCGAGTATGTGCAGGAGCTGGGAGTTGCTGATGGCATTTGCGCGGGAAAATCCGCATTTGTACGGCTTGATCAATCAGCAACTGGTAAAAGGGGAGATGCCGCCCTTGGCCCGACGGGCGTTCGATCAACTGGTTGCGGATCTCGCCCTGCTGAATGCCAACCGGCCTTTGCGCAAGACACCGGAGCAAGCCGCTGCCATTCTCTGGGCAGGTGGTCTGGGCGCTGCGGATTATGCTGCCAGCGCCGTGCTCGGGGATGTTCCGGGAATTACTGGCGCGGAGGTTGGCATTGCCATCCGGGGTGCGCTGATGGCGTCACTGCTTGGGTAAACCACAGCCAATCAGGGTGGTTCGGCCGAATTGTCAGTTCGATGAATAACGTTTCCAAAACAACCGGCACCAGGAAAATAAACAGGTCTAATCCGGTATCGCGGCTGCGTGGTAGCGGAACATTATTCAGCAGCCTTTTGACTGAGGTCATCGATGGCTTGAACGAGTGCAACGTCTGTTGTCTGTTCTCCCCAATCATCTTGGAATACCAGTTCCGCCAGGGGTAGACGCCGGTTCCAGCCCCTCTGTTCGAGTTCCGGGGTCGGGTAAAAGTGGCTGACATAGCCCAGGCACAGGTAGGCGATGGGTTCCACTGGTTCCGGCAGGTCAAACAGGGCCTTCAGGGATGCCGGGCGCAGTATGGAAACCCAGCCCAGTCCCAGTCCTTCACACCGGGCCGCCAGCCACAGGTTCTGAATAGCACAGACGGTGCTGTAGATGTCCGTATCCGGCTGCTGGGTGCGGCCCAGGACCGCGGGGCCGAACCGTGAACGGTCGCAGGTCACCAGCAGGTTGACCGGCGCGGTCATGATGCCTTCCAGTTTCAACCGGTCATAGCGGGTGCGCCGCTCCCCGTCGAATTGCTCTGCCTCCCGCCGCCGGCTGGCTTCAAATTCCCGGAATACCGCCCGGCGCTTTTCCGCATTATTGACGAGGATAAAATTCCAGGGCTGGGAATAACCCACTGACGGGGCGCGGTGCGCGGCGCCGAGCAGTCGCGCCAGCACGTCCGCCGGCACCGGGTCGGGCAGGTATTCGCCGCGCACGTCGCGGCGGCTGGCGACCAGGCGGTAGAAAGCGTTTGCGTCAATCGTCATCGTACTCATTGCTCCTGCCGGTTGCGTCGGTGTGCCGCGCCCGATCGAGATACCGGCACATGCGTTCGGCGCCGTCGAGAATTCGGGTTGAATGCCGCTGCAACAGGGACGGGGGAATAAAATACAGCTGGTCGTCGCGGACCGCGGCCAGGCTTGGCCAGCGCCGCCAGGCATCCACCCATTCCGGTCGCTCTTCCCCCATGCCGCTGGCGATAATCACCCCGGGATTTGCCCTGAGCACGGACTCAACGTTCACAGAGGGCACCAGCGGCGCGGCATTGCCAAAGATGTTTGTTCCACCGCACAGGGCGATGACATCCGAGATCAGATGGTCGCCGTTGAGGGTCAGCAGGGGTTTGTTCCAGACCTGGTAAAACACCGTCACCGGGTTTTCCCTGGCGTCGTTGCGGCGCAGAGCGCTGAGCCGGGTTTCAAAGTCGGTGGCGGCCCTGTTGCCGTTTTTGTCTGTACCCGCCAGGCGCGCCAGCGCCCTCAGGGTGTCCGGAATGTCGTCGAGCCGCCGGGGTTCGGTGGCGTAAACCGGCAATCCCAGTTTCCTCAGGTGCTCTATTACCGCAAGGCCGTTGCCGCTAACCCAGGCGACGACCAGGTCGGGCTCGAGGGCGATCAGGCTCTCCCGATTGATCCGGTCATAGGCGCCGATGCGGGGGATTGTCTCCGCGGCCGCTGGATAATCGCTGTAACTCACCGTGGCAATGATCTTCTCTCCGGCACCGACGGCGAACAGGGACTCCGTGATATGGGGCGCCAGGCTGACGATTCGCCGGGCGGGTTTTTCCAGCACCAGGGTCGCACCTGTGTCGTCTGTGAGAGTGATTTGCGCATGGGGAGTGGCGCACCAAAGCAGCGCTATCATTAGCCAGCCAAGGGTGAAATTCGGCTTCATTGTCGCTCTCCGATCGCGACTGCCAGTCGCTCGATGGCCTGTGCCCAATGTGTTTCCGGGGGCAGGCCCAGGCGCACCATGCCCTGGCCGTCCACCGGGTCAAACAGGCGCAGCAGGAGCCCCCGCCGGGCGCAGGACCTATAAAGGGCGTGGCAATCGCGGATACTGCCCGTGCCCGAGACAAACAGGGCCGTGCCGTTAAGGGAAAGCTCCGGGAGCATCGCCGTCAGACAGTGCAGCCAGCGTTCCCCCGCTGCAGCCAGTCGCTGTCGTTGTAGGTCCTGCCACTTTCTGTCCGCCAGGGCCTGGCAGCCGATCCAGCGGGCGGGATGACTGACGGCCCAGGGGTCGAGCCGGTTGCCGAGGCGGGCGATCAGATCCGGGGGAGCAATGACAAAGCCGAGCCTGATGCCGGCGAGACCGAAAAACTTGCCCAGGGAGCGCAACACCACCAGCCCCGGTCTGCAGTGTGGAGCCAGGCTCAACCCCGGCAGCGGGTCGGCGAATGCCTCGTCGACCACCAGACAACCGCCCCGCCGCTGAAGTTGTTCGGAGACGGCCAGCAGGTAGTCAGCGGGAAGGGTCTCCGTTGACGGGTTATTGGGGTTGATGACCACGGCGTAATCCACGGCGCCATCGGAGGCCAGTGCGGTTAATTCGTCAGCACTCCGGTAGTGGTGGCAGTGGTGCCCCGATTGCCGCCATGCGTTGTGGTGTTCCCGATAGCCCCACGCGGGCAGGGCCACGGTGCCGGGGTCCATCAGTGGCGGCAGTCGCCCAATGGCAAACTGGCTGCCCGGTACCGGCAGCAGCCATGGGGCCGGACAGCGATAGTAATCCGCCGCGATGGCGACCAGGTCATCTTCCTCTTCCGGCAGACGCTGCCATACCCGGGGCGGCACGTCCGGCACAGGCCAGCTCCAGGGACTGATGCCGGTGGAGAGATCCAGCCAGTTTGCGACGGGAACCTTGTATCGGGCGGCCGCCTCGCGCAGCCTGCCGCCATGGTGAAGGCTCATGGCAGCTGCTCCGCGACAAGGCTGAAAACCGCCAAAGTTGCAAGCCATAGCAACAGTGCCCGAAAAACCAGGTCCAGTCCGCAATGGATATCCCGGGGTTCCGGGGCGCGGCCACAACCGAGCTCCGGCCGCCACTCGCTAAGGCCGTGATAGGTGGCCGGTCCACCCAGTCTCAACCCCAGCGCCCCCGCGCCCGCGGCCATGACGGGACCGGCATTGGGGCTGGCGGCAAGGGGCGCCTGGGCCCGCCAGCAGAAGAGTGCCTGACGGAGATGCCCCGCGAACCCGTAACTCAGCGCACACAGTCGCGCGGGCAGCCAGTTGAGAACATCATCGAGCCTGGCGGCGGTCAGGCCGAAATCCCGGTAGCGGTCGTTGCGGTACCCCCAGCGGGCATCCAGGGTGTTGGCGAGGCGGTGGAGCAGTGCGCCAGGGGCGCCGGCCACCGCAAACCAGAAAATCGGTGCGAACAGGGCGTCATTGCCATTTTCCAGCACCGATTCGAGGGTCGCGCAGGTGATATTCCGAGGGGTCAGCTCCCCGGTGTCCCGGCTGACGATCATCGCCAGCCGGTGGCGGGCGGACGACAGGTCACCCGCCAGCATAGGGGTCGCCACCGCCAGGGCATGGTCCCGCAGGCTGCGATGCCCGATGCACCCGTAGAGCACCGCGACATCAACGGCGAAGGCGAGGGGGTAACCGATCGCACCCTGTAGCCAGATCAGCAGAGCCACCGGCGGCAGTACCAGCACCAGCCAACCCAGCAGCCCGCGCAGGCGAAGGCCTTTGGCGGATGCGGAGGAGGACCACAAGCGGGATTCGACAGCGGATATCAGCGCGCCGAAACCCGCCAGCGGGTGCCAGCGCCTGGGCTCACCCAGCCAGTAGTCCGCGACAGTGGCGGCGAGAACGGCGATAAAGGTCATCGGGCAGTACCGTACATAGCAACAGCGGTGGTCACCAAAAGAGCGACTTCCAGGAGTTCCACCAGCGCCCCGGCGCCGTCGCCGGTATAGCCGCCCAGGCGTCCGACCATGGCCCGGCGCCACAGAGCCAGAACGGCGCAACCGGTCAGCAACCAGAGCCATCCGAGACCGCCGGGCGACAAAACCACTGCGGCCAGGGCGGTAATGCCGAGGCCCGCGATAACCGCCGGAGCGCGGGCTGTGGCAGCGAGGCCGTCCCCCATGCCGCCGGGCCGCACGTAGGGGGTAGTGATCATGGCCGTGGCCAGCAGGGCACGGCTGAACACCGGGATCAGCCACCAGGGGGCATCGCCGGCGGAGAGGGCGGCCAGGGCGCTGACCTTGAGCAGCAACACCGCCGCCAGTGCCAGTACTCCCATCGGGCCGCAGGCCGGATCTTTCATGATGCGCAGTGTGCGCTCCCGATCGCCCAATCCCCCCACCCAGGCGTCGGCGCAGTCCGCCAGCCCGTCCAGGTGCAGGCCACCGGTCAGCACCACCCAGGCAACGGTGATCAGAACCGCAGAAAGTAAAGCGGGCGCCGGCAGGGTCGACATTGCCAGCAGTGACAGGCCGAGTAGCAACCCCACCAGGGGGTACCAGTGCAGGGATCGACCGGGTGCCGGCGCCGTACGCCAGTGGGGCACGGGCAAGCGGGTCAGCAAGCCCGTGGCCAGCAGTAGGTAGCGCCACTCTTCCCGGAGCAGGGTCAGCACTGGGTCGCACCCGGCAGGTGACGCTGCAGCTGCACCCTGTCCTGTCCCTCAATGCTGTAAACCACAACCCGGCTCAGACTGGCGTGGGGAACGGCAAAAAACTGGCACTGGGAGAGCGGCGCACCGGCGAGTGCATTGAGGAGCAACCGAATGGTGCCGCCGTGGGTCACTGCCAGCAGGTGCTGTCCCCGAAAGCGCGACAGGAGTTGCTGCCAGGCGGCGAGCACGCGGCGCCTGGCCCGCTCCAGGGGTTCGCCCCCGGCGGGGGTTACGGAACCGGGGCGGGCGTAGTAGGCATTCGCGGTCAGGGCGTCCTGTCGCCACACCTCCGCGACCTCGTGGCCCTCCCAGACGCCGAAATCGATTTCCCGGAGATCGGCGACAATGGACAGCGGCAACTGGTTCTGGGTTGCCAGGGCCTCGGCAAATTCGCGGCAGCGGCTGAGCGGCGAGGTCGCCACCCGCTGCCAGCCACCCTGGCCGGCCAGGGTATCGGTCATCTGTTGCCAGCCCTTTGTCGACAAGGGGGAGTTCGTGGTGCCGCGGAAGATGCTGCCGCCGTCGCACTCCCCATGGCGGAGCAGATCAATGGTGGTCGGTGGATGCTCAGCCATGGCCGCTGACCTCCGCTTCCTCAAACGTGGCCATCCGGCCGTGCAGTCGGCAGGCGACCTGGAGCAACGGCAGGGCAATGGCGGCGCCGCTGCCTTCCCCCAGGCGCATGTCCAGGTCCAGGAGCGGGCGCGCGGCCAATGCCTTCAGGAGAAATCGGTGACCGGGCTCGGCGGAGCAATGGGCAAACAGCAGCCAGTCCCGCACGGCGGGGGTGATAAGGCAGGCGATCAGGGCAGCGGCGGTGCAGATATAGCCGTCCACGAGGCTTGGCATGCCCTTCTGCGCAGCGGCGGTGTAGGCGCCGGTGAGGGCGGCGATTTCCAGTCCACCCAATCGCCTCAGGGTCTCCAGGGGCGAAATACAATAGGGCTTGTGCAGCGTAAGCGCCCTGTCCACCGCGCGGCGTTTGCGGGCAAGGCCGTCGTCGTCGACACCGGTGCCGCGGCCCACGGTGGCCTGCGCGGGCAGGTCGAGCAGGGCGCAGGTGAGTGCGGCGGTGGCGGCGGTGTTGCCAATCCCCATCTCGCCACCGATAAAGACGCCGCGCTCAACGCCGAAAACGGCCTCGGCCCCGGCGAGGAGCGCCGCCGCCAGCAGTTCCCCGGTCATCGCCGGTTCGGTGCACATATTGGCGGTGCCCGGCGCCAGTTGCAGGTGTTGGATGGCCGGGTGGCCCTGGTCCTCCACGGGCAGGGGGTGGGCGGTACCCAGATTGATCACCCGGAAATCGGCGTCAAGCGCTTGACTGAGCACGGAAATCGCGGCGCCGCCCCGGGCGAAGTTGCGCAGCATCTCCACCGTCACCGACTGGGGGAAGGCGGAAACCCCCTCCACCACAAGGCCGTGGTCTCCGGCAAATACCCGCACCTGACAGCGGTCAATGTCCGGGAGGGGGTCGTGCTGCCAGCCGGCAAAAGTAACGGCAAGGCCCTCCAGTTGGCCCAGTGAGCCCGGGGGTTTGGTCAACCGGTTCTGGCGTTCGCGGGCCGCTTCCCTCGCGGCAGTGGATATCGGCGCAACCGCTGTGGTGAGCCAGCCGCAGCCCTGTTGCTGGCGATTTCCCGTGTCCTTATCGGGCGACAGAGATGTGTTCATGATGATTTCATTCCAGGGTGTTATTTCAGCGTCAGCGGCAGACCGGCCACCACCAGGGTCACCCGCTGGCACACCTCGGCCAGTTGCTGGTGCAGAAAGCCACTTTCATCGGCGAACCGCCGGCTCAGTTCCCCCAGCGGCACGATGCCGGAGCCCACTTCGTTACTGACCAGGATCACTTTTCCCGCCAGGGTGGGCACTGTCTTTAGCAGCGCGTCCCGCTCCTCGGGCCAGCAGCCCCGGTGCAGGCAGTTGCTGAGCCACAGGGTCAGGCAGTCCACCACCAGACACCGGTCCCCGGCCTGGTGGTCGGCCAGGGTCCCGGCGAGCCGCAGCGGCGATTCGACCAGCCGCCATTCCGGCCCCCGGCGGGCCCTGTGGTGGCGAATGCGCTCGGCCATCTCGACATCCCCGGCGGTGCCGGTGGCGATATAGACCAGTCGATGGCCTCCGGCTCGGGCGCGCTGCTCGGCGAGCCGGCTTTTGCCAGAGCGGGCGCCGCCCAGAATCAATTCCGCGCCCTGCTCGAAAACGGGGTTCCGGGTCATGGGTGTTCTCCCGCAGGTTTGAGGGGCAGGGTGGCGAAGGTCGGTCCGGTCCCTGTGACGGAATCGGCAATGGCGCTGCAGGCAAGGCGGCCCAGGGTTTCACCGAGGAGGGTGTGCTTGCCGGCGTACCTGGGGGTTGGGCCCCCATCGCGGCCGAAAATCGCCAGGGCATCGGTGCCGGTGCCGGTGGCCAGGGCCCCGGATACCGGACTGCGGGTTCCCTGCTCCTCGAGAACCGCTGCCTTCGCTTCCGTGACCACCATCAGCGCCTCCACCATGACGCAGGGGGTGAGGGACAGGTCGCTGATCACGGCGAGATTGATTGTCCCAACCGACGGTACCGGGTCGAGCAGATGGCGGTATTCTGCCCGGTCCCCGACCCGCCGGGCATTGGCGAGACCGGAGGTTACCGCCACCAGCAATGACTGCTGTTCGATGGCGGCGGCGCGCAGGCGCAGGGATTGCATCGACGCGGCGGTCATCATCGCCACCGTGTCCCCCGGCCACCCCTGGCGTTGGATGATCTCGGCGAGGGTGTCGGCCGGGTGATCGACACCGTCCTCCGGGTTGTCGATCACCTTCAGGTTCAGCCAGTGACGGGTACGGACCAGGCCACCGTGGAGCACCGCGCTGCTGAGCACCGGCCGGGGTTCGTCGAAGTGAATACTCACCCACCGGGAGCTGTGGTCCAGCGTTACGCCGGGTGCCAGCACTGTGGCAGGCTCAGTAGACGGGGCCGCCAGCGCCATCAGCGATGCCCCCCGAACAATGCCGCTGCGGCCACGGGATTGGACGGCAGATACCAGTGGATGTAGGAGGCGGTCAGGCCACGGTCCCGGTAGATCCCTTCGCCCGCACTACCGTAGGGGTGGCGCACGGCGTTCAGGGCCATGGTCGGTGGCTGGTCAAAGGCGGAGTAGTGGAAGGTATGGCCTCGCAACTCGCCGCCGGCAAAGGTCGCCCCCTGCAAACCGAGCCCCGCCAGGCGGGATTTCAGGGTCGCGGCGGCGGGGATCAGACCCGCCATCGGTCGGCGGTGGCCGCTGCCATCGGTGAGACTTTCAAGCAGGTACAGCATGCCGCCACATTCGGCGACCAGGGGCTTACCCTCCCGGTGGTGACCGCGAATGGCCGCCAGCATGGCGGTATTGTCGGCGAGCTGATCGAGGTGCAGTTCCGGGTAACCGCCGGGCAGGTAAATGGCGTCGCAGGGCGGCGGGTCGCGGTCTGCCAGCGGTGAAAACCAGCACAACTCCGCGCCCATGGTCTGCAACAGATCCAGGTTGGCGGGATACACGAAGCTGAAGGCCGAATCCCGGGCGACGGCGATCCGGGACCCCTCCAGCAGTCGGGGCGCCGGTTCTTTGGCCGGCGGCGACGCAAATGTCACCGCCGGTGGCAATTTCGCCAGCGGTGTCTCTGCGATCAGCCCGGCGGCGGCGTCGAGCCGGGTGTCGAGATCGGCGATGGTGTCCGGCTGATGCAGCCCCAGGTGCCGTTCGGGAAGGGTGATAGCATTTTCCCGGGGCAGACTGCCCAGCCAGGCAATGTGTTCCGGCAGGCTATTTTCGAGCATGGTCCCGTGGCCCGGACTGGCGACCCGGTTGGCAATCACCCCGGCAAAGGTCAGATGCGGATGGTAGGTGGCAAGCCCGGTGGCGATGGCGCCAAAGGTCTGGGCCATGGCGCCGGCATCGATCAGCGTCGCAACGGGGATACCAAAGTGGTGGCTCAGGTCGGCGCTGCTGGGGGTGCCGTCAAACAAGCCCATGACCCCCTCAACCAGAATCAGGTCGGCTGTTTCCGCCGCGTCGTAGAGCCGCTGGCGGCACTCCTGCTCGCCGACCATCCAGAGGTCGAGCTGGTGCACGGGTTGGCCGCTGGCCTGTTCGTGAATCTTCGGGTCGAGAAAGTCCGGACCGGCCTTGAACACCCGCACGGTGCGCCCCTGATTGCGGTGGTAGCGGGCCAGGGCGGCCACCAGTGTGGTTTTGCCCTGGCCGGACGCCGGGGCGCCGATCAGCAGGGCGGGGCATGCACGGGCTTCAGTCATTGTGCGCTGCCCGCGCCGCGCCGGAGGCGGTCAGACCGGTGTGCAGTGCCATGGCGAGCGCCAGGTAGCCGAGGGTAACACCCAGGTAACGGGGGAAATAGAGCGCAATCCGCTGGCCGAATTCAACCAGACTGCGGTCGCTGAAGTAGGGGGCCAGCAGGTAGAAGCTGCCGCTGGAGATCAGAAATGCGCCGCTGGTGGCCAGGAGCGCCAGGGCCAGGAAGGTCAGCACCGCGGATCGGTGGCGGAGGGGTCGGTCCGGGGCTCTTTCGCCGGCCCACCAGGCCAGGTAATAGGCGGGTAGCAGAAAGCCGTAGGCACCGGTGACGCAGAAATCGCTCACCCCCCGGTGGGCAATGGCCCAGTAGTCGGTGGCGGCGGCAAGTGCGCACAGGCCGACGAAAGCAGCGAGCCGGCGGGACAGGTGGTTAAGGAAATAGCCGGCCAGGAAGAACACCGCCAGGGACGCGTCCGGCAGACTGATCGCGGAGCCGAAGTGATCACTGCGGGTGGCGAACATCAGCAGCGCCAGTGCGGCGAGGATAAAGCCGTCTTTATAAGGTAGAGTCTGTGGGTTCAAATCGGTCATGGTTCAATCCTTTGTCATGTTCAGTGTGGGAAACAGGCGCTCCAGGTCGAGATGGCTTTCCAGGCAGTCCGCCAGGCGGTCGATCTGTTGCTCGCAGCGGGCGCGGTAATCAAAGGCGTCGGCGCCGTCGAGTCCCGCCCAGGCGAGCAATGCAGCACAGGCCTCCGGGTGGTCGAACAGCCCGTGCAGGTAGGTGCCGATAATCTGGTCGTCCGAGGAGATGGCGCCGTCCGGTCCATGGGGCAGTCGCGCAAGGGGGGTGTCGAGGGCCGGGCCGCGGGAAATCCCGCAGTGAATCTCATAGCCCTCCACGGTCCCATTCCATGGCGCCAACCGGCCGCTGACCCGGCGCAACTGTTTTTCCGGGTACAGGGTGGTGGTCATGGCCAGCAGGCCCAGCCCGGTACTGGCGCCGGCCCGGTCTTCAATGCCCTGGGGGTCGGCGATGGCATCCCCGAGCATCTGAAACCCCCCGCAAATGCCCAGCACCTTGCCGCCGTAGCGCAAGTGGCGGAGTAACGCGTGTCCCCAGCCGTGGTCCACCAGCGCCGCCAGGTCACCGCGGACGTTCTTGCTGCCGGGCAGAATCACCAGGTCGGCGTTTGGCATCCCGTCGGAGAGAGGAACAAAACGCAGGTCCACCCGCGGGTGCAGGCGCAGGGCGTCGAAATCCGTGTGGTTGCTGGTGCGCGGCAGCACGGGCACCACCACCCGGAGAACGGCTTTGTCGTCCTCCAGCACCTGGCGGGAATTGATGGCGTCTTCGGCCTCCAGATGCAGGTCATGGAGGTAGGGTATGACACCCAGCACCGGCTTGCCGGTGCGCTCCTCCAGCCAGTCGAGTCCCGGTTGCAGGAGCGCGATATCGCCGCGGAAGCGATTGATCACAAATCCGGCGACCAGGTCCCGCTCGTGGCCGGCGAGCAGCGCCAGGGTTCCGACCAGGTGGGCAAATACCCCGCCCCGATCGATATCCGCCACCAATATCACTGGGCAGTTCACCGCCTCGGCGAAGCCCATGTTGGCGATGTCGCCCTGGCGGAGGTTGATCTCCGCCGGGCTGCCGGCGCCCTCCACCATGACGGCCTCGAAGCGATCGCAGAGAACGCCGAAGGACTCCAGCACCGCCGCCCGGGCCGTGGCCTTGTAGCCGTGGTAGTCGGCGGCCTCCATNTTGGACAGGNCCNTGCCCTGGATGATGACCTGGGCGCCGGTGTCGCTGGAGGGCTTTAGCANCACCGGNTTCATNTGNCGATCGGGCTCCAGGTAACAGGCCTGGGCCTGNACCGCCTGGGCGCGNCCGATTTCAAAGCCGTCCGGTGTCACAGCACTGTTGAGGGCCATGTTCTGGGGCTTGAAGGGCGCCACCATGACCCCGTGCCGGGCCAGTATCCGGCACAGGCCGGAGACCAGCACGCTCTTGCCGGCGTCGGAGGTGGTGCCCTGCACCATCAGTGTTACGGGGTTGGGCATAACTCCGAATTCCCCGGTTACAGCCGATAGGTCAGGCTCAGCTGCCATTGGCGGCCGTCCTGGTTATAGCCACGGTTGAGCCGATATTCCCGGTCGGTGAGGTTGTCCACCTTAAGGTTGGTCTCCAGCGCACGGGTGATCCGGTAGCCCAGGCGCATGCCGAGGGTGGTGTAGCCACCGAGGGCGTCGGTGTTGGCGGTGTCGGTGTAGCGTTTGTCCTGACTCTTGACCGAGAAGCCCAGACGCCAGTTACCCAGGTCGCGGTCGGCATTGATGGTCATGTTGCTGCGACTGCGCTTGATCAGCAGTCGGTCGGTGTCGGCGTCCCGGGGTTCCACATAGCTGTAGCCGGCGTCCACGTTCCAGCCCGCCAGATAGGCGCCCACTATTAGCTCAGCGCCGGTAATTTCCGCATCGCTGACATTGTAGGGCCGCCAGACAAAATCCGGTCCCGGCGCCCAGTCGATCAGGTTTTGCACATCGTTCTCGAAATAGGACAGGGACCAGCGCCACCGGTCGTAGTCGCCGCGCAGTCCGAGTTCGGCATTCTCGGATTGTTCCGGCTTGAGGCCCGGGTTGCCGGCGCTGAACGGACCCGCGGGCCAGTACAGATCATTGAACGAGGGCGCCTTGAAGCCCTCCGACCAGCTGGCCACGATTTTGTGCCGGTCATCGATGCTCACCCCGAGGGCGACGTTGCCGGTGGTGTGGCGGCCGAAGGCCTCGTTGTCGTCCTCCCGCAGGCCCAGTACCAGGTCAATACGGGCCCAACTGGCCTGGTACTGGCCAAACAGCGCGTGGTTGTCCCGCTCTGTTTCCTGGTAGTGGGTGCGGGCTTTCACCCGGTCGTCGTAATAGTCGTAGCCGAGGGTCAGCAGTTGCCCCTCCGCCAGGGTGACATCGTTCTGCCAGTAGAGTTGCTGCCGTTCGGTGCGAAAACTGCCGGTGTTAAGGCCGGTGGTGCCGTCAAAGTTATTGCTGTCGTCGCTGGCGCGGCCAATGGAGAGTTCGCTGGTCCAGTAGGCGGTGACCGGCAGCCGCCCGCGCAGGTTGATATTCTGCAGGCGGGAATCACTGTAGGGCCGCTCGTCGGGATTGAAAGCGCTGTCGTACTCGTTGCGATTATCGCTTTCCAGCATGCGCAGGGCGAGGTCGCCGCCATTGTCGAAACGGTAGCCGATACTGGCATTCAGGGACCTGTTCCGGTATCCGTCGCGGTCGCGGTTGAAGCCGCTGTCCACTGCCAGGTTGTCGATGCCGTCAGTTTCCAGGTAGCTGCCGTGGATGCCGTAGCGCCACTTGCCCGCGCTGCCGCTGCTACCCGCCGCCACCTTACCGAGGCTGTTGCTGCCGGAGGCGGTGGTCACATAACTGCCCTCACTGACGGAACCGTCGCGGGTGAAGACCTGAATCACACCGCCAATGGCCTCGCTGCCGTAGAGGCTGGATTGTGCTCCGCGCACCACCTCGATGCGCTCAATCTGGTCGGGGTTCAGGAACTGGAAACTGGCGCTGCCCAGGGTCGCGCTGCTGACCCGTTGGCCGTCCACCAGGATCAGGGTGTGACCGCTGGCGGTTCCCCGGGTGTAGAGGCTGGTGGCGGAGCCGGGCCCGCCGCTGCGGCTGATGTCGAGGCTCGGGATCTGGCTGAACACGTCCACCAGATCCAGGGGCTGGCGGCTGTCCAGGTCGTCACGGCTTACGGTGGTGACGGATGACAGGGCGTCCGCCAGGGCGATGGGGGTGCGGGTGGCGGTGACCACGACTTCTTCATCGATGGTGGCGGCATGCGGCGACAGGGCGGTGCAGGTGCCAATGGCAAGGGCCAGCAGGGGGCGGCCGTTGTTGGGGGTAATACGCATGGTTGTATCCTCAATCAGGTTAGGTAAACAAGGATTGAGGGAGGGGTGAAAGTGGCGAGCGCCAATACGGGAAAGGCAGATAACCACCGACAAAGCCCTCCGCTTCATCGTTGCAGCTACTGCACACCGTGATCGCCCAATAGGCGCGATCACCAGGCCGGTTTCGGGCTTGTGGAATCCAAATGGGATCCATTTACCGTTGCGGGGGCAGCGGAGGTTTTGTCACTGGCGGCCTTGATCCAAAAAGAATTCATGCCGTGACGCACCACACTTCCCGTTTACCCTGATCCAGACTTTCCCGGCGAAGGAAAGACGAGCAGGCACCTGATGCAGGGGGCGGATTGTATAGGGGGTGTCGAGCCAGGGTCAAACCTCATCAATAGCCCAGGCGGCTACCCCGGAAAAACGCCCGCCCCTTCCCTGTAGTAGCCGCGCGCTGGCGAAATACCGCCCAGACTTTCAATCTTTGTCCCGAGTTACTTGGCAACGAGACGCCTGATTATCTT
>PABE01000151.1 GCA_002702725.1 Porticoccaceae bacterium
AAGTGCCGATACCAAGCTGTGCGCTTTCAAACTGTGTCTCGCCCACGTCAATGGCCAGGCGCGGCCAGAGACTCCAGCCGAGCTCGCCCTTCAGTTCCAGGCTCACTCCCTGTTTTTGCGCCGCCTCCTCGATCTGTGGTCGGTAGTCGTTGGGGTCGACGGCAATTGTGAGGTAGGCCAATAGTGCGGCAGCGGCGAGCAGCAGGGCCAGCAGGACAATGAGAATCGCTTTCAGGATTTTATTCATGTGTCGAGATCCTTTAGCCGGGCAACAGGGTGTTTTTTCAGATTCCGAGCCTTGGAGTGTACCGCGTTTCGCAAGGTCCAGGGCGATGTCACAGGCTGGGACAGGTCGGGATGACGGGGGTTCCCGCCGCGCCGGGTTTGGAGCGCAGTGCGGCGGGGGCCCGTCTCAGGTCAGAACTGATAGCTGGCACCGATGACCAGACTGCGGCCTGGCTCGGGCGCGATCTCCCGCAGAAAGCTGGTCGCGTTGCGGATTTCCTGATCACTCAGGTTTCTGCCTTTGATGAAAACAGACCAGTTTTCTGCGCTGTAGTCCACATGGGCATCGACGCGGGTGTAGCCGTCGGTACTGTTCTGGTTGGCACCGGCGTCATTCTGACTGAACGCCTGGGTCAGGCTGAAACGTGTTGTCCACGGGCCGGAGCTCCAGTCCCAGTGTAGCCCGACGCGGGCAGCCGGAATGCGGGGGATATCCCGGTCGCCATCGACTGGCCGGTCAAAGCGGGCGCGCACATAATCGGCCCAAAGCTGGACACTGTGCGTATCACCCAGGGGCAATCCGAGCTCGCTTTCGAAACCGGTGAATCTTGCGTCTGCCTGTTGATAGGCAAAACAGGTCGGTGCCGAGGCGAAAACGTCCTCCTCGTTGTCGAACTCGGCCAGGGCGTTGCTGCATGCATCGACACCAGTGAATCCGGCGTCGTGGCGATCATGGCTGAATCGCAGGCCGGTGTCGGCGGCGTAGATGAAATCGCCAAACCGCCGGTGAAACAGGCTTAGTTGGGCGTCAATAGGGCCGCTGTAGTGCCAGTTCAACTCCAGGTTCCAGGCCGATTCCGTCGACAATCGAGGATCACCGACCTCATAACTTCGGGTGGCCACGTGTTCGCCGTCTGACAACAATTCCTGGGCATTCGGGGCACGCTCGGTGTGGGAGAGCACCACGTCCAGGCGCTGTTGCGCTGACAGTGGGTACAGGTAGCTGATGCTGGCATTGATGCTGTCGTGACTGATCGAGTCTATGTCGGGACTGTTCAGCTTCTGTTCATCGTGACGTAGGCCGAGGGTCAGGGCGCCGCTTCCAAGCTCGCGGTCGGTCAGCCAGTAGATGCCCCGGTTGCGGGTTGTGGACGGCGGCACAAATGCCTCTTCGCCCCTGGCATCGAAATCCCGTTGCTGGTAGTGAGCACCGATGGTATTAAGCCAGCCGTGAAGCGGTGCAAGGCCCAGTTCCACCCTGGCTTCGTCACTGTCGACGTTGAATACGGTGCCGACCTCGGTGGCATGCTCGACGATTTCCAGCTCCCTGTGACCGTAGTCGGTGCGGTTCAGGTCGAGTTGCAGCCGTTCCGCCCAGCCATCCAAATCCCGCAACAGAATCTTTCCCGCGTAACTTCGCTGGGACATGTCGATCCGGGTGAACAGGTCGCCGTGGGTATTTTCGGCGTCCTGTTCGTCGGTGATGGGAGCTTCCATGTCTTCATGCCCGTGATCGTTATCGTGTTCGGGCTCTTCGTGGGAATGGCCACCGGGGGGGATGCCGTAGTTGTTGTTGAGGTGTCTGGCGCTCAGTCCCAATACGAGTCTGTCCCGGACATGGGAGAGTCCCAGGGACCAGCTATCGCTATCGCTGTCGGTATTGGCCAGAAAACCCTTGCTGGAGTCGTCATCAATTGCCGCCCGGGAGGGGATTTCGATGTCATTACTGTCCCGCTGGACGGCGCTGGTGTGCAAAATCCAGGGTCCGGTACCGGCATCGAGCCGCAATACGGCGGTATTGCCGTGGCTGTTGGTGTCATGGCGGACTTCGCCGGCGCCGGCAACACCACTGAACGGAGTGGTATGTATGGCGTTGTCGATGACGTTGACCACACCGCCAATGGCGCCGGGTCCGAAGCGCAGGGTCGCCGGGCCGCGGAGAATCTCGATTCGGTCCGCCAGCAGGGGTTCCACGCTGATGCCGTGATCGGCACTGACATCCGCGGCGTCGGTCACGGTGGTGCCGTTTTGCAGTATTTCGACGCGGGTGCCGCCAAGACCCCGGATTACGGGGGCGCCGACGCCGGGGCCGAAGCTGCTGCTGTTGATTCCCGGTTGACGTTGCAGGGTGTCGCCCAAAGTTGCGGCGGCTTCGCGCTGGAGTGTCTTTTGATCGAGGACGCCTACGGCGCCGGCCACTTCGTCGATTCGCTTGCCGTGGGGTGAGGCGGTGATGACCAGTTCTTCAATGGGGTTCTCAGTGGCGGTGGCCGGGTAGGCGCACGCCAGTAACAGGGGCAGGGTCAGCCCCGGGATATTTGTCCGGTTCATGATGATGTCCTGATGTTTGCGGTTAAGTACGGAATACCGAGTACAGAAAACGCAAATCAGGCAGGTGGGGCGCGGCTCCGGTAGGGGGAGGTGCTTACACCTCTGTAGGCATAGACGGTCGGAACAACGGTGGAAATGGCGGCGGGCTTGAGAAGGACCTGAACCGCAGTCGGTGCGGTACTGGTCTGGTGGGGCAGTATTGAAATTTCGCAAACACTGCCCTCGGCATCACCGTGCTGGTGGCCGACCACAACAGTGCCCCAGGCAACGGTGGTCAGTACCAGAAGCCAGATAAGGGCGGATTGTCGAAGGACGTATCGGTTCATCGGCGACAATGTATTGCGGGGCCGACAGTGTAGTCATTCGGGTTTGCTTGTGGAAGAGGGCGCTGGTGAAACGTATAATGGCGCGCTTGTTCATCATTCGCCCCTTCGGAGCTCGAACCATGGCGGAACGCACGGCGACAGTCAGTCGCGACACGCTGGAAACCCGGATTAACGTCTCGTTGAATCTCGATGGCACCGGACAGGCCAGTTTCAGTACCGGTGTGCCCTTTCTCGAGCACATGCTGGACCAGATTGCCCGGCACGGCCTGATTGACCTCACCATCGAGGCCAAAGGGGATACCCATATCGATGACCACCATACCGTGGAGGATATCGGTATTACTCTGGGCCAGGCCTTCGCCAAAGCCCTGGGGGATAAAAAGGGCGTCCGCCGGTATGGCCACGCCTATGTCCCGCTGGATGAAGCATTGTCCCGGGTGGTGGTGGACTTTTCCGGTCGGCCGGGCCTGCACATGCACGTAGAGTTCACCCGGCAGTCGGTGGGCAGCTTTGATCTGGAGCTGGCGTACGAGTTTTTTCAGGGTTTTGTCAACCACGCGGGTGTCACATTGCACATCGACAATCTGCGCGGTGACAATGCTCACCACCAGATCGAAACCATTTTCAAGGCTTTTGGCCGCGCGTTGCGCATGGCCGCCGAGCCAGACCCTCGTATGGCGGGCGTTATGCCGTCCACCAAGGGTACCCTGTAACCGAAAGGCCCCCTGATGACTGATTTTCCAATTCGCATTGCCGTTATCGACTACGGTATGGGTAATCTGCACTCCGTCGCAAAGGCCTTCGAGCATGTGGCGCCCCGGGCAGAGGTGATAATTACACCGGATGCCAGGGAGATCGTCGAAGCGGATCGCGTTGTCTTTCCCGGCGTCGGTGCTATCCGTGACTGTATGGCAGAGATCCGCCGCGGTGGCTTTGACGATGTGGTCAACAAGGCGATCAATGAGAAACCGGTGCTGGGTATCTGTGTCGGGATGCAGGCGCTGATGAGTCACAGTGAAGAAAACGACGGCGTTGACTGTCTCAATGTGTTCCCCGGCCAGGTGAAATTCTTTGGCGATTCCCTGTCGGACGGGCACGGGGAACGCTTGAAGGTGCCACACATGGGGTGGAATCAGGTTCATCAAACCATCGATCACCCCATGTGGCGTGGAATTGAACAGGACGAGCGGTTTTACTTCGTCCATAGTTACTATGTGGATGCGGGAACGGAGATCACCGCTGCCAGCTGTGACTACGGTGTGCAATTCAGTGCCGCGATTGCCAGTGGCAACCTGTTTGCCGTTCAGTTTCATCCGGAGAAGAGCCACACGGCAGGGCTGCAGTTATTGAAAAATTTTGTTAACTGGCGCGGCGAATAAGGAGTAGCGCGATGTTGATCATTCCTGCCATTGATCTTAAAGACGGCGAATGCGTGCGCCTTCGTCAGGGGCGCATGGACGATTCCACCGTGTTTTCAGACAATCCGGTGGATGTAGCCAGACAGTGGGTCAAAGCGGGCGCGCGCCGCCTGCACCTGGTGGACCTGAATGGTGCCTTTGCCGGTGAACCGGTCAACGGCCATGTGGTTCGGGCCATCTCCCATGAGTTTCCGGAATTGCCGATTCAGATAGGCGGGGGTATCCGCAACCTGGATACCATCGAATCCTACCTGAGTGCCGGGGTCAACTTCGTGATCCTGGGGACCAGTGCCGTCAAGGATCCGCGCTTTGTTTCCGAAGCCTGTCGTCACTACCCCAATCACGTCATTGTCGGCCTCGACGCCAGAAACGGTATGGTGGCGACCGATGGCTGGGCGGAAGTCACGGAAATCAAGGCGGCGGATCTGGCGCGGCAGTATGAGAGTGATGGTGTTTCCGCGATTGTCTATACCGATATCGACAGGGACGGCATGATGCAGGGGGTCAACGTCGAGGCCACGGTTGCAATGGCCCAGGCCTCCCGGATACCCGTCATCGCCTCGGGGGGCATTACCAACCTGGACGATATTAAAAAGCTCTGCGCGGTGGCTGAGAAGGGGATTCTGGGAGCCATCACGGGTCGTGCCATTTACGAAGGCACCCTTGATGTCAGCGAAGCGCAACAGTACTGCGATGCCCAGCTGACCAACCCCTGAGTGTTACTGACCTCTCCTTGNCGCCAATCGGCGACGGAGAGGTTTAACTTCCNGCTTCCTTTTCTTTCGCCATCNACGGAAATCGTACGTTAAGTTCCGCCGGCGCTTTTNNTTCTGTCCTGNACNNATGCACTTTGCAATTTCACACCGGTCGGTAAAAGATTAGCCTGCAGGTATATACGCGAGGGCAAGATGATGCGCGCCATGGTATTCGAGTCCCCCGGCCAGCCACTGGTATTGAGGGATATCCCCCGTCCGCAGCCCAGGGCCGGCGAGGTGCTGGTCAAGGTATCGGCCTGCGGTATCTGTCGCACTGACCTCCATGTGGTGGATGGCGAGCTGACACAGCCGGCGTTGCCGGTCATTCCCGGGCACCAGATTGTCGGGGATGTGGTGGTGCTGGGTGACGGAGTTGACCGTTTCTCTCCGGGGCAGCGGGTCGGCATCCCCTGGCTGGGCGGGAGTTGCGGACATTGTGGTTTCTGCCGTCGCGGAGAGGAAAATCTGTGCCCTGAAGCCCGCTATACCGGTTATCAAATCCATGGTGGCTTTGCCGAGTATGCCCTTGCCCGGGCTGAATACTGTTTCCCGATTCCCGACGGTTTCAGCGATCAGCAGGCGGCGCCGCTGCTATGTGCGGGGCTGATCGGGCATCGGGCCTACAGTATGTTGCGGCAATCTGAGGCGATAGGTTTCTACGGCTTTGGCGCGGCTGCCCACATTCTGATTCAGGTGGCCCGCTACCATCACCAGCGCGTCTATGCCTTTACACGGGCGGGAGACACTGAAGCCCAGGACTTTGCCAGGTCTCTGGGGGCCGCCTGGGCGGGAGCCTCGGGTCAATCTCCCCCGGCAGTTCTAGACGGCGCAATTATTTTCGCACCCGAAGGGGCATTGGTACCCTTGGCACTGGCGGCGGTCAGACCGGGTGGGACCGTGGTTTGTGCAGGGATCCACATGAGCGATATCCCGTCTTTCCCCTATTCCCTGTTGTGGGGAGAGCGGACCTTGTGTTCCGTGGCTAACCTGACCCGACGGGATGGCGAGGCCTTCCTGCCCCTGGCCGCGCGCATCCCTATACAGACGTCTGTGACCACTTATCCCCTCGAGCGGGCTAATCAGGCTTTAGAGGATCTGCGGCACGGTCGCTTTACCGGTGCCGCAGTGATCGTGCCCTGAACCGAATACCTGGCTACTAAACTGATCAGGCAAAGACTTCTTCCAGGAAAAGCAGCAGGTTTTGCCAGGAGCGCTGGTCGGCGGCCTTACTGTACACAGCGCCGAAATCCGGATCATTGGCGGCCGGCAGTGTGAACGCATGCATGGTCTTGCCGTAGGCGTGCAGTTGCCAATCGGCGCCGGCGGCACTCATTTCACTGGCCAGTTCCAGAATGCTCTCCGGTGGTACCATCGGGTCGTCATAGCCATGCAGGGCCAGTACCCTGGCGGTGATTTTGTTGCCGGCGGTGTTGCCGGGAGGTATAAACAGTCCATGGAAGCTAACCACGCCGCGCACATCGGCGCCCGTGCGCGCCAGGTCCAGGACGCAGAGGCCACCGAAGCAAAACCCCATGGCGGCGACCCTGTCGGGATCGACTTCCGGTTGTTTACGGACGGTTTCGAGGGCCAGGGTAATCCGTTTCTGCAGGGTCTCACGACTATCCAGCAGTGGCTGCATCATTGCCGCGCACTCTTCGTTGCCCTCGCCCTGTTTGCCTTCGCCGTACATATCAATGGCAAAGCCGACATAGCCCTGCTCCGCCAGCTTGCGAGCCTTCTCGCACTCGAAGTCGCCCCGCCCGGCCCATGCGTGGGAGATCATCACAGCCGGACGAGGCCCTGTTTTTGCGTCATCCCAGGCCAGGTAGCCGATGAAGCGGGTAGAGTCGTCCGAGTACTCGACGGTGCGGGATTGGATAGTCATGGGGTCTCCTTGGTAAATTGATCAGCCACTGAGTGTAATCACCCCGTCGCTACAGTCAAAACAAGTTACAATGTTCGGCCACGCGGAAGGGCAAAATACCCGCACGAAGACTGCTTTAGGTCTGGGGCCGCCGGGATTATCATGTCGATGATGGATTTTTACACCAGAGCGTTGCAAAGTACGGCAACGTCGCCAAGGACCTTTCAGGTTTTTCAGACATGGCATATCGTTTCAAGCGCAGCGAATCCCCCAGAGTCGGCTTCCGGCGCATTGCCGGGGAGCAGATAGCGAAAGCGCTGGCGGAACTTAATAATGCGGAGCTTGGCCAGGCGGCAAAGGTTCACCAGGTGCGCAAGCGCCTCAAAAAGCTGCGGGCGCTGCTCTGGCTGGTGCGCCCTGGGTTGGGAAAGCAGTACCGTCGGCTGGATACGGTGTTTCGTGACCTGGGGCGTGAACTGTCCGTTGCCAGGGATGCGGAAGTGCGTCTGGTCACCGCCGACGCCGTGGTTGACGGGTCGAGGGAGCAGGAGGTACAGAGCCTGCTGGCCACGGTCAACACGCTGTTGAAGTTCGACCGCAATCAGGTGATCAATACCGACGCGGCGATGGACGGGATACTTGAGTCAGTGGGGCGTGAGCTCGAGGCGGCCCGTTTATCGATCGAGCAGACACCACTGAAAAAGATACCCGCCAAGGGTCTTCTGAAGCGCTATTTAAAAATCTATAAACGCTCTCGAAAAGGTCTCGATACACTGGCGATACACAGTTCCGACGATGACTGGCATCAGTGGCGGAAAGCCCTGAAACACTACTGGTATCAGACGTTGTTACTCGAAGGTCTGTGGCCCGCCATGATGCGGGCCAGGGCTCGCGAGTTGCGCCGGCTCACCGAATGGCTGGGCCAGGATCACGACAGGGCGTTACTTCGCCAGTTTCTCGAGAAAGAGGAATTTATCGACCGAAACGGGGCCGGCTATGAAATTCTGCTGGCGCTGATTGACGAAGAGCGCCGCGAACTCAAGTGCCGTTCTCTGATTCTGGGTAGCCGGATTTGTGCTGAACCCGTGTCTGCCTATCGGCGACGGCTGGCGACTTACTGGCGGTTGTGGAAGGATTAACCCCTCACCAGCCCGCTTGGCGGCAGGCAATAAATAATCCAAGGCTCCACTGACCTTTCGGAGAATCCGACCCGGAGGCCGACCGTTCTATCTTACACTCAGTTGCACTAAAGTCACCCAGCCATGGCCAGGTCGTACTTAGCCCTGCGCTATTTGACGCACAGCCGGTAATCGTAACCGAAGTAACGTCTCTAATATTGGCGCGGGATCCGGTCCATACGTCGTGGCTGGCTGCGCTCCTCGCGATCCGTGACTTCTTCAAAGGCTGCAATTTCAGTATCCGCCGAGGGCTCCGCTTGACGTGCCAGAGACCGGGACTGATGTTTGTTGATCAGGGGATTGTAGGCAGTGTCAGTGCCTCCGCCGGTACTGACGGCGGCATTGTGCTTAAACGATAAATCGTCGAATGACATGGGCTCTGCGGATACGGTTGCGCTGACTCCGATAAGCAGCGACGCGGCCATCAGGTAAGTCCAGATTTTCATGGGTATCTCCTGTTCTGGTGTGTCAGTCCCCTGAGTATAGAAAACATTCACAATTTCGCCTGATCACTCATGGCTCACGGATTTGTGGAGCTGGTATGGGTATTGCAACTACTACTTGTGAATGTTGATTTTCAGGTAAAACAGACCCCGTGCTCCTTCATAAACCGTTAAAACAACGGACTGACCATCGCTCAATGCGTCATTTTTGCGCCAATTTGGTGCTTTTAGCCCTGGCTGCGCTGTTTTCTGGTGCGCAGCTGGCATCGGCTGAGGACAGCATCAGCGTCGATCTGGTTGAAAAGGGCACCGACGTCTTTTACCTGAGCGCCAATCTGGGCGGTGTTGTCGACAGTGAGCTACTGTTTGATACCGGTTCGGGTTATCTGGCGATCAACCAGCGCACATTAAATGCTCTTGAGACGGATGAGTTGGCCACCTACGAGCGGACTATCCGTGCCAAAATGGCCAGCGGCAAGGTGCGCAAGGTGGATATCTACCGTATTGCCTCTATCACCCTGGGTGATCGGTGTACCCTGCGGAATGTCGAGGCCGCTATTCTGCCTGGCGCTACCCGCAATATTCTCGGCATGAATGTGCTCAAAATGGTCCATAGTTTCAGTTTCGCGTTTGAGCCGGCGCGGCTGACACTCAGCGGTTGTCGCTCTGAGCCTCTCGTCGCCGCCAATTAAAATATCAACCGCGTCTCAATAGCGCCCAATTCCCGTCAGGGAGCGATGCGGCCATCTGCATCCGGTATATCCTCACCGCGAAGTCGAAAAGGTCCCGGTGTGAGCCCCAGATCACGGCGCGCGTCTGTTGTATCGAAAATCATATCCTTGTTCATTCGCTCCATCATTGCCACCAGCCAGCGCAGCCTATCGGGCAACAGGGCCTTGCCGGGCTTCAGGACCGCAAATAGCCAGAGAGGGATGGTGATCAGGCGTGGTTTTTTCCCGGCGACGATAAACAGGTGTTCGCATAGCTGGCGATAGCTGAGGATTTCTCCGCCACTGATGTTGTAGGCCTTGTTTAGTGAGCCATTGCTGCGGACCGCCCTGATACAGGCGTCGGCCACATCACGGCAGTGGACGGGTTGACGCAGGCCCTTTGCTTCACCCAGTACGGGTAGCAAACCAAAGCGATGGATAAAGCGTAGCAGGGCACTGATATTCCGGTCCCTGGCCAGGCCATAAATCATGGTCGGCCGCAGGATCGTCCAGGCGATGCCACGGTCTTCCGCGAACCTTGACAGCTGCGCTTCCGCGGCGATGGTATTGGCCGCCACAGTCCTCTCCCATGTATCCGGCGAGTCGGCCTTGGTGAATACGCTGGTGGTGGACAGGGCGACGATGCGCCGGGCGCCGGATTGCGCGATCCGGTCAAAATAGGCCGGTAACTCTGCGATTGGCATACAGGAAATCCAGGCATCCAGGGAGGGGGTCGCTGCGTTGGTCAACGGGTGCAGGGTAACGTTGTCCTTCGCCGACGGCGCGGTCGGCCCTTGCATCGAACGGGTAAATGCCCAAACGTGCCAGTTCTGCCCCGCCAACTGATTAATGACTTGGCTGCCGGTCATGCCGGTGGGCCCTAAAATGCCTATCCTGTTACTGGTCACCGTGTTCCCATTGCTATGTGCCAATACCGGAAATGGTAGGGTGTCGTGGCGGATATTTCACTGCTTTTCGGGTGGGGTTCAGGTTTTCGGGATTTTGATTGCAGTGATGGGGGAAGGCGCCGGCAGCAATATCGCCACTGCCGGCGCCGGAGGTTGATTACTGGCAGGACCAGTTTGAGGCATCGTAGGGGAATGCACCCGGTTTGGCAGTGAAGACTGCTTTTTGCGGGTAGGGGCAGACGAGTACGGTGCGGGTTGGCGAGGGCGCTGTCTTGGGCAGTCCGTAGGTGGATGCGCCGTTGACCACGACGGCTTCCGGCCGCTCGCCCTCTTCGGCCCAGGCGATCACTTTATCCAGGAATCGCTCGGGAGAATCTTGGGGGCCGGGGCCGCCGGCACAGTGCCAGACGCCAGGCACTTCATAAGTCCGGAAAAAATCATCCACATTGCCAAGCAGTTTTACCATGGCGTCGTGGTGCTGGGTTTCCGTTGCCGGTGGCACTGCGTTTTCGCCCAGTGGCGCCCAGAGGATAAATTTGCCGCCGGCCTTCCGGTAGCCTGACAGATCAGAACTGGTGGCGCCCCAGTCTGCGTGGTGGTCGTCGAGGATCTGCAAGTGCGCCGGGTTGTCGAAATCCAGATCCGTGATCATGTTGAAATCCCGATCCTGAAAGTAGACACCGCGCAAAATGCTCTGGGCGATCCAGAATGATGATGGGGGTGGATTGGGCGCCCAGGGGTTTTCCGGATCGTTGCCGGTCGGTTTGGTCTCTCCGATCAGAAACCCGGACCAGCCGATGGGGTTGGTCAGGGTAAAGCCGCCGGATACCTCGCCGGGGGCGACGGGGTGCGGACTGGTGATACGCCGGGCCATATCGATCTGATCCCGGGTCAGGCAGCTGTCGGTACTGGCGCCCTCACACTTGACGCTGTTGAGATCGAAGCCGCAGGCGTTCTGATCCCGCACCAGGCCATCGGGTCCGGCGCAGTGATCCGCCACCGCTTTTTCCAGGAAGGCTAGCTTGGCGGGGGAAATCCACCGGTCGGGCTTTTCAACCAGGTACTGGATAATCCAGGGGAACCACATCGAGCTGCCCTTGCCAAACCCGGTGGAGGCGACGATACCGTCGTAGTCCTCCGGGTGGTGTAGTGCCGCCATGGCGCCCATACGGCCACCCCCGGAACAACCGAGATGATAGCGATACAGCTTATCGTCCATGTCGTAATAGCGGCGGGTGATCTCCTGGGTGGCGACCGCCGAGACATGGGCGCCGCGGTGGCCGTGATCCAGTCGCGCAGCGGGGTTGTCGATGAGAAATTCCCACATGAACCCCTTGTGACCGGTATCTGTGCCGGCCACCGCAAAGCCCTCAGCCATCTTTCGCACGGCCGTGCCGGCATAGCCATTGGCGATCATCGCCATCATCTGCCGTTGTATGTCCTTCTGGATATCGGTTCCGGCGTAGGTGTGGCCATAGATGGCTTCCAGATCAACGGACCCTGCGCGGGTCGTGGGTACGATACCCGCCGCCGCTCCCTCACCGATAAAATAATACCGGCCCTTGAAGCCTTCATCCGGCAGCATCACCGTCCACTCCACCCGGTTGGGGCCGGGATTTTGGGTGATCGTGTGGCCGACCACTTCACAGTGGGCAATGGGTGTATCGAGGTGGGTAACGCTGTCCACTATCGCCCCTTCCGGGGCAAAGGACTGTATTTTTTCCAATTCGCAGGGACCCTGTGTGGCCGCTGAAGAGAGGCCGCCAAACCCGGTCAGTAGGAAGGGTAGTAACCCCCAGTGTCTGTGTATTTTCATTGATTTATCCCTTTTCTTGGATTGAACTCGGTGTTGTCAGCATTGTTTTCAACGGCGCGCCTATTCACAGCGCCAGTTTCGCGCGTCGTAGGCAAAGGCGCCTTTCTCGCCTTTGAAGACCGCCGTTTGCGGGTAGGGGCACACTAGCACCGTGCGGGCCGGGGACGGCGCGCCGTTGCCGAAGTATCGCGGTATCTGTTCATCGGCGCTGGTGACAATGGGGCCGGGGCGGTCACCCTGCTCCGCCCAGGCGATGACGTTGTCCAGGAAACGGGCCGGTGAGTCCTGGGGTCCTGGCCCGCCGGCGCAGTGCTGGACACCGGGAACGAGGTACAGGCGCATAAAGTCGTCCATATCCGGCACCGTTTCCTTGACCGCGTGGTAGTACTCGATCTCGGTCCAGGGGGGTACGGCGTTCTCGCCCAGGGGCGCCCACAGAATCAGTTTGCCACCGGCTTTTTTGAAGGCGCTGAGATCGGGGCTGACTCCACCCCAATCCGCATGGTGGTCCGCCAGTGTCTGTAAATGTTCGGGATTGTCGAAATCCAGATCCATGAGGTTGAAATTGGCATCATTGAAATACATACCCCGGAGAATGCTCTGGCCAAGGCCGTAGGAGAAAGGGGCCGGCTCGGGTGCCCAGGGGTTTTCCGGACCCTTGTTAGTGGGACGGGTCGTACCCAGCAGGAATGACGACCAGCCGGTGGGGTTGGTGAGTGTAAAGCCGCCGGAGGTATCGTCGGGTCCGACCGGGTGCCGGCTGGTGATTCGTTCCACCATGGCGATTTCGGCGTCGGTCAGGCATTGGTCGGTGCTCTGCCCCTGGCAGCGCAGGCTGGCGGGATCGAAACCACAGGCGTTGGGATCCCGAACCAGACCATCGGGGCCGGCACAGTGATCCGCCACCGCGCGTTCCAGGGTTTGCAGCTTGGCCGGCGAAATCCAGCCTTCAGGGTGATTGATCAGGTGCTGCAATATCCAGGGAAACCACATGCTGCCGCCCTTGCCGAAACCGGTGGAGGCGACAATCCCGTCGTAATCGCCGGGGTGATGCAGCGCAGCCATGGCGCCCATGCGCCCGCCTCCTGAACAACCCAGGTGGTAACGGTATAACTTGTCCTTCATACCGTAATAGGATTTGGTGATCGCCTGGGTGGCAACTGCAGCGACGTGGGCACCCCGGTGGCCGTGATCCAGCTTGGCCGCCGGGTTGTCGATGGCAAAATCCCAGCGACTGCCCTTGTGGCCGGTATCGGTGCCGGCGACGGCAAAGCCGGCACCGAGCAGTTTCAATGTGGCGGGAATGTAACCCTGGCCGATGGGCTCTTTGGTTGTGGTGGTGGGTACCACGCCGGCGGCGGCGCCGAGGCCGACAAAGTAGTAGCGGCCATTAAACCGATAGTCCGGCAGCATCACGGTCCATTCCACCCGGTTGGGGCCGGGGTCCCGGGTGATGGTATGACCCAGAACCTCGCAGTGGGCGACCGGCGTGGCAATGTGCGTGACCTGGTCAATATTGGCACCGTCCGGTGCCAGGGCGCGAATGTTGTCCAGACTGCACTGATCCAGCGCATGGGCAAAGGTCGTGGCGGCGAAACCGGCCAGCATTGCCGCTGACCAGCGAATCAAGGGGCGTGTGTACATGGGTTGTCCTCCTGGAGGATCTCGTTATTGGTATCGGGCGATGGATGCTGAACCAGAAGAATAGGCGATTTTTCTTCCGTTGCAGGTCTATTAATTGTACTTATGAGTCAAATAATAATGCGTCGGTGTTGTGATTGCTACTCCCGTTTGCAGGCACCGTTTCGGGAACACGCTAGTCTTGTGGTGAAGTTGTGCGGTAGATCAACCGCCATCAGTTCCGAAGGGTGTAACCTTGAGATGGTCGGCGTCTGATATTACAGTCGGCGAGAATGTCCATCTGCCTGAGGAGTAACCAGTGTTCCCTGAATATCGCGATTTGATTACCAAACTTAAGCACCATGATCAGCATTTTCAAAGTCTGTTCGACAAACACAATGAGCTGGATGAGAAAATTCAGAATCTCGAGTCCCGCGTGGCGCTGGCCCCGGATGAAGAGATTGAAACGCTGAAGAAGCAAAAACTGCAATTGAAAGACGAACTGTACGCCATCCTTAGAAAGGCCAGTGAAAAGGTCTGATTCGTCCTGTTGCCTTATAGCGTTTTCTGCGGGTACCCCCGCTCTTGCAAAACGGTATACCGGGCAAGGCGGGGTTTCGTATGTTCAAAACACCCGACAATAGAGTGACTGGCCCCAAAAAAGAAAACCCCGAACCATTAAGGTCGGGGTAAAAGTCCGATTACAAGAGGGTTGGAATCGGTTTGCTCACAACGAAGAGAGAACTTAACCGCTAGTTAAGAGTCCCGGTTGGTCAAAAAGTTCAATGGCCATAAAAAAATTGGCAGATCCCGGGAGCGGGACGGATCCTGCCTGCTGGTAAGACCGGGCCCGGCGGGGCGAGCCGGAACGAATGAATATGCACTCGACAACCGTGTTGCCAACGGCGCATGCGGAGTTGAAGGCCTGTGGATCGATGTCGGGGATAGTTTTCGGGTTGGTTCAATGTCTTTTTCGTGGCTAGACCCAAGGCGAATCTTGCCTCTGTATCACGATATTAGGCAATGCCCTGTGCAACCGATGTATCTCTGGGATGTCCTTTTGGGGTCTCGCTGTGTACGTGTCACCGCAAGGAGCATTAATAAACCGTTGACGGTGACGAACCGTGAAATTTTTCTTATTTTATACTGCGTCGCTGAATATCCTTGGAGACCTTTCTTGCTTTATCAATTTCAGACTTAAAACTGGGGCCAGTGCCGCCAACACTGACTGCTGGCTGGAACTTTTGCAGTTATACTTAACGGATGAGATATCGTCCTTTTTAGCGTTCCCCGGGCCCGTTGGGCATCCCCTGTCAGAAAAGTACTTGCCACCCTTTTCATCCACACATGAATAGACTTCAGTGTATGCCGTGGATGACAGCAGTAAGATGGTAAAGGGCGACATCATTAATCTGCCACAGATTATTTTCAATACCTCCGGAAGATTGGTATTCAAGCCAAGATGGCCAAAACGGTTACCCCTAGCTAAACCATAGCAGACCTATGTGGGCTGCGAGTAACCCAGCCAGCTTTTATCGGTGGGGAAGATCATGAAAGCAAGTCGCAGGGGTAAAGATCGATAGACCATACAAATTGCGCCGGGCAGGTCGCAGCGGAGAAGAAAGTGCCTGTAACTTTGGGGTGGCCCGTCGAGGTGTGCTTGGCTGCCCGAGCCCACCATCTACTTAATAGAATTTACAACATACTGATTAATAATCTTTTTTATCATGAAATATGGGATATGCCCCCATTTATGCCCCCAAAAGTGTGAGTTACCCCCGCTCAGAG
>PABE01000152.1 GCA_002702725.1 Porticoccaceae bacterium
TTTTCGAAGAACAGGCCGGTGTCCAGGCTGGTCACCGGAACCAGAATATCGGGGCTTTCGTCCGTCTGTCCGGCCAGTGGCGTATCCAGGTCGTATCGTATCGCCTTGACTTTGGCAGAGGGCTTGAAGAATCCCCATAACCACTCCTTATCCCAGGTAATACCGTAATCGGCCCTCAGGCGACTGCCGGTGACGGTGGTGTTGTCGGCATCCCGGGTCAGCGGCGTGCCCGACCCGAACACATCGTCCTCACTGTGGTCGAAGGCGACGAAGTGTTGACGCAGGCTGAGGATAAGATCGTGGCCGAACCGATAGCGGCCGTTGGCGTCTATTCGGGGTAGCTGTTTGTATTGTTCCAGGCCATCACGGATGATGGTCTCGAATTCCTGGGCCTTGACACCGAGCCGCCAGTGCCGGGTGGTGTAGCCTGCGGCAATTTCCTGATTCAGGTGGCTCTGGCTGTTCACTTCAAGGGTAGTGGTATCCAGGTCGCGAAAGTAATCGATATCGCTGACGTCGTTATAATCGATATAGGTGTCCCAGGCATGGCCCATGCCGCCCTTGTGGCCGACGCCTATCAGCCAGCGGTCTTCGCCCTCATAGGGAAGCCGCTCGCCGCTCGCGGTTGTTTCCTTGCCGACATCCCCGCCGTCATCGTCCCACAGATAGCCCCCGGAGACGGTGGTTGTGCTCCAATCGTTCAGGTAGCGGGCTTCGGCTTCCATCATGGCGCCGCGGTATTGGATAAAGCGCGGTGTCAGTGTGGCATCGTAATTGGGCGCCAGATTCAGGTAAATTGGCTGCGAATAATCAATACCGTTGTCGTTGCCCGCAACAAGCACGGGGAAGAGCAGTCCAGTGGCGCGGTTATCGGAGGTGGGGAATCGAATCCAGGGGATATACAGAACCGGGATGTCCTTTACCTCCAAACGCACATTGCGCGCCACCGCCATATTGCGAATGGTATCGATGTCAACATCCGATGTTTTCAGTTGCCAGGCATTGTTATCGGGTTCGCAGGTTGTGTAGGTGGCGTTGTCGATGTAGATGACGTCGTCCTGGCCTTTTTGCAATGTCTTGGCGCTACCCCTTACACCGCTGTCGTGAAGCACGAACCCGGCGTCTGTAAGCCGGGCTTCTCTGGAATCCATGTCCAGCCGCGCTTCCTCGCCGGTGATCAACACGCCGGGTTCGCGGTAGTTGATATTGCCCATCAGTTCGATGATGCGCTTTTCCTGATCGACAACGGCCTTATTGCTGCGAACCTGGCGGTAGCCCTGGGATACCTGGACATCCCCCTCGAGGGTGGCGACGTTGCCCCGGGCCTCCGTGCTATCGGCGCTGACGCGCAGTGACGCCTCCTCTGGCGTGAGGTCGGATTCGGGATAGTTCCGCGGTGGCTCGATGTAGGCGCCGCAGCAGTTGGGTCGAACCCGTTCCTGTTCATCGACGCTGAGCTGTTCCAGCGGCACCCAGTCCAGGTTCCGAGTCGGGTTGATATGGGACTCTTCATCGCTGACCTGGCCGGGGGCCGGCGCTGCAACCCGGGGCTCGGGGCGGCGGTAGGGTGTGCCGCTGATCGGCACAGTGGCACAGACCCAGTTGCCGTCGGAGTCGGCATGACAGGACCATTGGTTTTGAACATCTTCGGCCACGGCGGCGCCTGCCAATGTGGCAATACCAAAGGTGAGAAAGAGTTGCCTGCATACCGCGGTATACAGCGGCCGGCGCGTACCGACGGTGGTGTCACCCATTGAGTTATCTGCTCTGCATAAATGTGGCGGTTCTGCGTGGACAGGGGATTTTACAGCAAGTTTAACCATCTGCGACCCCCGCGGCCAATATTGCGGCCACTTGCGGTAGTATCGCGCTTTTCCGAGGGTGGAATATGCCAGATTTGACGACCTTGTGTGCCTGGGTGAAGACCTGCTTGCCGTCGAATGTCACTGCGCCGAAGGGGCTTGTCGCGACTCCGATTGCCGGTGACGCGGGCTTTCGCACCTACTACCGGCTTAACACGTCGCCCAGTCTGGTGGCGGTGATTGCTCCTCCGGAGCATGAAAACAACCCCGGTTTTGTTCAAATCGATCTGTTTCTGCGAAAGTCGGGTGTTCATGTACCTGAAATCCACGCGGTTGACTTCCTGCAGGGTTTTTTGTTGCTCGAGGACCTGGGCGATGGGCTTTTGCTGCCCCGCCTCAATAGCGCCAGCATGCCGCAGTTGTACGACCTCGCGGAACGGGTGCTGGCGATGATGCAGGCTGCGCCGCCGGACGAGGCGGTTTTCCCCGGATACGACCGGCAACGGCTGGAACAGGAAATGGCACTATTCCCTGAATGGTTCGTTGAAGGGCTGCTGGATCACCGTTTGGCCGCGGACGAGCGGCAGATGATCGAATCAATGTGTCAGCGACTCGCCGACAGTGCATTGATGCAACCGCAGGTGGTTGTTCACCGGGACTTCCATTCGAGAAACCTGCTGTGGATTGCCGACGATGACCTTGGTGTCGTGGACTTTCAGGACGCGGTCGTCGGTCCGTTCACATACGATCTGGTATCCCTGCTAAAGGATTGCTATATTCGTTGGCCCGCTGAACAGGTGCGCGAGCGGGCGCTGATGTTTTTGCGGCGGTCCTATGGTCGCCTGTGCGCGGATTCAGCGCTGCCAATGGACGGGCAATTGCTGGCCTGGTTCGACTGGATGGGCCTGCAGCGTCACCTCAAGGTGTTGGGCATTTTTGCCCGGCTGTCACTGCGGGATGGCAAGCATCGATACCTGCAGGATCTGCCGCTGGTACTGAGGTATACCCTCGAGGTGACGTCGACATATGACGAGTTCAACCCATTCGACGAGTGGTTCAGGGGGCGCTTGATGCCCTTGATTGTCCAACAACCCTGGTACCAAGCCTGGCAACAGGCAGGAGACGAATAATATGCGCGCGATGATCTTGGCGGCCGGATTCGGCGAGCGGTTGCGTCCACTGACCGAAACCACACCCAAGCCCCTGTTGACGATTGCCGGCAAGCCGCTTATTCAGTATCACGTAGAACGCCTGGCAGCCGCCGGTATTTCCGAAATCGTCGTCAATACCTCCTGGCTCGGAGAACAAATCGAGGCGTTCCTGGGAGATGGCGGGCGTTTTGGCGTGCGAATTTCCTGGTCGCGGGAGGCATCACCCCTTGAGACCGGCGGTGGAATCCGGCGCGCGCTGCCATTGCTCGGGCCCGAGCCATTTCTTGTCGTCAATGGCGACGTCTGGACCGACTATCCGCTATCCTCTCTCGTTGACAGACAGTTGCCTGAGGACATTGATGCCCATCTGGTGCTGGTTCCGAATCCCCCGTTCAAGGCGAGCGGCGATTTCCTGTTGACCGACGACGGCATGGTGGCCTACCCCGGAAATTCGACTTCGACCTATACGTTCAGTGGAATCAGCGTCATGCGGCCTGAACTTTTTGCGCTGTACCCTGCGGCTTCCGAGCGTTTTGCGCTGCGCGACGTGCTTGACAGCAGTGTCCGTGCGCTCAGTATCAGTGGCGAGGTTTTTGATGGTCAATGGTGGGATGTGGGCACAGTGGAGCGTCTGAATTTGCTCAACAGCCTGCTGTCGGGAAAGCCCCTGGATGTATCAAAAAAGCCCCGCATGAGGGCTGAAATGGCCTGATAAATTTTCCCATCTCCTCTACAATTCCTTTCTGGTGCCGGCGCCAGGTGCGCGGGCGACCATGGTTTTTTAACCATTAATCCAACCCCTGTTGAGAGGATCTATGTTTACCATTTTGGAAGCACTCCCCCCTGACCCCATTCTTGGCTTGAGCGCTGCGTACCGGGCCGATACCCGCGACACAAAAATTGACCTCGGGGTGGGTGTTTACAAAACGGAAACCGGCCAGACGCCTGTCATGCGCGCGATCAAGGCGGCGGAAAAGCAGTTGTTTGAAGAGGAAAACAGTAAGTCCTACATCGCTCAGGTTGGTGTTGAGGCCTACAATGAGGGCATCATCCGCCTGATGCTCGGCGACGATCACGATGCTGTCCGCAGCGGGCGGGTGCGTTCAGTGATGACACCCGGTGGAACAGGCGCATTGCGTATTGCCAGCGAGCTGATCAAGCGCATGAACGGGGATGCCACCGTCTGGCTCGGGGATCCGACATGGGCAAACCATTACCCGGTCATCCGTGGCGCAGGACTGTCCATCGAAACCTATCCTTACTACGACAAGGACAAAAGCCAAATTCTGTTTGATGCCATGATGGCAACCCTGGACAAGGCGCGCGAGGGCGATGCCGTCCTCTTGCATGGCTGCTGTCACAATCCCTGTGGTGCCGATCTCAGTGCCGAGCAGTGGCAGGCCATTGCCGAACTCGTCGAGCGCAAGGGGATTCTGCCGTTTGTGGATCTTGCCTATCAGGGATTCGGCACCGGACTCGAGGAGGATGCCTATGGGGTTCGTCTGTTGGCGGATAAGGTGCCCGAAGTTCTGGTGGCCAGCTCCTGTTCAAAGAATTTTGGCCTGTACCGGGAGCGCACCGGCAGTATCACGGCCATTACTGCCAGTGCCGAAGCGGCGTCGGTCGCCGAGTCACATATGACCAACATTGCCCGCGCCATTTACTCCATGCCCCCGGCCCACGGCGGCTTTCTGGCCGGGCTGGTGATGCAGGACCAGGCGCTGCGCACAGACTGGATCGGCGAGCTGACCGAGATGCGCAACCGCATGAATGCATTGCGCGGATTGTTTGTACGGAAAATGAAAGCCACCGGCGTGGATCAGGACTTCGCCTTTATCGAGAACCAATTTGGCATGTTCTCGTTTCTCGGTATTACGCCCGACCAGATAAAGCGGCTGCGCGACGAATTCGCCATTTATATCGTCGGTTCGAGCAGGATCAATGTGGCGGGCATCAGCGAGGCCAATATTGATTATCTGACGACCTCACTGGCGACGGTGCTGAAATAAAGCGGACGGGCCTGACGGAAGAGCCGGCGTTTAATCGCCGGTTTTTTTTGGTTGCGATTTTTTTGGTGGTTTTCGGGGTTTGGCGGGCTCCCGTTGGATTTCGTCATCGGAAGTGAGCGCAAGTGCCATGTCAAAGGCCTGGTCCATGAACGCCAGAATACGATCAAACTGTTCATCACTGAGCTGGCGCGCCCGGTCCCTCGAGCGATAGATATTGATGAACTTCACTTCCCGCTCGACACTGATCAGTAGTTTGTCCATGCCGGTCATTTTCAGCATTTGCCATTGCAGTGGCGCGTACTCCCGGGTGAAATTCATGATAAATCCAAGGGGGTCATGGCGGGCGTGGAATGATGCGAGGCGATAGAGAATATCCAGTGTAACCGGCTTTCTGCCTTCCTCGATGGCGCGCAAAAGGTCGGGATTTTCGAGGTTGATCGTGCTCGCCAGGTCGTCGATGCTCAACCCGGCCACTTCCCGCAGGTCCTTGAGGTAGCGGCCGGCTTTGCCCATCTGGATCATATAGTCCGGCGTGCGCATCATCATGTCCATCAGGTTACCCGAGTACTGGCTCGCGGTTTTGGACAGTGTTTGCGTGGTCAGTCCCTGCAGGCTGCGGAACAGTGCGTCAAACGAGGAGGCGCCTTTTTCATTGTTGCCATCCTTGTTGCCGTTGTCGTCGCTTTTGGCTGTCATGTCATAATCTCCGTTTTCTGGTTTCACTCTACGCTTGAGGCAATAAAAACGCCAGATTCCCCGGTTTTACCGACATTTTGAAAATGCACAGGAGCGACAATGATTGACTGGAACGAAACCCATGCAGCCGTGTGGCGCCGCCGCAATGGAACCCTCAGGCCGGTTCGGCGAATTGATCATGTTCAATTGGATGATCTGCTCGGCATCGACCGGCAAAAGCGCGCACTGGTGGCCAATACCGAACGGTTTCTCCACCGTCAACCAGCGAACAACGTGTTGCTATGGGGCAGTAGAGGCACAGGAAAATCTTCACTTATCAAGGCGTTACTGAATGCCTATGCCAATCAAGGTCTGCGGGTTATCGAAATTGATAAGGACGATCTGGTTGATTTGCCCGAGATAGTTGACGATATTCGGGAACTCTCTCACCGGTTCATTATTTTTTGTGACGATTTATCGTTTGAAGAAGGAGAGACCACCTACAAGCATCTGAAAAGCGTGCTCGAAGGTTCGATTGAGTTGCCGCCGGAGAACGTGCTTGTCTACGCAACATCCAACCGCCGTCATCTTATTCCGGAGCGACAGTCGGAAAACCAGGACGTGAAAATCGTTGACGGTGAGCTTCACTATGGCGACACGGTGGAGGAAAAGCTATCCCTCGCCGACCGGTTTGGCCTATGGTTATCGTTCTATCCGTGCACCACGGGGCAGTATCTGGCGATCGTCGATACGCTCTTTAGCCAGTATCAGGGCGACCGGTCTGAGCTCCATGGCAAAGCCAAGCAGTTTGCCATGGAGCGGGCCTCGAAAAGTGGTCGAACTGCCAAGCAGTTCTTTCTCACCTATCACGGCTGACGTTGTCGGCCGTCAGTCGAGTGCTTCGGAGGCGGAAACGACGGGGCGGCTCTCTCGGGTGCCGCGCATGCGCCGATCAGGGTCGCTCGGGTCGTTGGCTGAAATGATGACGTAATCATTCCCGACTTCGAGCAGTGTGCCGACGAAGGGCATATCATCAAAGACTTCCGGTACACGGTAGCTGATGGTGTCGCCGACCTTGAAGGTGGTTTCGTCAAAATTGAATTCAAAAGGACAGGGTTCAGAAGAGTTGGGGTTTTGCATGGCAAACTCCGGTAGTCACAATAAGCAAGGTCGGAAGAGAAGAATACTCACCAGACCGGACTGTGTCGAGTCACCTCGTTGAGCAGGAAGGTGGCAAGCTGCTTTTCCTGTTTCTCCGAGAAGTGGTCAAAATTCGGCATTTCCCGGTGCCGTTCACTGCCGCGGATCCAGCCGATCAGCTCGGTGTCAGACCGTCGGTTGAGGACAGTGACCGGAATCCGCTTCAGATAGTCTCCCCGCCCGCTGCGGGGATGGCATTGGGCGCAGTATTGCGCGAATAGCTTCTCTCCGGCGGCAAGGTTTTCACTATCGGCGGCCCGGATGTCTTCCCGTTGACGATCACAACCTGCCACGGCCGCTGCCGCCATAAGGAGCATCAAGATCTGCCATTTCATATCGCACTTTCCTGTTGCAGCGCAATTGCAGTTAATTAGTCTGCGTCCGCGGGCCATACGCGGCATGCCCGCAGAATGAAGTATCGTGCCCACATTCCCCGCCCGAAACAATGACACCAATCAGCTTTCGGCCACATGGGTCGATGGTCTGGGGTGCCCCAGACGTTCGAGGATGGCGTTGATTATGCCCGTGCTGTCGAGTCCGGCCATGGACAACTGGACGTCCCGCGATGCATGGTCAATGAACCGGTCCGGCAGGCCAAGCTGGAGCAGGTTGCAACCGCGTCCCGACCTGAAAATGTGCTCGCTAACGGCTGAGCCGGCGCCGCCCATAACCACATTATCCTCGAGAGTTACAAGCAGATCGTGGCTGGCGAGCAGTTCGGTCACCAGGGCTTCGTCCAGGGGTTTGACAAAACGCATGTCGGCGACAGTGGCGTTGACAGCCTCGGCGGCAACCATTGCCTGGGGCAGCAGAACGCCAAAATTTAGAATGGCCACATTGGCTCCCCGGCGTTTTACGACGCCCTTGCCAATGGGAAGCGGCTCGAGCGCCGGTTCCGGCGTTGCGCCAGGCCCCGTACCCCGGGGATAGCGCACTGCGGCGGGACCCGGGTACCGGTAGCCGGTGGCGAGCATCTTGCGGGCTTCCCGTTCGTCTGAGGGCGTCATGATGATCATATTGGGTATGCAGCGCATAAAACTGATATCAAAGCTGCCGGCATGGGTGGCGCCGTCTTCACCCACCTGGCCGGCGCGGTCGAGGGCAAACAATACGTCCAGGTTTTGCAGCGCCACATCGTGGATCAACTGATCATAGCCCCTTTGCAGGAAGGTTGAGTAAATGGCGACTACCGGCTTCTTGCCTTCACAGGCCAGGCCCCCAGCCAGGGTCACGGCATGTTGCTCGGCAATGGCGACATCATAAAACCGGTCGGGGAAGCGTTCTGAATACGATTTCATCCCCGATCCTTCGCACATGGCGGGGGTGATCGCAACCAGCCTGGGATCGGCGCTGGCGGTATCGATCAGCCACTGTCCAAAGATATCCTGATACTTGGGCAGCGCCGGGGTAGAGGGTTTCTTGACCGAGGGTGGCGCTTCTTTGGGTTCAATTTTGTTGAGTGCGTGGTAGCCGATGGGGTCTTCTTCTGCGGGCACGAATCCGTTTCCCTTCCGGGTAATGGTGTGCAGTAACACCGGTTCCTTGAGGTCTTTCAGGTTGCTGAGGGTCTGGACTAGCAGCGGCAGATCATGGCCGTCAATTGGGCCGATGTAGTTAAACCCGAGCTCCTCGAAAACAATCCCCGGCGCCACCATTGCTTTCAGGTGCTCCTCGGTTTTGCGGACAAAGGCGGCCGCGGAGGGAATGGCTTTGAGCGCCTTTTTGCCGCCTTCGCGGATGGAGTTGTAGACCCTGCTCGCCCACAGTTTGGAAAAATATGTTGCCAGTCCGCCCACGTTCCGGGAAATCGACATGTTGTTGTCGTTTAGCACCACCAGCAAATTGGCATCGGTGTGGGCGGCATGGTTCAGGGCCTCGAAGGCCATGCCGGCGGTCATTGCGCCATCGCCGATTACCGCCACGACCCGTCTGTCCAGGTTGTCCATGCGGGCGGCGAGCGCCATGCCGAGTGCAGCACTGATTGATGTGCTCGAATGTCCGACGCCGAAGGTGTCGTATTTGCTTTCACTCCGTTTCGGGAAACCTGAAATGCCGTCCTGCTGGCGCACTGATAGCAATGCATCGCGGCGACCGGTAAGGATTTTGTGGGGGTAGGTCTGATGGCCGACATCCCAGACCAGCCGGTCGGTCGGTGTGTTGAACACGTAATGCAGAGCAATGGTCAGCTCGATAACCCCGAGCCCGGCGCCGAAATGACCGCCCACACGACCCACGGAGTAGAGCAGGTAGGCGCGCAGCTCATCGGCGAGTTCGAGCAATTGCGCATCGTCGAGCCCGCGCAATTCGGCGGGGCTCGCCACTTTGTCCAGGAGCGGCGTCACTGGACGTTCACGCGGGATGTTGGTGAATTTCTTTGACATGGTTCAGCGAATGACAGGCTTGAAGTGAATGGTACACCAAAACGGGCCCTTTCTCTGAACGGCAGGCCTGTGCGCCGTCGTGGCGATAAACATTGGATGTAGAGGGCAAGTCGGGGTGCTACAGGCTGTCAACCGGGGCTGCGGACCCTCAATGATCGCGGGAGACAATGAAATGGGCGATTTCCGTCAGACAGTCGGCACGACTGCCAAAGATTTCCAGGGCCTGAAGACTCTGTTCGTGCAGTTCGTCCAGTTTTGCTTTGGCGCCTGCGAGACCCAGCAGTGATGTGTAGGTGGGCTTGTTGAGTGCGTTATCAGCACCCTGGCGTTTGCCGAGCACCTCGGTGCCGCTCTCAACGTCAAGAATGTCGTCGCGCACTTGAAAAGCGAGGCCAATGCTTCGGCTGTAGTCCCGCAAAGCGGATAGTTGGGGCGCCGTCGCTGATCCGGTGGATAGGGCGCCGAGTTCGATGCTGGCATCGATGAGGGCACCGGTCTTGGCCCGATGCATCGCTTCAAGATTCGATAACTCGAGGTGGCGGTTAACGGCAGCGAGATCCAGGGCCTGGCCGCCCACCATCCCTGATGGTCCCGAGGCGCGGCTGAGGCATGCGAGCATTGAGAGTTGCAGGCCGGGGTTGAACGTGCCATTGCTCAGGACATTGAATGCCAGCGCCTGCAGACCGTCGCCGGCCAAAATGGCCGTGGCTTCGCCAAAGGCGATATGGCATGTCGGTTTGCCTCGGCGCAGGTCATCGTTATCCATGGACGGCAGGTCATCATGGATGAGTGAATAGGCGTGAATCATTTCCACCGCGCAGGCGGCCCTGTGGGTAAGGGGGCTGGGTGTTCCGATCAGTTCCGCTGCGGCATAGCACAGGGCCGGTCGTATGCGTTTGCCGCCGTTAAACAGGCTATAGCGCATGGCCCGGTGGAGTGAGGTATCGCCCTCGGGAAGCAGTTGTTCCAGATACTCGTCGACTTGCCCCTGGCAGCGCTTTAGGAAAGCAGTCAGCCCCGTCGCCATTAATCGTTTTCCGGGGCGTCGAAGGGTTGCGTTTGCCGATCGCCGTCCTGGTTGCGCGTGAGTATCTCAACCCGCTGTTCCGCCTGGCTTAATGCTTCCTGGCACTGGCGGGTAATCCTGATGCCTTCCTCGAAGGCCTTGAGGGAGTCTTCCAGGCTCAGGTTCCCTGATTCCAGGGCAGTGACCAGTTTTTCCAGTTCAGCGAGGTCGCGCTCGAAGTCAGGGGATTTTTTTCGCGTGGCCAAGGATGGTGTCTCCGGGTTGAGGTGCAACCCTATACCGCATTCACGTTTCGGTCAAAGGCTGGCTATGTAGGAAATATCCTACAAGAAAAGGAGATTTCTCCCAATAGGCGGGGAGGCTGCACTAGCCTATCTTAGACACTGCAAGGATGCAGAAGCGCAAGGATGTGCACCACCCTCAGGGACCGAAACGGATTTCGAGACCAAGGACGAAGGTGGAATCGCTTATCAGGAAGATCAGCAATCTACACTGCTTTTTGCGCCCTGGCACATGATGTGCAGGGCGCTTGTTTTTTTGGCCGTTGGTTGTCCTTTCCCTTCACCTGATTTTTTCACCCGATTATTCTTGACCGGCCGCCCGGCCGGAGTAATATGTTTCCGGTATGGTTTTTCCGGTGAGGTCCGTCTTCAACCCGCTGATTGGATTTAATTTGTTGAAGTACCGCGCACTCCAGCTTGAGTTTGTCGCCTGGAGAGTGGGCGAGTCACCCCGGAATTTGAAAGCCCTGTGGTCGTTGGACGCAGGGTTTTTTGCTTTGACGTTGGCAAAACGGAGAGTCTGGACGTGACGCCGCTTATATTGCGATTGAACGCGGCAGGCCAGCCCATAGAGTGGTTGGAGTGGCAGGAAGCGGTTTGCCTGCATGCCCGCGACCTCGTCATTTGGACCCTGGGGGACGTGGTTCACCGCGTTCGTGGCGGCTTCTCGCGTTTTACCGGGCGCCAGTCGACCATCGAGTTGTCGAGTATCATAGCCTGCGGCGGGGAGCGCCTTGCAAAACCCCGGGTGCGGTATCCGTTATCGAATCCCACGCTGTTTGCCCGCGACCAGCATACGTGTATGTATTGCGCCAATCGATTTCACTCCAAACAGCTTACCCGGGATCATATTGTGCCCCTGTCACGGGGTGGTCTCGACCGGTGGGAAAATGTCGTCGCAGCCTGCAGGCGATGTAATCAGCACAAGGCGGACCGCCTGCTTGAAGAGATCAGCATGCAGCTGGTGGCGCTGCCCTACCGGCCAAATAATGCCGAGTACCTGGCGCTGCTCAATTCACGTCGGATTCTCGGTGACCAGATGGCATTCTTGCGCAATCAGTTTTCCAGGAATGGGGCCCGCCAGTTTTCCTGATGCGGTCTTCGGTCTATTGGATGATGGATTGAAGGAATGCGGCGCCAATGAGCAACGGGCAGATGACCCGCACATAGAACGGCCATATCTTCCAGAACAGGCTTTGCTCCACACCATCGAAACCGGCACGAATTTCCGCCAGTAACCGATCACGGTGCAAGACCCAGCCGGCAAACATGCACAGGGCAATGCCGAGTAATGGTTGGCTGTATTCCGTGGTGAGCGTTACCACGAGGCTGAACAGCGTGTCGAAGTTGGCGGCAATCCCGGCACTGGCGCCAAAGACCAGGCTGCCCGCCAGCCAGCTGGCTGTCACCCGGCTTAATGGTGTTTTTTCCGCGATCAGCGCGACGGGCACTTCAAGCATCGAAATCGAGGAGGTCAACGCGGCAATGGTCATGAGCAGGAAAAAAGCCAGCGCGACGACTGTGCCGTTGGCCCCCATTGAATCGAACAGGGTTGGCAGAACCTGGAAAATCAGGTCCGGACCGGCAATAAGGGAGCCGTCGCGATAAATCGTGATGCCCAGTTCCTGGGCGACAAACAGCGCGGGGATAATGAGCAGGCCGGCGAGAAACGCCACTGAGGTGTCAACCAATGTCACCCAGGCTCCGAGGGCCGGGAGATTATCTTCCCGGCGAACATAGGAGCCGTAGATCAACATTGTCCCGACCCCGAGAGACAGGGAGAAGAAGGCCTGTCCCAGGGCGCTTAGCAATAGTGATGGGTGGAAAACCTCGGAAAAATCGGGCAGCAGGTACAGCGAAAGTCCGGTCATGGCGCCGGGCTGCTGTAATACATAGATGATCAATACAATCAGTAATAACAGCAGGGCAGGCATCAGTCTTTCCGACCAGCGCTCGATACCACGCTGCACGCCGTGACTGACTACCGTGACCGTCAGGATAGAAAACACACCTGCACAAAGCAGATTGCGCGCCAGTGACGCCCGCTCGAGCCAGTTCTGGACAGCGGTGTTGCCGGCCAATTCGCTGGCGGAGGCCAGAAGATGGGCCAGCATCCATCCGGCCACGAGGCTATAAAAACTCAGGATAGCCGTCGCAACTGCGATGGCATAGGCGCCAATACAACGTCCCGACCAGCGGGAGAGAGGGGTCGCGCTGATATTTTCAAGCGCGGAGTAAATGTTGGCGCGGGTACAGCGCCCGATCACCAGTTCGGCCATCAGCGCAGGGTAGGCAAGTAAAAACGCCAGGAAAAAATAGGTAACGACAAAGGCGGCTCCTCCATTGCTCGCGGTATTGGTGGGGAACCCCCAGACGTTACCCAGGCCTACCGCTGAACCGGTGGCCGCGATGATAAACCCTAGGCGGGAGGAGAATTCGCCGCGCTTTTCTTTCACGTAAGCTTTTCAGTCGGGGAAAGCGGCCCCGGCGAGCGCCGGGGCGTCCGATCAGACGATAACGAACAGATCGTGCTCAATGGTCATCAGGATATCACCGAGCTTGCGACCCCTGAGTGCAGCGCGGATGCCAGTGCGGCGGGAGGCGCCAACAATGAAAAGGTCCGGGTCCAGTTCCCGAGCCACTTCACCCAATGCCTGATCCGGCTCGCCCGCTTTGAGGTGAATCCGTTCATTGGGTATACCGGTGTTCTCGACCAGTTTGGCGCGGTCAGGGTAATTCATGGAGTCCTGGTAGGCGTGGGCCAGATGCAATTCCGAGCCGTACATTTTCGATGCCACCTGGCCCGCCGTGAGAATGCGTTTGTTGAGCTCGGTAATATTCTTGTCGCTCAGGTCCATGGATACGACTACGGGTCGGCCCGCCGGAGCCCGGGTGGACTGAACCACGCACACTGGAATCGGGGAATTGCGCACCAGATACCAGAATTCATCGCTGAAGCTGCGGTTGGCGCTTTTGCCGGGGTGGGAAATGACAATGGAGCTGGCGCCGACCTTGCTCGCGGAAAAAAGGATGGCATCCGCCCATTCGCGACTCCACGATATTTCTATCGAGGGTTGAATGCCCAGGGTGTCAAAACGGTCATAAAGGTCCTTGATCCATTGGCCATTGCGGTAAACCGCGTCGTTGTCGGCTCGCGAATCGGTGGTGCTTTGATCCACGAGGATCAGCAGGTTGAGTTCGGGAACAAAGTCCTCGGCACCCTGTCGGGCGATGTTGATCGCGCGTTCGACAGCGGGTTGCCGGGAAGCCGCAGGGTTGACCACGATTAACAGTTTGTCTTCCAACGCCACAAAAATCTCCTCGTGCAGGTATTCAGCTTTTTTAGTGTAGTCTCAAGCGCGAGTGAATGCGTTCATTCGCAACAGCATCTTAACGCCACGCCACCCAATTAGAAAGCGATGCCGAGGCTTATTGACGACCGGCGGCGATCTGGGTCTGGGCCCATTGGATAATCGCGTCGTAGTGTTCCGGCAGTAACGGTTTTAGATCTTCCAGGGCCTTGCTTACCTGTTCGGGATCGGTCCCGCATAGATTGATATGACCCACCTTGCGGCCCGGGCGCACCTCCTTGCCGTACCAGTACAACGCGGCCTCCGGAATCGCTAACCACTGGTTGTTCCTGTCGATCCCGACCAGGTTGACCATGGCCGTCAAGCCCCGGGTTTTTGGGGGGGCTAGCGGCAGTCCTGTAACCGCGCGCAAATGGCTTTCGAACTGGCTGCAGGCGGTCCCCGCCTGGGTCCAGTGCCCACTATTGTGCACGCGGGGAGCGAGTTCATTGATAAGCAGTTTGTCGCCAACCCGAAAACACTCCATGGCCATGACGCCGATATAGTCGAGCTCGTCGAGCAGCGCGCCGAGCATGCACTCGGCCTGGGCCTGCAACGGTGTCAGGCGGGCCAGGGGTGCAAGGGACGCGGTAAGAATACCGTCGGTATGCAAGTTCAGTGTCAGCGGGTAGAAATAGTGCTGCCCGTTTCGGTCGCGCACGCCGACCAGTGATAGTTCTTCATTAAAATCGATCGCCGCCTCGGCAATGCCCTCGCCAATCCAGGCGTCGGGGATGGTTGTTGCGTGCGGTTGTTTCAACCAGTGCTGTCCACGCCCATCGTATCCACCCCGGCGGCGTTTCAGCAGCACTCGATCGCCCAGCAGGGCAAATAGGTTGTCGGCGGTGGACTCGGTGGTCACGTTGCACCAGGGCGCCGTAGCGAGGTTGAGGTGGTCGATCAGTTGCTTCTGGGTGAGTCGGTCGGCGAGCCGGTCGAACACATGGGCATTCATGAAATTGGGATGGTTGGCCAGTGCCTGATTGGCCGGGGTTTGTGGCCAGTGTTCAATTTCGGGTGTCACGACGGCGTTGGGCGGAACCGCAGGGATGGTATCGCTGTCCAGCGGCACTGGATAGACCTCGATGGCCAGCGGCATACCCGCATGGCGCATCATGGCGCCGAGCTGCCCGGCGCCCAATACCCAGACCTGATGGTTGGCGTTGGCCATTACCCGGCGATCCGTGGATCAGGGTTGTCCAGCACATCGTCGCACTGACGGCGGCGGAAGTCATCGAGGCGCTGCGCCAGTGCCGGATCACGCAGGCTGAGGATCTGACAGGCGAGCAGGCCTGCGTTGAACGCACCGGCGGAGCCGATGGCCAGGGTTCCGACGGCAATGCCCTTGGGCATCTGGACGATGGACAGCAGGCTGTCGAGCCCGTTCAGGGTTTTGCTCTGTACCGGAACGCCGAGCACTGGCAGTCGGGTTTTCGCCGCAACCATGCCGGGCAGGTGCGCAGCGCCACCGGCGCCAGCGATGATGACTTCATAACCATTGTCGACTGCAGCGTCGGCAAAGCTGAATAGCTTGTCCGGCGTGCGGTGCGCGGAGACTACTTCCACATGGTAGGGGACCTGCAAGGCATCCATGATCTCGGCGGCCGCCGACATCGTCGGCCAGTCACTTTTCGAGCCCATGATGATGGCCACTTTTTCTGTCATTTAACTCTCCCGCCTCAAAACAGGCCAGCTCCGCCCATCCAGTCGACGAGCCGATGATAAAAGGGGATGCCCAGCGTCACGTTGAGGGTAAAAGTGATCCCCAGTGAAACAAACATGGCGAGGCCAATATCGGCTTCCGGTATCGCCCCGCGTATTGCGGCGGGGGCGGCAATGTAGGAAGCGCTGGCAGCCAGTGTTGCCAGAACCAATACCGAACCTGCGGGCAACCCCATTAGGTGGCCCATCGCAGCACCGGCGAAGGCTAAAGCAAAAGGCATGCACAGGGCAAATACAATTAGCCGCCACTGACCCCAGGGGAACGGTTGCATGCATTTTGCCGTGCACAGGCCCATTTCGAGCAAAAACAGGGCCAGCAGACCCTTGAAAGCAGTCATAAAGAGCGGTGCAACGGTTTCCGCCCGTTCGGCACCGTAGAGGTAACCGATAATGACGCCGCCGGCGAGCAGTATAACACCTCGACCGGTAAGGGCTTCGTGAACGAGATGCCCGACATTGCCGGTAGCGCCGCTGAGGCGGCGATAGAGAATGATGGCCACGACAATGGCGGGAAGCTCCATCAGCACAAGGTACAGGGTTGCCTGGGGCGAGTAGGTGATGCCGCGGGATTCCAGATAGGCAAGAACGACGGCAAAGGTCCCGGCGCTGACCGAGCCGTAGTGGGCGGCAATACTCGCACTATTGGCGTTGTCCAGCTTCACGATTCGGCGCAGGAGGGGATAGCAAACCAGTGGTATCACTCCGCCGAGCAGGGCGGCAGCCAGTAATTCCGGTACCAGGGCCAGACTGAGTTGGCCGTGAAGGGCGAGGCCACCCTTAAGGCCAATGGTCAACATCAACAGAATGCTGAGAGTGTCATAGGTGGCTTTGGGTACTTGCAGGTCGGATCGGGCGAGGCCTGCGATTACGCCGAGGGCGAAAAAGGTAACAACAATGTCTGGCATGAAAAGCCTTCTCTGGTCAGCGAGCGAGTTCTAATGCTATCAACGATTGTGATTAACAAATATCATGGACTTACAGCATAGATAGAAATCGGTATGACGTTTCGCAACGCCGCTTCGCACCCATGGCGGGTCCATGCGACCTCTATAGGAGCAGGGATCATTATCTGCCGAGGCAACCCCTTAACTGTTAACAACGGTCGTCGGCTTTTTAACGCTGTAACGCCTTTCCTAGGCCGCCGGCCCTGATCTCGCAATGGATGCATCGTTCTGGCTTCAACGTTGGCAAGCGGGCCAAATCGGTTTCCATCTGCCGGTGGTCAATCCGCTTCTGACGCGTTTTTGGAACACCTTGGCCGTCGCCGAAGGGACTCCTGTCTGGGTTCCCCTGTGCGGCAAGAGTCAGGATATGGCCTGGCTGCACGATCGGGGCCACCCGGTGATCGGCGTCGAGATTTCCCGCACCGCTATTGAGGGCTTCGACCGTGAGCAGGCGTTGAAACTGCACTGGCAGGACATGCCGCCGTTCTCGCTGGCAACAGGTGATGGTTACCAACTGTATTGTGGCGACTATTTTGCCGTGACCCGCGGAATGCTCGAAGGGGTCGGCGCGGCGTATGACCGGGCGGCGCTGATCGCCATGCCCTCTTCGTTGCGCCGTGAGTATGTGGACCGATTCAACCGTTGCCTTGCTCCCGGTTGGCGTCTGCTGCTGATTACTCTGGACTATCCCCAGCACCAGCGTGCCGGTCCACCGTTTAGTGTCGACGATGCCGAGGTGCGGGAACTGTTCGCCGGTTGTGCAATCGAGCTGCTCGGTGATGAAGATGTGCTGCCCGATCATTCCCATTTTGCCGCCCAGGGGGTGACGGTGCTGAGGGAGCGGGTCTACGCCATCACCGATCGCGGTTAGTAATGGCTGAGGATGCCAATGGAGTTGTGATTTTGCCCATTGTTGTCTTGGGGCGTAGAGGAGGGCCAGCCCGGCCGTGGATGAACGCGGTATTAGGGCAAGACCGGCGGCTGGCGAAAATCATTAGACTTATCGCTCCCGGTCCTGTTAAAGTACGGCCTCCACGGCGCCCTTTCGGTCGGCGCCAATGTGTCATCGGTAGTTCCTCGATCTTTCCCCTCGACACCTTTTTAACGTCTCGCCAGCGACCGTAACTGGGTATTGCCCAGGGCCGGCGGGAATCGGAGTATTTATTCATATGTCATTTCAAGACCTCGGCCTTCGCGCCGAACTGCTTCGCGCTGTGTCTGAACAGGGCTACAGCGAAGCCACCCCCATTCAGGCCCAGGCCATCCCCGTGGTACTTAAAGGTGGTGATGTACTCGCCGGTGCCCAGACCGGTACCGGCAAGACTGCCGGGTTTACCCTGCCGCTACTACAGCGGCTGAGCGAAAAACCCGCCACCGGAGGGTCGCGTCCGGTGCGTGCCCTGGTGCTGACCCCGACCCGCGAACTCGCCGCCCAGGTTGGCGAGAGCATCGATACCTACGGCAAATACTTGCCCCTGCGTTCGACGGTGATTTTTGGCGGCGTCAATATCAATCCGCAGATCACTCAGTTGCGCAAGGGCGTCGATATACTGGTGGCGACGCCGGGGCGCCTGCTCGATCACGCCGGTCAAAAGACCGTCGACCTGTCCGGGGTGGAGATTCTGGTACTCGACGAAGCGGACCGCATGCTCGACATGGGGTTTATCCACGATATTCGCAAAGTGCTGGCGCTGTTGCCGAAAAACCGCCAGAACCTGCTGTTCTCCGCGACGTTCTCCGATGAGATCAAGCAACTGGCCGATCGCCTGCTGCGTGCCCCGGTGCTGATCGAAGTGGCCCGTCGCAACACCGCATCGGAACGGGTCGACCAGGTGGTGCATCCGGTGGACAAGGCCCGCAAGCGGGAACTGCTGTCCTACCTGATCGGCAACGGCAACTGGCAACAGGTGCTGGTCTTTACCCGCACCAAGCACGGCGCCAACCGGCTGGCGGAACAGCTCGACAAGGACGGCCTGCCCGCCGCGGCCATCCACGGCAACAAGAGCCAGGGGGCCCGCACGAGAGCACTGGCGGAATTCAAAAGCGGCAGACTGCGGGTGCTGGTGGCGACGGATATCGCCGCCCGGGGACTGGATATCGACCAGCTGCCCCATGTGGTCAATTTCGAGCTGCCCAATGTGCCGGAAGACTATGTGCACCGCATCGGTCGCACCGGTCGCGCCGGCAACGAGGGTGAGGCGATCTCACTGGTTTGTGTCGATGAGCACAAGCTGTTGAGGGATATCGAAAACCTGCTCAAGAGGGCGGTGCCCAAGGTGGTGATCGACGGTTTTGAACCCGATCCATCCATCAAGCCGGAACCGATTCAGAACGGCCGCCGCAATGCTGGTGGCAACGGCGGTCAGCGCCGTCGCGGTTCCGCCCCCGGACAAGCCAGGGACGGAGCTCGCCAGAACCGGGCTCCAAGGGGCGACGCCGGCCGGGGTAACCGGGACCGCCAGCGCAGTGCCCGCTCCCGGTAAAACCCGGTATAGCGGTTGCCTGTCAACGCCGGGACGCCCATCGGGCCCCGGCATTGGGCCATCCCGCATCAGTGGAAGTAGCGCACCAGCAGTTTGCCATCCTCGAAGGTGTAGGTCTCCAGGCTGGGCAGGGTTTTTACCCCGTCCGGTGTCTGCAGGTGGTTGTGTATATAGGTCGCGGCCTCATTGCCGTTGACCAGTAACTGGATCACTTCGGTGGGGCACTTGTTGCCGTACTGTTCCCACATTTCCTGTAGTTCCTGCCAGCCGTCCTTCGCCTCTTTGCCGACGTACTGAATAGTCAGGCCATTGGGAGCAATTTTGCGGAATTCCTCCAGCATTTCCTCAAACTTGCCTTCACTCCAAAGCCGGTACTGGGTGCGGAGGAACGTTTCGATGGTCTTCGGATCGGGATTGTTCATTGCCGTTTTCCTGGGGATATTATTGTGAGGGGTAAAGGCGCGGCACCTGGCTGCGAGGGCAGTCCGTGGTGCGGACAGTCAACGGATAGTAAAGTGCCCTCCAGGTGAATTCAATCGGCGCCTTGTCTGTTATTGGAGTCCTGCTGAAAAGGAATTATGCGGTGTACTGTACGGGCTTGCCCCATTGGGGTACTGTTTGACGATAACCATAATCAGAGCTTTCGTGGAGTCGTCATGTTATCCGGAGAAAAAATTCTCGTAACCGGTGCCAGTGGGCTGGTAGGTCTGCAGGTTGCCCGATTTCTGGCGGCGGAAAATGAGGTCTGGGGGCTGGCCCGTTTCGCCAATGCCGAACAGCGAGCCGGTGCGATAAACAGCACTGCCGGTAGCCGTGATGATGTCGACAATACCGGTATCCACGCCGTCCCCTGTGACCTTGAAAGTGGCGATTTCAGTCAGGTTCCCGATGATTTTACCTACGTACTGCACCTGGCCCACACACGCCGTGGGCTGAATGACTTTGTCGGTGCCGTACAGGTGAATGCCGTGGGTGCCGGCCACCTGTTGCATCACTGTCGCAAGGCAAAGGGAGCCCTGGTGGTATCTTCCACCGCGGTGTACTCGCCGCCGGCCGATGTCTTCCAGCCGGCGAAGGAAGACGGCGATATCGGTCGCGCTTTTGCCCCCTGGGCGCCGACCAGTCCGGTGTCCAAGGTGAGTCTTGAGGCGGTGGCCCGGTTTTGTGCCGAGGCCTTTAATCTGCCCGTCGCCCTCATGCGCCTCAATACCGTCTACGGGCCCATGGGTGGATTGCCGATAATGGATATGGACACGGTGGCGGGGGGCGGTGTCGTCAATACCTTCGCCGACCCTTATCCCCATACTCCGATTCATATCGACGACATGTGCCACCAGTTGGAAGCCTTGTTGGAGGCGGCCTCGACGCCGGCGAATATCATCAACTGGTGCGGTGATGACGTGGTTACCCAGCGGCAATGGTGTGAATACGCAGGGACACTGTCGGGTCAGCCGGTGAATCTCGCCGTGCACCCGATCCCCGGGGCGCCGGACGGCAATGTCAGTGACAACCAAAAACGTCTGTCCCTTACGGGTCCGGCTCGCCACCGGTTCAAAGAGGCCTTCGAGGCCATCTATCGAGAGCGGCGCGGTGGCTAGTTTGCCCGCTGGCCGATCACGGTAAAGGCGGGGCGCCGGTGATCATTCCTGCACATGCAGAAGTGCATTTGCCGTTGACCGTCGAGGGTGTGTTACGAACGGCGGAGCATCACGCCCGGCTCAGCGACTGGGGCCGGGACCAATCCTTTCTGCTCGGCCTTGAGCGACTGGTGGCGGCAGCGGAAGCCTTTGGGCCGACCCCCGCCTTGCGCGCCGCTGCCCACAACTGGATCGTTGAGCTGCTGGTGATGCGTCTGCACATGGTGCAGGATGAGAACCGACACCCCGAGATTCTCGCCCAGCAAATAGAAAAACCGCTGGTGGTGCTCGGGCTGCCCCGTGCCGGCACCACCATACTCTATGATCTTCTCAGTCTCGATCCTGATTCCCGCGCCCCCCGGGAATGGGAAATCGTTCGGCCATGGCCGGCGCCGGAGGTGGAATCCTTTGGCACTGACCCGCGCATCGGACAGTTGCAGGACAGCTACGACAGCATTCTGGCCATCTCGCCGGAAATGAACGATATCCACCGCCTGGACGCCACCCAGCCGGGGGAGTGCAATTCGATCATGGTGCACCATTTCGCCAGCCCCAATTTTGCGGCGCTCCTGGCTGTGCCCGATTATGATGAATGGCTGATCAGTCTGGACAGGGTTCCCGGCCGCTATCCGGCCCATAAACGCATTCTCCAGCAACTTCAGTGGCGCGGCCCGAAGGGGCACTGGGTGATCAAGGCGCCCGTGCACCTCCTCGACCTGGAAGGCCTGCTGGAAACCTACCCCGACGCCCAGATGGTCTGGACCCACCGGGATCCTGTCCTCACCATGTCGTCCATTTCCAGTCATATCTACGCCCTGCAAAAGGCTTTGGGCTCGGGTATGGAGAAAGCCGACATTGGCGCAGCCCAATGGCGCAACTGGCGCAAGGCACTGCTGGCGGGGACACGCACCCGCACCGAGATTCCAGCGGTTGAACAGGCGATTCTGGATATTTCCAACCGGGACGTGATAGTCGATCCCGTCGGCACTGTAGAGCGCATCTACGCCCATTTCGACCGGCCTTTCAGCGCAGAGTTTGCCGAGGGCATCCGGCATTTTGTCCGCCACCACAAGGGCGCAGCCCGGCGCGGAAAACACCGGCACTCCCTGGAGGAATATGACCTGAATGGCGAGGTGATCCGCCGGGAACTGGATGAGTATTATCAACGCTTTGGCCATCTGTGCCAAACCCTGGACAGATGAGCCATGCTCAATACCCAGGTTCAGGCAAGCACCGTTCAGGAACCGCTCAGCGAAGGAGCCGTGCTGGCCGCGGCGGAGCAGGCAGCGGGGTTGTCGGACTGGGGTGCCGACCAATCCTTTCGAATCGGCCTGAAGGAGTTGCTCCGATATGCGGAAGCGTTTCACCCTTCGCCGGAATTGCGCGCCAGGACCTACAACTGGGTGGTCCAGATTCTGGTGACAAAACTGCATCTGATCGATGATGAAAAGATTTATCCAGAGATTCTGCAGGAGCGCATCGAAAGCCCGCTGATCGTTGTCGGGCTGCCGCGCTCGGGTACCACTATACTTTTCGATCTGCTGGCACTGGACCCCGCCAGCCGTTCCCCCCGGGAGTGGGAAATTTCCATGCCCTGGCCGGCACCGGAACAAGCCACATTTGATACCGATCCCCGCATTGCCGCGATGCAGGCGGCCTTCGACCAGATACTCGAGGCGGCCCCGGGCATGCGCGATATCCAGCGTCTGGATGCCCGTTTGCCCGGGGAGTGCAACGCCATCATGAGCCACCATTTTGCCAGCCTTGATTTTGCCGCATTGTTGCCGGTGCCGGGTTACGACGAATGGTTTATCCGAAACCGCGTGCCGGGTCAGTACCCGGCGCACCGGCGAATTCTCCAGCAGTTGCAGTGGCGGGGCCCCAGGGGGCGTTGGCTGTTGAAATCACCGGTCCACCTTTTCGATCTTAACGGTCTTCTGGATACCTATCCCGATGCGCAACTGGTGTGGAGCCACCGGGACCCCACCAAAACCCTGTCGTCCATTTCCAGTCATATTCATACCCTGCACACTGCGCTGGGTTCCGGTATCGGTAAAGACGCCATTGGCGCCGAACAATGGCGAAACTGGCGCACCTGTCTGGAGGCGGGATTAAAGGCCCGGGAGGAAAACCCCGCCGTCGAGGAGGCGATTTTTGATATTGCAAACCGGGATCTGCTGCGGGATCCGGTCGCCGCCATCGCGAGCATTTACGGGCATTTCAATCGCGTCTTCACCGACCAATTCGCGGCTCGCATAGCGCATTTCATGGCCCACCACGAGGCCGCCGGGCGGGTGGGGCGGCACCGTCACTCCCTGACGGCGTTCGGACTTGATGAAAGTGATATCCGTACAACCCTGGCGCCGTATTACCAGCGCTTCGGGCAGCTGTGCTGAGGCGTCATAACCCCTTAGAGATTGTTCACACTAATGAAACGAGGAAAAACGATGGTCGACATACATTACGGGGAAGGACGCTTTCCCAAAACCCATTGTGAAGTCACTGAGGACGCCTTGAGTGGCATCGACCGGCTGCTTGCCATCGAGCAAATCAAGCGCACCAAGGCGTTCTATTGTTTCAGCATGGATGTGAAGGACTGGGATGGCTATCAGAATGTTTTTACCGATGATGCGGTACTGGAAGTCCCCTCCCACGGGGTGGGCGACGAAGAGGCGCGGGTGCAGGGGGCGCCGGCGGTGCGCAGGCACGTTCAGGACGCGGTTGACCACGTGGTGACCACCCACCAGTGTCATACACCGATTATCGACTTTGTCGATGGGCAAACCGCCAATGTGGTCTGGGCCATGGAGGACATGCTGCGCTTCCCGGAAGGCGGCCCGGTAAAGACTTTGCACGGCTTCGGGCACTATTTCGAAACCTACAGGAAGCAGCCGGATGGCAGTTGGCGCATTGCCCACCTGCGCCTGGAGCGCCTGAGGCTGGAAATCGACGCAGACTGATCCAGCCTTCATTAATTAGCCCGGGGGATCGGGTTTCTCTGCCATGGGGGGGGCTCAGACTGAGGCCGGGCGGCTCCTGGATAGCTTCAGGCTCAGCAGTGCCGCCATTGCCGCCAGCAGGGCCGACAGCCACAGGCAGGCGATGAGACCCGCCACCTGGAATATCCACCCGGATAGCACTGTACCGGCCAGGCGGCCCATGGCGTTGGCCATGTAGTAAAAACCCACGTCCAGTGAAACGCCGTCCTGTCTGGCATAGCTGACGACGAGGTAACTGTGCACCGCTGAATTCACCGCGAAAACCGCGCCAAACAGCAGCAGACCGATGATCAGGGATCTTGCCGGTTCGTCGCTCAGGCCGATCACCAGGGCCAGGCAGGCCATAATGGCGGCGAGTGCCAAGGCCCAGGCAGTGGCCGTTGCGCCGTCAGGTGGCCTTGTTCTGCCGACCAGCGCCGGGGCCAGTGCCTGTACCCCGCCATAGCCGATGACCCACAACGCCAGAAACCCGCCCACGGCGCCATGTTGCCAGCCGAGGGCGCTGGACAGATATACCGGTAATGCGACGACAAACCACACATCCCGGGCGGCGAACAGAAACAGCCGTGCAGCTGATAGCCAGTTGATGGCGGGGGTCTTGTTCAGAAGGTGGCGGAATTTCGACTTGTGGGTGGTGCGGCCCAGGTCACGCCCCAGAAAGCAGACGCTGCCCAGCCAGACCAGGGTCAGGGCTCCTGCCAGGACCGCCACCGCGCCCTTGAATCCGAGCAGGGCGAGCAGCAGGCCACCGAGGAAAAAGCCGGCCCCTTTCAAGGCGTTCTTCGAGCCTGTAAGTACCGCCACCCAGCGGTAAAGTGAGCCCTGGGCCTCGTCGGGCACAAGCAGCTTTACCATGCTCTTGGCACTCATCTTGTTCAGATCCTTGGCGATGCCCGACAGCGCCTGGGCCGCCATAACCCAGGGGACGGTCAGCCAGTGGGTGGGTACCAGCAGCATGGCCAGAGCAGCCACCTGTAATATCAGGCCCGCGTTCATAGTGCGATTGAGACCGATATGGGTCGCCAGCCAGCCTCCCAACAGGTTGGTGATGACCCCGAACAGTTCGTAGAACAGGAACAGCAGCGCAATATCCAGGGGGCTGTAGCCGAGCTGGTGAAAATGCAGCACCACCAGCATGCGCAGCGCGCCGTCGGTCAGGGTAAACGCCCAGTAGTTGCCGGTGATGAGCAGGTACTGGATGGTTTGCCTGTTCAAAGACAGCGAGGCGACCTTCATTTGCTCAGCCAGCGACCTTCTCCACCAGTTCCAGCACCCGGTTCACATAGCCCCACTCGTTGTCGTACCAGGCGTAGATTTTTATCTGGGTGCCGTTGATCACCAGTGTCGAGAGGGCGTCGATCACACTTGAACGGGGATCGGTTTTGTAGTCCACCGAAACCAGGGGTCGCTCCTCATAGCCGAGGATGCCTTTCAGTGGCCCATTCGCCGCGGCTTTGAGCAAGGCGTTGACCTCCTCTGCGGTGGTGCCTTTGGTGACCTCAAACACGCAGTCGGTGAGGGAGGCGTTGGCCAATGGCACGCGCACAGCGTGGCCGTTGAGGCGGCCTTTCAGTTCCGGAAAGATGTCGGTGATCGCGGTGGCGGAGCCTGTGGTGGTCGGAATCAGGCTGATGCTCGACGCCCGTGCCCGGCGCAGATCCTTATGCGGCGTATCCAGAATGCTCTGGGTATTGGTGATGTCATGGATAGTGGTAATCGAACCGTGGCGGATGCCGAGGTTTTCATGGATAACCTTGACCACCGGCGCCAGGCAGTTTGTGGTGCAGGAGGCCGCGGTGACGATATCGTGCCGGTGGGGATCGAAACGGTGGTCATTGACCCCCATGACAATATTGAGCACGCCGCTTTCCTTGACCGGTGCGGTTACCACCACACGTTTCACCCCCTGATCCAGGTAGGCCTGCAGCTGCGCCCGGGCTTTCGCTTTGCCGGAGGCCTCGATCACGACGTCGCAGGCCGCCCAGTCGGTATCCCCAATCGCGTCGTTGTCGGAGAAGGTGATCCGGTGGCCCTCCACCATTAAACCAGCACTGTCAGCCTGCGCCTCCCGGTGCCAGCGGCCATGTACGGAGTCGAAATTGAGCAGATGGGCGAAGGTGCCGGCATCCCCGGCGGGATCGTTAATGTGCACGAACTGCGCCCGAGGGTTGCCCCAGCCGGCGCGCAGAGCCAGCCGCCCCATGCGACCGAAGCCGTTAATGCCTATTTTGATCGGATTCATTTGCGATACCTCAGGGGTTGGCGGAGGTGTTGGTGATACCACGTTTAATATCCATGCGACGCAGGGCTGCGCAGACAGGCCGATGGCTCGTCCCGTGAACGACCGACATTGCGGCTGCGTGTTGTGTCACCGCCCCGGTGTAGCGATCAACACCGGTTCCTAGCAGCATGATTGGCGCACCAGGTCCGGGCCCTGCCGCAAACGCAGGGTCTGGATTTCGTCCAGGTCGTCTTTCGCCGCGTAGTGCGCGTTGTCGATAATCTCGGTCGCCCATTGGGGCAACTCCGGGTTGAGCCGGTAGTACACCCACTGGCCCTGGCGTCGGTCGAGTAGCAGTCGGGCTTCCCTTAGCAAGGCAAGATGGCGGGAAATTTTCGGCTGGCTGAGCTGCAATGCGTCGGTGAGTTCGCAGACACAGAGCTCACGTTCCCGATGTATCAGCAGGACACACTTCAGGCGTGTGTCATCGGCCAGGGCCTTGAACAGGGTGAGGGGTGACATGATTGGCTCCAGGAAATATTCGCCAAATCATATATACGGATATTCGAATGTCAATGACAGGGAGATGACACTGGGGGCAAGCCGTGGCCATTGGGAGGCTGTGTTATAGTCACCTGCGGTTTTCCGGAACACACGCCATGACCCTAAAATCCTTTTTCCTGTGCTGGCTTGCGGCCCTGCCCATCTTTTTTGCAATCGATATGCTGTGGCTGGTGGTACTGGCCCGGGATTTTTATCAACAGGTCCTCGGGCACCTGCTCGGTCCCGTTAATTGGCCGGCGGCATTGACGTTTTACGCGATGTTTATTGCCGGCATCGTGCTCTTTGCGGTGCGGCCCGCGCGTCAGTCGGGTTCGGTAAAAGCGGCGTTGATTTGGGGGGGGGCCTACGGGTTTTTTACCTATGCCACTTACGATCTGACCAATCTTGCCACCCTGGATCGCTGGCCCGTGGCGGTGGTGGTGCCGGATATTCTCTGGGGCATCGTTCTGTCCGGCAGTGTCGCCGCCCTGACCTATCTGGCCACCCGGCGCTGGTCGGACTGATCGCTTCCGACCACGGGATTTTTGACAACCCCGTCGATAATAATATGTCGTCAAGATAAGGAAAGTTGTGAGCGGTTTTTCGATACTCAAGCTAACACTGTTGCTCATTTCCATGCTCACCATCATGGCAGGGACGCCGGTGGCGCCGACGTTGCCGAAATTGGCTGCGGCCTTCGCCGGTGAGCCCCACGCCGAGTTGTTGAGTCGCCTGGTGTTGACCATGCCGGCGCTGTTCACGGTGATCGGCGCGCCCCTGGCAGGGGTGGTCGCAGATCGTTTCGGACGCCGACCGCTGGCGCTTGTGGCTCTGTTGCTCTACGCCGTGGCGGGTACCTCCGGCTTTTTTGGCCAGACCCTGACGCAAATACTGATTGGCCGAGCTTTTCTCGGCCTGGCGGTGGGGGGATGCACAACCGCGGCGACGGCGTTGATCACCGATTATTTCCGTGGCCGCGAACGGGCGGATTTGCTCGGTGTGCAGGCCGCGTTCACCACCGCTGGCGGTGTGCTTTTCATCAGCCTTGGCGGATTTCTGGCGGAATGGGGCTGGCGGTTTCCCTTCCTCATCTATCTGGTCGCCGCAGCGATATTTTTCCTGGCGCTTGGCGTTATCAGGGAACCGGTGCGCCATCAGTCATTGACCCGCGACGGCTCTGCCAGTGGTTTACCCTGGGCCTTGCTGGCGGCGGTTTATGTGGTCGGACTGGTCGGGCACATCGGCTTTTTCTCGATTCCCGTACAGATGCCCTTTTATCTGCAGCGGGATTTCGGCATCGGTGGTGTGGGGACCGGCCTTGTCCTGTCACTGGCGACGGTTTTCGCGTCGCTCACCAGTTTCAACTACGGCCGCATTAAACGCCGGCTTAGCTATCCGGCGATCCTGACCACATTGTTTTCCCTTATGGCGGCCAGTTACGTGGTGGTCGGAACGGCGCCCGCGCTCTGGGTGCTGGTTGCCGGCATGTGTATTACCGGGATTGCCGCCGGCATGTTGATCCCGACTATCAACAATTGGGTTTCCGATGTCGCTGCCAGTCATGTCAGAGGGCGGGCATTGGGGCTGGTCACCACATCCATTTTCCTCGGCCAGTTTCTGACCCCCATTGTTATTGCGCCGGTGCTTGCCCGGGTGCCGAGCGGCACCTTTTTCTGGCTTCTGGGCTGTGTCCTGCTCGGTTTCGGTTTACTGGTTCGTTTGACAGCACCATGGCTGGTTCGTCGCACCCGGAGAGTGATGGACGGCATGGCGCCGGAGGAATACACCTAGGTTAGGTGCCGGTTTGCGGGGCCGATGGTGCAGCCGTCGATTCAAATGGTCGCCGGCGAGCAAACAGGTAGAACACCGCCGGAACGTAGAAAAACGACACAACCGTGGTCAGCACGGTGCCTCCGGCGATGGCGATGGCGAAAGGCGGCCAGAAATTGCCACCTGACAGAATCAGCGGCAGAAAGCCGCCGACGGTGGTTATGGTGGTGGAGCTGATATGACGGGAGCAGTTTTCAACACAGCGAACGATCGCCGGCACATCCCCGGTCACTGCCGATTGGTCAGACTTGAGCTCGGCGAGGATCACGATGGCAGCGTTGATCGCCAGGCCCATCAGGCCCAGGAGGCCCAGAATACCCATAAAACCAAAGGGAAAACCGAACAGATAGATGCTTAACAGACCGAGCCCTGCGGCCTGGATAGCGACGGTGAAAATCACGAAACTCATCCTGAATGAGTTAAAGGACAACACGATCACCAGTACCAGAAGGGTCAGTATCAGGCCCAGGTTAGCCGTGAGATCGCCCACCGAATCGTTGCGCTTTTCCGCTTCGCCGCCGCCTTCCATCCGGTAACCCGCCGGCAGTGTAAAGCCCGCCTCGGCAATGCGTTTTGTTACCCTGGCGGCGACGGTGGCAGGCAGCAGGCCTTCCTCGATATAACCTTCGACGATATTTAACCGTTCCCCATCCCGACGGCTGATGGCACTGATAGTCGGTTTATAGCGCACCGTGCCGAGGGCCGACAGGGGAATTCCGGTATCGCCGGCAGCCTCTGACGCGGCATCGGGGCTGACCACGGTCAGGGATTCGAGATCCGCCGGTGTCCGGCGCAGGGATTCGGGTAAACGGACCCGCACCGGCAATTCCTCGTTGGCCTCGAGGATAGAGCCGCCGACGACGCCGTCCAGGCCGTTGCGCAATTGTTCAGACAGTCCGCGGGCGGTCAGTCCGACCTGTTGCAGGGCTTCGTCTGAGGTATCCAGCGCCATTTGCGGTACTGCGTTGGCCAGGGACGACCGGGAGTGTATGACCCCTTCGGTACCGTTGAGGATTCGCCGCAGCTCATTGCCGAGGGTCTTGAGTCGGTCGAGGTTGGGGCCGTACAGGCGAAATTCCAGGGGTGCCACGAAGGGAGGGCCCTGTTGCAGTTTGCGGACCAGCACCTGGGCCCCCGGGAATCGGTTGTCCAGTTCGATTTGCAATGCGGGTATGAGCCGGTTGGCGATGTGGAAATCCCGGACCTTGACCACCGCCTGGGCGTAACTGGGCAGGCCGTCTTTTTCCTGCAGCATGTTGTAGTAGAAGGAGGGCGCGCTGCGTCCCACATACCAGTCCAGGCGCTCGATCCCTTCATGGCGTCCGATGACGGCACCGATTTCCTCGGTGGCGGCGCGGGTGGCCTGCAGGGAGCTGCTGGTCGGCATGAAGACCTCGACATGGAACATGTCCCGATCAGCGGGGGGGAAGAATTGTTCGGTCAATTGTCCGGCGGCGATAAACCCCATCAGCGGCAAGGCTGTGACCAGCGCGCTGGTCCGGTAGGGGTACTGAATGGACCAGAGCATGGCGTTGCGAAACAGCCGCGCCAGCGCCGGGGCGTGGATGCCGTCTTGCCACCAGGGACCTTTTACTTCCTCGCGGTGGACAAAACGCCCGGCGAGGCCGGCGATCAGCGTGTGGGAGATGAGATAGGAGCCGATCAGTGAGAAGACGACGGACAGGCCAATACCGCCGACAAACTCGCCCGCGGCACCGGGCATCAATGCAATGGGCATGAACGCCAGAATGGTAGTCAGGGTCGAGCCCAGCAGCGGCAACCACAGGTGGCGCACGGCTTTCAGCACCGCGGCCACATTGGAGCGTGTGTAACGTTTTTCCCTGGCGATGGTGTTGACCATGACAATGGCGTTGTCGACCATGATGCCAAGGGCAACCACCAGCCCGGTCACGGACATCTGATGAATGGGCAGACCAAAGGTCTGCATACAGCCAAGGGTAAACAGTACCGTCAGTGGCAACGCCATGGCCACCAGCAGCGCGGATCGCCAGCCGAGGGTCAGCAGCAGCACAATGAGGATCAGGCCAAAGCCGAGCAGGACGTTATTGAGCAGGGTGCCCAGACGCTCCTGGGTATAGCCGTTCTGGCTGAACAGGCGCGTTACTTTGACATTGGCGGGCAGTGACCCCTGGAAGGCCTCGAGGGCGTCATCGACCCGGGCCGTCCACTGGTCGACGCGCAGATTGCCGGGAATCATTCGAACCGCGACCACCACGGCCCGCTGTCCGGCAATTATCGCCTCGTCCGACCGCGGTGTACGTTCGCTGCGGCGGACCTGCGCCAGATCGCCGACACGCAGGGAGCGACCGTCGCCATCGCTTTTGACCGGAATCTCACGGACCCTGTTCAGCGCGTCGAGCTCGCCCGCCACCTCGACAGTGAACAGGGTGCGATCGTTTTCGAGCAGCCCTGCTGCGGTCTTGCTGTCGGCCTGCTGGAGTGCGGCGGCCAGTTGCGCCATGGTCAATCCGGCACTGGACAGGCGGTGGGGCTCGACAAGAACCTCAATTTCCTCCTTCGGTGCGCCGTAGCGGACCGCCTGTTCGGTGCCCTCAACATTGCGCATGGCGCTTTCCAGGTCCCGGGCGTGCCGTCCCAGGACGGCGATGTCCGTGGCCTCCGGCTCGCTGGATTCCACCGCCAGCAGAAGGGTATAGGCCTGATTGCGCAGATAGTCCAGGGTGGGTTCTCCGGCTCCGGGTGGGAAGCTCAGGCTGGCTTCGGCAATCATGTCCCGGGCCCGGGACCACACCAGTTCCACCTCCTCCTCGACGAACTCCTCCTTCACTTCGAGATTGATCATCGACAGCCCGAGCCGGGAATTGGAGCTGATGTGCTTGAGTTCCGGCAGTTCCCGCAGTTTGTCCTCCAGTTTCTCGGTCACCAGCGCCTCGACCCGTCCGGCGCTGGCGCCCGGGAAGTGGGTGATCACGGTGCCCAGGCGCAGGCCGATGGCCGGGTCTTCACTGCGGGGGAGTGTGTTCAGTGCGGCGAGACCCCAGACCACCAGAAGGGCAATGCCCAGAGTAATGATGCGGGGGTTTTCGACAAAGGGCCGAATCACGGGCGGCCGTCCACAAGGCTGACGATCTGGCCGGGCACCAGCCGTTGCAGGCCCGTGGCGGCGATGCGTTGGTCGTTTTGCAGGTCACCGGTGACATAGAGTTGCGTATCGGTGCCGTAACTGATTTGTACGTCCCGGGCCTCGAGCCGGTAGTGACCCTTGCTGTCAGGGGCTGGCTCCAGGGTGTAAACGGTCCACAGTCCCCGTACCCCGTCGGTGACGGCGGAAACGGGCACCCAAAAGCCGGTCTGGTCGACGGTTTCTTCAAGGGTCAGGATGACCAGATTATTTTGTACGGCAGGGGTGTCATTGGGCAGGGCCAGGCGCACTTGCACTGTCCGGGTCCCGGTGTCCATGGTAGTGCCGACCGTCATAACCGTTGCCTCGAGATCCTTGCCATCGATACTGACGGTGTAGTGTTGACCGGGTATGAACCGGCCCACCAGTTCGACGGGTACGCCGAGGTGGGCTTCCATGACGCCCTCCTGCTGCAGACGCACCAGGGCGACGCCGGGGCCCAGCACGGCGCCCTCGTCGGCGAAACGGTGACTGACAGTGCCTGCGAAAGGCGCGATCAGTCGGGCTTTCGCCAGGCGGTTTTGCACCGTGGTGAGGGCGGCGTTGAGGCGTTGCAGGTTGGCGGTCAAGGTGTCGCGTTCGGCATTGAGTTCGTCCATGCGCTGTTCCGAGGTGAACCCCTTGTCCTTCAGCTGCTGTTGACGCTTGAGATTGTTTTCCACCAGCGTCAGGCGAGCCTCGATTTCCTTGAGCTGGGCATCGAGCTCCCGCTGTTCACCGGTCAGCAGGACGGTGTCCAGTTTCGCCAGAAGGGTGCCGGCGCTGACACGGTCGCCCTCGTTGACGTATATGGTGGCGACCTTGCCGCCGGCCTCAAAGCCGAGGTCGGTGCTTTGTCTTGCACGCACGGTGCCCGAAAGACGCCGGGCCACCTGATAGTGGGCAGATTCGGACAGCGTATAGGGTTCCACCCTGTGAACCGGGGGTGTTTTTGCGGATGTCTCTCCTTCGATGGCGCCGAAGGCAATCCGCAGGGCGAGGACCGCCAGAACCACCAGGATGGCTGTAAGCCAGGGGGAAAACCCGCCCTGCTGGCGCGAAGGAATCGATGGCTGGGTGGGTGGCCTGGGCATGAGGTTCCTCGAGCTTGGCGGCTGTCTTAGAGTAACTGCTTGCCCCGTTCGGGGGCTACCGGTCGGGCCAGTATATTTTTGTTAGACTGGACCGTCCAGTCTATTTTTATTGCCGGCTCAATGCTACATTGCACCGTATGACTATACCCAGTGACAACGGGGCAGCTGCCAGCCGATCGACGGATTCCCAAAGTGGCGATAAATCCCGGACCAATCCACGCCGCCAGCGTATTATCCGGGCGGCCGCTGATTTGTTTCTTGATCGGGGCTTTGTCAACACCAGCGTCGATCAGATCGCCGATCAGGCACAGGTATCCAAGCAGACGGTTTACTCCCACTTTGGCAGCAAGGAGAAACTGTTCATTGCCGCCGTCGAGAGCCGCTGTGTCGCCACTGGCCTGTTTCCCACCTTTAATCGTGCCGGGGCCGATCCCCGGCGGGCACTCTATGCCATGGCACGGGATTTTGCCGGGATGCTTCTTGAACGGGACTCCGCCCGCCTGCTCCGCCTGTGCTACGCCGGGGCCGAAACCCACCCCGAGGTTTCGGCACTGTTCTTTGAGTCGGGGCCGGCGCGCCTCAGCCAGGTGCTGGAAGACTATTTGCGTGGCCTGGCAGAGGCGGGCCTGGTGACCCTGGACAACCCGCGTTTTGCCGCCCTGCAGTTTCTTTATATGGTCAACGGGGAGCCCATGTTTCGGGTCAACCTGGGACTTGAGCGGGGTTGGACGGACCGTGAGTTGGAGGACTATCTCAACAGCTGTGTCGATTTTTTCCTGCGTGGTTGTAGCTATCGCGGAGGTGCGGGCTGAACGGCGGAACCCGAACGCGCCCAGCGACCGGCCAAAAATGACCCGGACAGGTTATGCCAGATGCTGAAAATCGCACCCGGCAATGCTGCAGCGGCGCCAAAGTAGTTGGAGGACAGCACCGCAGCGAGGCCCGAGTTCTGCATGCCGACTTCGATGGCGATAGTCCGTGCATCCCGCTCATCGCAGCCGAGCCACTTCGCCCCCCAATAACCGGCGCCCAGGCCGATCAGGTTGTGGCTGATTACGGCAATGGCCAGCAGGGGCCCAAGCATCGCCAGTTGACCGCGGTTGAGCGCCACTATGATGGCGATCACGGTGAGGATGCAAGCCATGGCAATGCAGGCCAGCCCCTGGTGGCGTGCGGCCAGCCAGCGGTCTAGCCAGTGGTTGATTACCAGCCCCGCCAGTACCGGAAAAATCACCATGCGGGCGATGCTGCCGATCATGGCCAGCACGGGAACGTCGAGACTCTGTCCCACGTAGAGGGCGGTCAACAGTGGCGTCGCCACCACGGAGGCCAGGGTTGACCCGGCGGTCATGGCGATGGACAGCGGCAGGTTGCCACCGGCCATAAAGGCAATGACATTGGATGCCGTTCCGCCCGCGCTGGCCCCGAGCACCACCAGGCCGGCGGTCAACTCGGGGGTGAGTCCCAGCAGGTGGGCGATGGTCCAGGCCGCCAGGGGCATTATCAGAAACTGCAGCCCCATGCCGATAAAAAGCCGTGAGGGTTTTCTGAATACGGCGATGAAATCCCGGGGGCGCAATGTCAGGCCCATGGTGAACATGATGATCATCAGCAGCGGACCGATCAGTGCCGGCATGCCCAGGACCACCGTCCCGCCGGTCTCATCAACCAAACGAAGCACTGATAATACGTCGGCCAGGTTGTTTTCCTCGAGTGCTATACGGGCGGTAAAAACTTCCGGCGCGGCAATCGCCAGGGCAGTGATCGCCAGTGCCCAGACCGGGAACAGGGCGTTGATCCCGCGGATCACAGGATCACCTCGTTGGCGATCACCGCCAGCACCTGGTTGAGAAAGCGAAAGCCCTGGTCAGTGGTAACCAGTCGTTGCGGATCCCGGTCCACCAGGCCACGGTCGGCCAACCTCTGCCAGCAGTCAGCGATGAGCTTTTCATCGAGGCCGGTTCTGCGAAGGAACAGTGACCGCTCGACGCCCGCCTTGAGACGCAGGGCATTCATGAAAAATTCCAGTGGCCGCTCATTGGTTGGCACTGGATGTTCCGCCGCCAGGCCGCCGTCCGACCGAGCCAGGTAGTCCGCCGGCGTGCGGGTCTTGCGGGTGCGAATGATGTCCCCGGTATGCGGGTATGTGATCTTGCCGTGTGCGCCGGGCCCGATCCCCAGATAGTCGCCGAATTGCCAGTAGTTCAGGTTATGCCGGGAAGGGTTGCCGGGTCTGGCGTAGGCGGAGATTTCGTATTGTTCGAAGCCGGCCCGATCCAGGGCCGCTGCGCCGGTGTCCTGAATATCCGCAAGGATGTCCTCCCCGGGCAGAACGGGAGGGCGCTTGTAAAATGCCGTATTGGGCTCGATGGTCAGTTGATACCAGGACAGATGCGTCGGGTCGAGCGCCAGAGCCGTGGTCAGGTCCGCCAGTGCCTGTGCCGGTGTCTGTTCAGGCAGGCCGTGCATCAGGTCAAGGTTGAAGTTGTCGAAACCGGCAGCGCGGGCGCTGGCGGCGGCGGTTACCGCCGCCGCCCGATCGTGGATGCGACCAAGGCGCTGTAAATGGCGATTGTCAAAGCTTTGAATGCCGATGGATAAGCGGTTGACACCGGCACTGCGAAAGCCCCGGAAACGATCCTGTTCGAAGGTTCCCGGGTTGGCCTCCAGGGTGATTTCGATGTCGGGTTCAAAGCCGATGGCCCTTTCCGCATTTTTCAGGATGGCGGCAATGGTCGCCGGGGAAAGCAGGCTGGGTGTGCCGCCCCCGAAAAAAACCGCCGATAATTTTCGGCCCTGTACCCGGGGTAAGTCCGACGCCAGATCCCGCTCGAGCGCTATGAGATATTCCGCTTCGGGAATATCACCGCCCTGCGGCTCATGGGAATTGAAATCGCAATAGGGGCATTTGCGCACACACCAGGGCACGTGCACGTAGAGGGTCAGGGGCGGCAGGTGCAGCATTAATGGTGGCGAAGCCGATCAAGTAACTGGTGCAGGGCGCGGGCCCGGTGACTTAAGGTGTTCTTCACTTCGCGGGTCAGTTCGGCGGCGGTGCAGTTCTGTTCCCGGACGAAGAACACAGGGTCATAGCCAAAGCCGTGCCGGCCCTGAGGCTTGTGGGCGATGACGCCCTCCCACGTGCCCTGGCAAATCATCGGTGTCGGATCCTCCGGGTGGCGCATATAGACCAACAGGCATTGGAAGCGGGCGCTGCGGGCATCGTCACCCACCTCGACCATTTGTTCCAGCAGTTTGGCAATATTGTCGGCGTCACTGGCCCCGGGGCCGGCGAAACGGGCGGAAAAAACCCCGGGGGCGCCGTTGAGTGCATCGACTTCCAGGCCGGAATCATCGGCAATGGCCGGCAGGCCGCTCAGGCTGCTGGCATGGCGGGCCTTGAGAATGGCGTTTTCGACAAAGCTGAGTCCCGACTCCTCGGCGTCGGTGATGTCGAAGACCGATTGCGGATCCACCTTCATGCCGGCGCCGTCGAACAAGGCGCGAAACTCGCGCAATTTACCGGCGTTGCCGCTCGCCAGTACAACGTGTTCCGGTACTCTGGTCATGGCTTATTTGTTGTCGTGGTAAAACGTGCGCTGGAAGGTGACGTTGTAGGGTTTGTCACCGGCGTTGTTGCGTACCTGCACTTTAAACGTCAGAGGGTCTTCATGTTCAAATTCGAAGGGCGCCAGGTAGTAGACAGCGTCGCCTTCCCGCACTTCAAAGAAATCCAGGGTCTGTTGCTGGGCAAAAATATTCGATACGGAACCTTCCACCACGGCGGTTCTGCCCGTGGATGAACCCTTCTCGACGACGGCGATATTGACCAGCCCTTTGTCCACGCCACGGGTGATGTTGTAGGCGCTCGCCACCTCGGGCTTGATAAAACTGCTGTTGAAGGCACTGAAATAGACGGTGGTATCGCCGAAGGCCTTGGCGTTGGTGGTGTCCGCCTGGGCAAACAGGGGGGAGAGCATCATCATTGCGGAAATGAGAAAAACCTTCATCGCGTATCTCCTGTGTTGTTCTGGTGTTTGCTCAAATGGTAAATCGCCGTCTCTGCAAAGAGATTAGGCCAAATTCCACTGAGTTGCCTCTCTATGGCTGTGCTGGCCACCGTGGCGCGGTCCAGGATACGAATCGTCTTCTCCCGGCAAAGGGCCTCGAAATCCCGGACGGTGCAAAAGTGGATATTGGGGGTATCGTACCACTGGTAACTGAGTTGCTTGGTAACCGGCATCCGGCCCCGGGCGGCAAGGTAGAGACGCGTCCGCAGGGCGCCGAAGTTCGGGAAGGTGACCACGCACTCCTTGCCGATGCGCAGCATCTCGTCGATGGTCAGATCCGGGCGTTTCAGGGCCTGCAGGGAGTTGGTCATCACCACCGTGTCAAAGCTGTTGTCGGGGAAGTGCGCCAGTCCCTTGTTGATGTCGGTTTCGATAACGTTCACACCGCGGGCAATGCAGGCGGTGATCCGTTCAGGGTCAATTTCAAGACCGTAACCCTCGACGTTGAGGCTCTCGCGGAGGCGTTCCAGCAGGGCGCCGTCGCCACAGCCCAGGTCCAGTACCCGGCTGTCGGGTGCGATCCACTTTTGAAGAATTTCCAGGTCGACGCGCAGCATCAGTTACCCCTCGCCAGTTTGTCGGCCTCATCGGCCACTTTGGCCATGTAGGTGCGAAACACGGACTCGTAACGGGGATTGGGCAGCAGGAAAGCGTCGTGGCCCATCTCCGATTCGATGTTGGCGTAGACCACGTCGCGGTTGGCGCCAATCAAGGCGTCGACAATTTCCTCGGACCGTTTTGGCGAGAATCGCCAGTCGGAGGTAAAGGAGATCACCAGGAACTTGCACAGGGCGTGTCCAAAGGCCTTGACGGGATTGTGGTCGTATTCCCGTGCCAGATCAAAGTAGTCGAGTATCTTGGTCATGAGCAGGTAGGTGTTGGCGTCGAAGCTGCCGGAGAAAGAATCGCCCTGGTGGCGCAGGTAACTTTCCACCTGGAATTCGATCGGTGCTTCCAGGCCGCGCTCAAAGGTGCCCCGGCGCAGCTCGCGGCCAAAGCGGGTGCCCATCAGCTCGTCGGACAGATAGGTGACGTGTCCGATCATGCGGGCCAGCGCAAGACCATTGCGGGGCAGGGTCTCACGGCTGAGGTAGTCGCCCTGGTGGAACTCCGGATCAGACTGGATTGCCCGCCGGGCGATTTCATTGAACGCGATATTCTGGGCGCTCAATTTCATGGCCGAGGCGATCACCACGCAGTGGCGCAGTCGGTCCGGGTATTCCAGGGCCCAGCGCATGGCGTTCATGCCGCCCAGGCTGCCACCGACCACGGCCGCCCACTGGCCGATGCCCATCTTTGCGGCCAGGCGAGCCTGGCTGTGAACCCAGTCCCGGGCCCGCAGGGGAGGGAAGTCGCGACCCCAGGGTTTGCCGGTGGCGGAGTTGATGGAACGCGGGCCGGTGCTACCGTGGCAACCGCCGATGTTGTTCAGGGCGACGACGTAAAACCGGTTGGTATCGATGGGTTTGCCGGGACCGATATAGGCGTCCCACCAGCCGGGCTTTTTGTCCTCCGGGCTGTGGTAGCCGGCGGCGTGGTGGTGTCCGGACAGGGCGTGGCAAATCAGTACGGCATTGCTGGCTGTGCGGTTCAGCTCCCCGTAGGTTTCGACCACCAGCTCGTACCGGGGCAGTATCCGGCCGCAGGCGAGCTCCAGTGGCTCGTCAAAGACATAGGTCTGCGGTTTGACCAGGCCGACCGAGTCGGAAGGAAATGAACTGTTCATAGGGTTCTTATTCTACACAGTTTGGCGATAACGCCGGCCGCTGGTGGCCGAGTGTCGCAAGCGCTGGACAGGGCAGACGTTTGCTTTCATTCCGGCACGGTGATGATTTTGAGGGTGTTTGTCTCGCCCATCTTGCCAAAAACGTTGCCGTAGGTGGTCAGCACCTGGTCGCCGGCGGACAGCGAGCCTTCCTGCTTCAGGGCGTGAATGGCCGCTTCCAGAGAGCTTTGGATGGCACTGGCGCCCTCCGCCATCGGCATGGGAATCACACCCCGGTAAAGGCACATGGCGCGCAGGGAGCGCACCTGTTGTGAGATTCCGTAAATGGGGATGCCGGAACGGATACGGGACATCCACAGGGGCGTGTTGCCGCTCTCTGTCAGGCACAGTATGGCTTTGACGGAGCCGAGGTGATTGGCGGTGTACATCGCGGCCATGGCGATGGCTTCGTCGGTGCGTTCGAACATGCGATCGAGGCGATGGCCCGAATGGCGGTTGGCCGGTTGCTTCTCGGCACCGGTAATAATCCGTGCCATGGCCTCGACGACTTTGACCGGATGGTTGCCGGTGGCGGTCTCCGCAGACAGCATCACCGCATCGGTGCCATCGAGCACGGCATTGGCGACATCAAATACTTCGGCACGGGTTGGCAGGGGGCTTTCGATCATGCTTTCCATCATCTGGGTGGCGGTGATCACAATCCGGTTGAGTTGCCGGGCGCGGAGGATCATTTTTTTCTGGATGCCGATCAGTTCCGCATCGCCAATTTCCACTCCCAGGTCGCCACGGGCCACCATGACCGCGTCCGAGGCAACAATGATATCGTCCAGTGCATCGTCGCTGGCTACGGCTTCGGCCCGCTCCACTTTGGCGACAATGCGGGCCTGGCAGCCGGCCCGTTCGGCGGCGGCACGGGCAAAGCGAACGTCGTCACCTGTGCGGGGAAAGGAGACAGCGAGAAAGTCCAGTTCCAGTGCCGCAGCCAGCTCGATGTCCGCGAAATCTTTCTCGGTCAGGGCGGGCGCTGACAACCCGCCTCCCTTGAGGTTAATGCCTTTGTTTGAACTCAATTGCCCGCCTACCAGGACACGGGTGTGGATGCAGCCGTCGGCGACGTCCTGTATACCGAGCTCCAGCCGGCCATCGTCCAGCAGTAGCACCTGACCGGGTCGGCAGTCCTCGATCAGCTGTGGGTAGGTGACACCGACGGCTTTGACATTGCCGTCCCGGCTTGCCATTCGGGTGTCGAGTGTGAAGGTGTCGCCTGCCTTCAGTTGGACGGGACCACCGGCAAAGCCGGCAATACGGATTTTTGGTCCCTGCAAGTCGCCAAGAATGCCGACTTCGGCCTTGCATCGGGCGGCGGCGGCGCGGATATCGACGCAACGCTGGCGGTGCTCGTCGGCACTGCCGTGGGAGAAGTTGAGGCGAAAAACGTTGGCGCCAGCACGTATCAGCGATTCGATAATGGCGGGTTCAGCGCTGGCTGGACCCAGGGTGGCGATGATCTTTGTGCGCTTTTGCATCCTTATCCGGCCTTGGTTGAAGGTGGTCGCATTGTAATCAAATTGGCACCTGAAGTGCGGTGTCAAAGGCCCTCACAACGCCAAATCGAGCTGTTTTTTCGAGCCAGACTCAACGACAGAGATCGTTGACAAAGCGACAGCCCGCTTGCGCAGACAGTTCCCTGTCTCTGCCGCGGCGGAAAGGCTGTCAGTCCTCGCAGGGTGGCGGTCGGCGCCAGCTCGGTTGTGTTTGAGGGTATGACGCCTGTTGCGCATGGGCGCGGGTCACGTGCGGATCAGTGTGCGGTTTCCTGACTCAGCAGAGACGTCAATGCTTTCGGCAGGGCACTGGCACCGTCGATAAACAGGGTTTTTTGCCGGCTTCCCGCGCCCCGCACAACGGCAACGCGGCTCTTCGCCACGCCAAATGTTTTGGCGATAAATTTAATCAGCCTTTCGTTGGCTTTGCCGTCAATGGGGGGTGAGGATACCTGAACTTTTACCCGCCCGTCGTGCAGCCCGGCGAGGCCGTCCCGGCTGGCATTGGGTTGAACGACACAGAATAGCGTGAGGCCATTTGTTTCCCGGCGAAAGAAATCCATAAAGGTGGTTCTTCAGATACCCGGCACCGCCCAGGTGGGCAGGCGTGCGGCGCTGGCAGCGTGACCGACAAATATCCGCAGCATATTGAGCACCAGGAAGACCAGGATGGGGGACAAATCGAGCATGCCGATATTGGGCATGAGTTTGCGGAACGGCGCCATGACGGGTTCCATCAACTGCCAGAGCAGGGCAACCGCCGGGTGGGGGTTGTGGGGCGCGACCCAGCTGAGAATGATCGCCGCCAGGAGTCCATAGATGTAAATATTGATCAGCATCGACACCAGGCCGAGAACACCCCACCAGAGCACGTAGAAGATATTGATAAGCGGGTTGCCGTTCAGGGATGCGGTGACCTGTATGGCCACCCACTGTAGCAACAGGGCCAGGACAAGACTGGCGAAATCAACCCTTCCCAGGGGCGGAAACAGTTTGCGCAGCGGCGCCAGCAGGGGAACCGTCGCCCTGTGGGCGAATTGTGATACGGGATTATAAAAATCTGCCTGGCAGAGTTGCAGCAAAAAGCGCAGCAGGATGATGACCAGGTAAATCGAGGCCAGGGATTGAATCAGAAACGTACCGGCATCGGTAAATGCATTCATGTCGTGCCCTTAAATGCTGAATTCGGCGGCCATTTCCCGGGCTCTGTCCCGGGCCGCAGTCATGGCCCGGGCGACCAGCCCCGGCAGATCGCCGTCAATGAAGGTGTTGATGGCTTTTTCCGTGGTTCCCGCCGGGGAGCTCACCCGTCGGCGCAGTTCGGCGGCGTCGACATCGCTGTCCATCGCCATCCGGGCCGCGCCGAGTGCAGTTTGCAAGGTCAGGGTTCGCGCCGCCTCCGGGGTGAGTCCCAGATCGACACCGGCTTTTTCCATGGTTTCCATCAGTAAAAAGAAATAGGCGGGGCCACTGCCGGAAACCGCGGTGACGGCGTCGATATCGGCTTCGCTGTCGAGCCAGAGGGCGCTGCCAATGGCACTGAACAGGCTTTCGACCAGGGATTTCTGCGCGCCGTTGACCGCTGGCGAGGCGAACAGACCGGTGGCCCCGGTATGGACCAGTGCCGGTGTATTGGGCATGGCGCGCACCAGTGGTGTGCCCTTTCCCAGCCATGTTTCCAGCGCCGCGACGGGGATGCCGGCGGCTATGGAGACGACAACCGGTTTGTGGCCGAGGGCATCGGACAGGTCGCATGCGACCGGCTTCATGATTTGGGGTTTCACCGCCAGGACCACGACATCGGCGTTCATGCAGGCCGAATGGTTGTCGTCGGTAACCGCGACTCCGAATCTCGCCGTAAGCTGTTCCCTGGCCTCGGCGACCGGTTCGCTGACCCGCACCGACGCGGCGGGAAAGCCCTTCTCAACGATGCCGCCTATCAGGCTGGTGGCCATGTTGCCGCCGCCAATAAAGGCTATGGTCGCATTCTTCAAAAGCGGTATCTCCGGTTATAACTGATATCTGTTCGGGGCACTCAAATCAGGTGCGCTTGCCAAAAATTGCGGTACCGACCCGAACAATGGTGGCGCCCTCTCTCACCGCCTCTGCCAGGTCCGCTGACATGCCCATTGACAGGGTGTCGAGACCGGCGAGCCGTGGGTCCGCCCGGCGAAGGGATTCCAGCAACCGGGCCAGTCGGGTAAATGGTGACGGCCGTTCGGTATCCGGGGACGGATCCGGTATCGCCATCAGGCCCCGCAGGCGGACATTGTGCAGTTCGGCCATGTCCAGCGCCAATGGTAGCACGTCTTTTGGAGCCACTCCGGCCTTGCTGGTCTCGTTGTCGATGTTGACCTGGATGCACAGATTCAGTGCCGGCAACGCCGCCGGGCGCTGTTCGCTGAGCCGGCGGGCAACTTTCAAACGATCGATACTGTGCACCCAGTGGAAGTGGCTGGCCACGGGCTTTGTCTTATTCGACTGGAGGGGGCCGATGAAATGCCACTGGATGTCATCGAGCCTTGAGAGTGTGGCGATTTTATCCATCGCCTCCTGAAGATAGTTCTCCCCGAAATCCCGCTGCCCCGCTTCGTAGGCGATGCGGAGTTTTTCCGCAGGCTGGCCTTTGCTGACCGCCAAAAGGCGAATGTCATCCGCTTTTCGCCCGGCATCACGGGCAGCGCTGGCGATCTGCCGGTGGACAAGCGTCAGGTTCTCGGCGATAGTCGGCATTATAGGCAGTGGCTCATAGTAGTATGCTCATTCACTCTGAGAGTGTGAGGATGCGGGGACAACGGGTTTGACGACAAAAATACACGGGAATCGATAATGGATATCACGGAACTACTGGCGTTTAGCGTCAAGCAAGGGGCATCTGACCTGCACTTGTCTGCGGGATTGCCTCCCATGATCCGCATCGACGGCGATATTCGCCGCATTAACCTGCCTCCCATGGAGCACAAGGAGGTTCATAGTCTGATCTACGAGATTATGAATGACAAGCAACGCCGCGATTACGAGGAGTTTCTCGAGACGGATTTCTCCTTCGAAGTGCCCGGTGTTGCGCGCTTCCGGGTAAACGCCTTTAACCAGAACCGTGGTGCCGGTGCTGTGTTCCGGACCATCCCGTCGAGGGTGTTGTCCCTTGAGGACCTGGGCCTCGGCTCAATCTTCAAGGAAGTTGCCATGCTCCCCCGGGGTCTGGTGCTGGTGACCGGGCCCACGGGTTCCGGTAAAAGCACGACGTTGGCGGCGATCATTGATTACATCAATCAGCAGCGCTACCAGCACGTGCTGACCATCGAGGACCCCATCGAATTTGTCCATGAGAGCAAGAAATGCCTGATTAACCAGCGCGAGGTGCACAAGGATACCCATGGCTTCAATGAGGCGCTGCGCTCGGCCCTCCGGGAAGACCCGGACATCATCCTGGTCGGCGAGATGCGCGATCTGGAAACCATTCGCCTGGCGCTTACCGCGGCGGAAACCGGGCACCTGGTGTTTGGCACCCTGCATACCACGTCGGCGGCAAAAACCATCGACCGTGTGATCGATGTCTTTCCGGCTGCGGAAAAGGATATGGTACGGTCGATGCTGTCGGAGTCCCTGCCGGCGGTCTTTGCCCAGACGCTTATGAAGAAGATTGGCGGCGGGCGTGTGGCGGCCCACGAAATCATGATCGGCACCTCGGCGATCCGCAACCTTATACGAGAGGACAAGGTTGCGCAGATGTACTCGGCGATCCAGACCGGCTCGTCCTATGGTATGCAGACAATGGATCAGTGCCTGCTGAAACTGGTTAAGCAGAAGGTTGTTGCCCGCGACGTCGCCCGGGAAAAAGCCAAAATTCCCGATGATTTCTAGGCGGCGACTCGCGGCGAGAAAATATGGCTCCGGAAGAGGAAATACCCATGGAATTCGATAACCTCCTCAAGTTGATGGTCGATAAAGAAGCCTCGGACTTGTTCGTCACCGTGGGTGTTCCGCCCTCCATCAAAATTAACGGCAAGGTCTATCCCGTCGGCAAGGTGGCGCTGACAGAGGACGCCTCGCGGGCGCTGGTGGAAGGTGTGATGGATGAGCCCCAGAGGGCCGAATTCAATCAGAAGAAGGAACTGAACTTCGCCATCAGTTCCCAGTGGGGTGCGCGTTTCCGCGTCAGCGCCTTCTATCAGCGCAATGACGTGGGGATGGTCCTGCGCCGAATCGAGGACCGGATTCCCACGGTTGATGAGCTCAATCTGCCACCGATCCTGAATGATCTGGTGATGACCAAGCGCGGCATCATTATCTTTGTCGGCGCCACCGGTACCGGTAAGTCGACATCCCTTGCCGCCATGATCGGACACCGCAACCGCAACTCCAAAGGCCACATCATTTCCGTCGAGGACCCCATCGAATTTGTGCACCAGCACGAGGGCTGCATCATTACCCAGCGGGAAGTGGGCGTGGACACCGAATCATTTGAAGTGGCTCTGCGCAACACCCTGCGACAGGCTCCGGATGTGATTCTGATCGGCGAGATCCGGACCCGGGAAACCATGGAGCACGCCATCACCTTTGCCGAAACGGGGCACCTGGTGCTGGCGACGCTACACGCCAACAACGCCAACCAGGCGCTGGACCGTATACAGCACTTTTTCCCCGCTGAACGTCATACCCAGCTGTGGATGGATCTGTCGTTAAACCTGCGGGCGATGATCGCCCAGCAATTGATTCCCACTATCGATGGCAAGGGGCGTCGGGCGGCAATCGAAATATTAATCAATACGCCACTGGTCTCCGATCTGATCCGCAAGGGCGAGGTCCACAAGCTGAAAGAGTTGATGACGAGGTCCCGGGAGCAGGGCATGCAAACCTTCGACCAGGCGCTTTACGATCTCTACAACGAGGGTATTATCAGTTACGAGGATGCCCTGGCGTCGGCGGATTCGAAAAACGATCTGCGGCTTCTGATCAAGCTCCAAAACGAGACCGACACCAACAAGCTGGAGGGTTCCACCGACGATCTGCTGGTGTCGGAAGAGGATCCCGGCCAGAATTTTTTCAGGCCCTGAGCCATTGTTGTCGCCGGGCGAGTTTTGTTACTAGGCTCGCATTTCAGGGGTCGACGGCGATTGATGGGTCTGTGAGCCAGCCCTCGAGTATGATTTGGGCGGCAAGGTCATCGATGGGGTCCTCACGGTAACTGTCCCGTGGGCCGACGCGGGATTTGGCCTCCCGGGTCGAAAGCCGTTCGTCAACCATCTTCACGGCGACGCCGAAACGGCCGTGTAGTCGACGGGCAAATTTTCGTGCCCGTGCGCTCAGTTCACTTCCTGTGCCGTCCATGTTGAGCGGCAGCCCGACAAGCACGATGTCGGGCCGCCACTCATCGATCAACTGCCGGACGATTTCCCAGTCTGGCTGCCCGTCGCGGGCACGCAGTATCCCCCTCGGTGTCGCCCCGCTGAGCTTGTTGCCTGTGGCGATACCGATTTGGCGGAGTCCGTAATCGAAAACCAGAGCCGAGGTGATTCCATTTCCCTCAGGCATGGCCGGCCTGGGAACTCAGGCGGTCGATGTCGACACCGATCTTGGCGGCAGTGGCGCGGGCTCGCTGGTCAAACGGTATGGAAAAGATGATGTCGGGATCAGCGGGTATGGTCAGCCAGCTGTTGTTGGCCAGTTCCTCTTCCAGTTGCCCCGGGCCCCAGCCCGCGTAGCCCAGGGTGATGTAGCTGTCCTCGGGGCCTTTTTCGCTGGCGATATCGCAGAGTATGTCCCGGGAAGCGGTAATGCTGACGTCCGGGGAAATTTCCATGGTCGATTCCCAGTGTCCGGCAGAGGTCTTGTGCAGGATAAAGCCGCGCTCACGCTGAACCGGGCCGCCGCAAAGCAAGGGCCTTTTGCCGAGCCGGGAAGGGTAGGCGAGTTGCATTTCCTCGAAAACCCGGCTCATCGGTACATCGATAGGATGATTAATGGCCAGACCCATTGCCCCCTCTTCGCTGTGTTCGCAAATGTAGATCACAGCCTGAGTGAAATTGGGGTCCTGAAGACCGGGCATGGCGAGAAGAAAGTGATTTTTCAAGCTGGTAAATTTTTGCGCTGACATGTGTTTCTCCGGTGACGGGACAGTCCAGAGTGAAACCTTTCGCTCCCTTCAGTATTGGGGTGAAAGCACGCAATTACAAGGTTGCGGTGTCCGCCGGAAGGCCGTTATTCAACGTCGGTGTCAAACAGATTGTCAGGGCTAAAACGCCAGGTGCGAATCACCTCCAGCCGTTCTACGGACAGGGCTTTGGGGATCGGCGCAAAGGGTGAGGCCAGACGAACAATCCGGATTGCCGCCTGATCCAGCACCCGTATCCCGGAGCTTTTCAGGATCTCGACACCCTCGACATTGCCGTCCCGGCCGATCGCAACCAGCAGCTGTAACTCACCGAAAAGCGCGTTGCGTCGCGCTTCTTCGGGGTAGTTCTCGTTGCCGATTTTTTCCACCCATTGAACCCATTGATAGAGATAATCTGCCTGATCGGACGCCTTGGCACTCATCGCGGTGAGGACCAGGGTTCTCGGGATCTTGCTGTAGGCCGCTTTCTGGGTGTCAAGTCTGGCCTGCAGACTGGCAATTTCCCGTTGCAGTTGCAGACTCTGTAGTGCTGTATCACCCGGTTTGCTGATCTTCGGCGCCGGGCCGCGGTCGCTGTCGCTGGTCAGCCACTGGGCGGATTTCTCGGCCGGATCGCCCTGTTTTTGGGCGGACTCGGCCAGAGGCGATGTCTCGTTCAGCTTGCGCGCCGCCAGTTCGGCGAGGCGATCGGTCGTCAGCCGGTTCTCGCTATCAGTGTTACCACTGCCGGTTTGTGACTGTTGCGCAATGAACTCGGCTTCGTTGTCCGGCTCTGAACTGGCTTTGCGAACCAGGGTGATGTCCAGTTGCGGGGTGCGATCAGGTTGGTTGCTCAGGGCCAACCCTATACCGAATAGCAGTATCAGGTGGAAAAGGATCGCCACCGCAAGCGGCAGCTGCAGGCCTGGCTCCCCGTACGGGCGGTCCATTGCAGGGGAGAAAAAAATCACTGGAGGCGCCGGGCGATTGCCGTCATCAGCCGGTGTCCGATGCCGATCTGTCGTTCCCTGTCGATTTCCCGGACACAGGTGGGGCTGGTGACATTGATCTCGGTGAGATAGTCGCCGATGACATCCAGCCCGGCGAACAGGATACCTTTGTCTTTCAGTACCGGGCCAACGGTATCGGCGATTTCCCAGTCCCGTTCGCTCAGCGCCTGCACCACACCTCTACCGCCGGCGGCGAGATTACCGCGACTTTCCCCGGCAGCGGGAATCCGTGCCAGGCAAAACGATATTGGCTCGCCGTCAACCACCAAAATGCGCTTGTCCCCGGCGGTGATTTCCGGAATGTATTGCTGCGCCATGATGGTTTTTGTGCCATGGGCCGTCAGCGTTTCGATAATGACGCTCAGGTTCGAGTCGCCGGGCTTAACGTGAAAGATTGCCGAACCGCCCATGCCGTCCAGGGGCTTATAGATAACATTGCCCTGAACGGCATGGAAGTTGCGTAGCTTGGCGGGGTCGCGGCTGACCAGCAGGGGCGGGGTGAATTGACTGAACTGGGTGGCAAATACCTTCTCGTTGCAGTCGCGAAGGCTCTGGGGCTTGTTGACGATGAGTACGCCGTCCCGCTCGGCCGTCTCCAGGATATAGGTGGAGTAGATGTACTCGCTGTCGAAGGGCGGATCTTTGCGCATCAAGACGGCGTCCAGGGTCGTCAGGGGCCTGGCCTCCGGGGCGCCCATTTCGAACCACAAATCCGGCGAGTCAAAGACCTTGAGCGGCGCCATTGTCGCCATGGCTTTGCCGCCATCGAGGTAAAGGTCCTTCTGCTCCATATAGTAGAGGTGCCAGCCCATTTCCTCCGCTGCAAGCATGAGGGCGAGGGTGGTGTCTTTCTTGAAACTGATGGCCTGGATCGGGTCCATAACCACGCCTATTGCGTAGGTCATATTGTCTGTGTCCATAGAAAGGAATCTGGTTGGTTATGGTTAAGCATAACATTCATTCCATCAAGATCATGGCGCAGTTATCCTGATACATTTGTCCCAGTATTTCAGTGGGGTACGAGCCAGTCATAGAAGTTGACTTGACATTGTGTTACAACCTTTGTGGTTGGTTGAATATGCGCATCCTGAATAACGAGCAAGGCGGTGAAAATCTGATGGAAACGAGCCTCGACGGACTCAAGGTAATGGTCATCGACGATAGCAATACGATTCGCAAGACAGCGGAAACGTTGCTGTCGAAGGCGGGCTGCCAGGTTGTCACCGCGACCGATGGTTTTGATTCGCTGGCAAAAATTGCCGATAACGAGCCCGACGTCATTTTTGTCGACATCATGATGCCGCGTCTCGACGGCTATCAGACCTGCGCCCTGATCAAGAACAACAGCCAGTTTCAGTCTACTCCGGTAATAATGCTGTCGAGTAAGGACGGCCTTTTTGACAAGGCCAAGGGGCGCATAGTGGGTGCGGATGACTATCTCACAAAACCCTTCAGCAAAAGTGAATTGTTCGATGCGCTGGCCAGGCACTCCGGCAGAGATGTTGGCGCCGAGCCGCAGTGACATTGCTGGCGGCTTCGCTGTTTGTTAATGAAAACAGGTGATTACAAGAAGGAAGCTCAATGCCGAAAATTCTCATCGTGGACGATTCCCCCACTGAGGTCCACAAGCTCACGAATATCCTCGCCAAGCATGGACATCAGGTTATCGTTGCCCAGTCCGGCGAGTTGGGTGTCTCACTGGCCAAGCGTGAGATGCCGGATGTTATTCTGATGGATATTGTGATGCCGGGTATGAATGGCTTTCAGGCCACAAGGCAGTTGACTAAAAACAAGGATACCAGCCATATCCCGGTAGTGATGGTCACGACCAAAGACCAGGAAACCGATCGTATGTGGGGAACCCGTCAGGGTGCGAAAGCCTACCTCACCAAGCCGGTTACCGAGCAACAGCTGTTAAACACGATCGGTGAACTTGTCTGACAGCACAGGAGCAGATCATGGCGACATCCAACACCGTTGATGGCTACGCCCTGCTGGTTGAAATGTCCCGGCGCTACGGTGAAAAGGGGCTTCCCTTGCCGGCACAGCGGGAGGTGATACCCACCCGGACTGTGCTTTGTTTCCATCTGCTCAATGCCCCCGTCGCAGTGATTCTCGAAGAGGTGAGTGAGTTATTTGAGGTACCTCACTGTACTCGTCTGCCCCGGGTGAAGCCCTGGGTCAAAGGCGTCGCCAATGTGCGCGGAAAGCTGACGACAATCGTTGATTTTGCCGCTTTTTTAGGGGGCAAGCTCTGTGCGGCCCCCAAACGCCAGCGGGTAATCATGGTCGAGCGGGACGGTGTCAGTGCCGGCCTGATCGTGGATGACGTCGCCGGGATGAAGCATTTTCGTGTCGATGCCTACTCGGAATCCCGGCGCGATAAAATCCCGGTTCCCCTGGCCCCGTTTGTTTCCGGTACATTTTTCAGCGAGGGTGAGTGCTGGTCATTATTTCGTCCGGAAGCGCTGTTGATGAGCAGCGACTTCCAGGCGGTGGCGGCCTGAGCCGCGAACCACAAAAAAATAGCGGCAGCTACATGCCGGGAGAGAGACATGACGAAAGGAACCAACAAACTCAGTAACCGTAAGCCGGTGTTTATTCTGTCAATTGCATTTATCGCTCTGGTGATATTTGTGGTGTTTAACCTGGTTGTGGTGTTCATTGATGCGGCGAGAGATCGCAACAATCTGGACCTTGTATCCGAATTGCGCGCGTTGTCCTACCGGGTTTCCGGATTGTCGCGGGACGCCACTGACGGCGAAGCGGAGGCGTTTGGCGAGCTCGAGGGCGTGCTCAGTCAGATGTCCTCTTCCTGGGATCAGCTCAAAGCGTCCGGAACCGAGTTGCCCGATCAGGCGCTGGCGCGTTATGAGGACGTTCTGGAAGATATCCGTCGGCAGGGAGAGCTGATTCTCGGCGACAAGGAAACCATCATCTTTCTGCACCAGGTGGTCAATACCCTGAATGAGCGTCTGCCGCGGTTGCAGGAAGAGCACACCCAGGTGGTCGAAACCCTGCTCGACCGCCGTGCCCCTGCTGATCAGGTGGCCGTGGCCCAGGCCCAATCCTGGCGTGCCGAACGTATCGGCCGCAATGTCGACAAGATGCTGGCCGGTGGGGAAGATGCCGAATCCGCGGCCGACCAGTTCAACCGCGACGCCAACCTTTTTGGCCGGGTTCTGGAAGGAATGAGAAGCGGCGATGTGGCTCTGGGTATCAGTCGTGTGACGGACACCCGTGCCCGCAATAGCCTTGAAGAAATTGCCAGCCAGTTTGAGTTTGTCAGCAACTCGATTCAGGAGATATTTGATGCCACCCCGGCCCTGTTCCGGGCGCGCCAGGCAACCGATACCATTCTGGATAAAACACCCGAGCTGTTGGAGGCCGGTGCAGGGCTCTCCGATGAAATTACCGGCCTGCCCGCCCACAGGACCCTGTCTAATGGCTCGGCACTGGTGGCCGGTATTATCGCCGCGATTTTGCTCGCCATTATCGGTCTGCTGGTATACGCCAGTACCCGTCGAAGCTTGCAGGAAACCGCCGAGGCCAATGAAAAAAACCAACAGGCGATTCTCCGCCTGCTGGACGAAATCGAGGGCCTTGGCGACGGTGACCTGACCGCCGAAGCGACAGTCACAGAAGATTTTACCGGCGCAATTGCCGACGCCATCAACTTCGCCATTATCCAGCTTCGGGATCTGGTGGCGCGAATTCAGGATACCGCCGAGAACGTGTCGGCCGCCGCAAACGAAACCCGTGCCACTGCATTGCAACTGGCCGAGTCTTCCCGTCACCAGGCGGGTGAGATTGCCGAGGCCTCTGAAGCCGTCAACGATATGGCGATCACAATCGACAAGGTATCGGCCAATGCTTCCGAGTCTGCTTCGGTGGCCCAGCGCTCCGTGTCGATCGCCACCAAGGGGTCTGATGTTGTCCAAGGCAATATCATGGGCATGGATACCATTCGAGAACAGATCCAGGACACCTCCAAGCGCATCAAGCGTCTGGGTGAGAGCTCGCAGGAAATTGGCGATATCGTGTCGCTGATTTCGGATATTGCCGATCAGACCAATATCCTGGCATTGAACGCCGCGATTCAGGCATCAATGGCCGGTGATGCGGGCCGCGGTTTTGCGGTTGTTGCCGACGAAGTGCAGCGGCTGGCGGAACGCTCCGCGGGTGCCGCCAAGCAGGTGGCCAGCCTGGTCAAGGCGATCCAGACCGATACCCACGAAGCGGTCACCTCCATGGAGCAGACTACCTCCGAGGTGGTAAAAGGTGCCCAGCTGGCCCACGACGCGGGTTCGGCCCTGGACGAAATTCAGACCGTCTCGACGTCGCTGGCACAATTGATCCAGGACATTTCCACCGCTGCGAAACACCAGGCCGCCAGCGCCGGTCAGATTTCGCGCACCATGAGTGTTATTCAGGGCATTACCTCTCAGACGACTGCCGCCACCAACAGTACGGCCGAATCCATCGGTGAGCTGGCGGAGATGGCAGTCGAATTGCGCGAATCGGTGGCCGGCTTCAAGTTGCCCGGCAATCTGACTGCCTTCGCCACCACTGAAGCCTCCAGCCTCATTCTGCAGGATGCCCTGGGTGACACCGCAATGGGAGCATCCGACGTCGAGGATGAGATGGAGGATGAAACCGACCCGCGACCCGATGCAGTCCGTGCCGGGCCGGATCTGGAGGAAGAACTGAAGTCCCATGTCTTCCCCGGCAGGGATGTCGCCGATCCGGCACCCGATCGGGAAACAGCCGACCAGGTTGCCGCTGGTCCGATGCAGGCGGAACTTGAGGAGGACATGGCCCGGGTCGCCGGTGCTGATCGCGAAGCGGAATCGAACAGCGACCGGGAGTTGACCTTGGACGAGGCCGAGTCGGCGACACAATCAGCCTCTATGGATACCGACATGGTTTCCGTCGACCTCGACGAGTTCAGTATCGATGAACCTGAGGTGGAAGAACGCCGTGGCTGATAATGCCGCTTTTGAGTGATAGGTGATGCGACGGGTGACTCGCTACCGATTGGTATTGTTGGCGAAGCCCGGCTTTTCCCCTCACATTCAATTGGCGTTCATGATCTCTGAAGCACTGAGCGGGTGATCGGGTGCATCAGCAACGACGCATGCAGGGACTTGGCTGGTTACTGGGGGAAATCCAGTCCAGCCTGTCGATGGCGCAAGACGACCTCGATCATTATCGTCGATGTGGTGGTGCAAATCAGCTGTTGGACTGTTTAGGTCATCTGCATCAGGTTGGAGGAGCCCTGATGCTCGGCGAGTGCCCGGCAGGTAGCGAGCTGGTCATCGATATGGAGAAAGCCATTGAGGACGTGATCGTTCTGGGTGGTGATTCAGTCGGCGATGCCAGTGCCGTGCTGTCACAGGCGATTACTGTGTTGACGGCCTATCTGGATTGTCTGATTGCCGGAGGCACCGACGAAGAGGCGCTGCTCATCCCTCTGCGCAATGACATTCGGGCACTGAGAGGACAGCCCCTCGTCACTGAAAATATCACCGGTATGCCCGATATAAGCCCGGTAGTGGCGGGTGATTTCAGTGCCGTTTGCGATGATGCTCATGCCCGCCGACGACTCGAGAAGCTTGGCCATAACTACGGTTCTGCGCTGCTCAGGTCGACGGAAGCGGATGCCGGGAACGACGACCTGGCGGTGGTCGAAAAAGTATTCCAGTATCTTGAAACCCTGTGCCAGGGTTCCACCCTGTCTCTCTTGTGGCGGGTCGCCGGGGCCTATATTGAAGCGCTTATACAAAGCGATATTCCCTGGACACTGGCCAGTAAAAGTATCATCCGGGAACTCGATCGGGCGATCCGCGGACTGATCAATGGCGAGCCAGAGCTCCCCGAGGGCTTGTTGAAAAACCTTCTCTACTATGTCGCGCTGTCCCGGTCCGATTCCCCGAAGGCGAAGGCTGTTCTGGAAAATTTCGACCTGTCATTGCTGCCGCTGCCGGCGGGACGAAACCCCCTGTTGGGTCGCGAGCAGCGGCGGCAGTTGGTGGTAAAGCTCCATCAGGAGCTCGATTCAAGTCGTGAGCTCATCGCGGAATATCTGGGTATTCATCCTCGTCAACCCGGCACATTGACGATACTCGAGGACCATCTGCTCAAAATCGCCGCACTATTGTCGCCGGTGTTCGATTACCAGTTATCGCACCAGGCATCGGCTTTGCGTGAATATGCGGTGTCAATGCTGGCCTCCGAGCCGTCGCCGGCCTCTTTCGAAGAACTGATCGAAAAACTGCTGGTGCTGGAGAGCACACTCCATGAGTGGCAGATACCATCGTCATTGTTACCCGCACCCTTTGGTGAATCTCCGGTTCCGAAAGGTGAACTGAGCATGGCGATGGCCAGTGTCTTGGCATCGGTTGGGGATGACATCGGAAAGGTCAAGCATTCGTTGTCCGCCTATTGCCGGGCGAAAAGGGATCCTGCCTTCCTGGATGGTGCGCCAGAATACGTCGAGCGGCTCGCGCGGGTTCTGCAATTTGTTGGTTGGGGGCGTTGCGCCGGCCTTCTTTTCGCCCTGTCGACATATCTGTGCGAGCGAATCACCGCTAGCGACAGCGATCCGCCATGGTCGGAACTCGACCGGCTGGCGGAATCTATAACCTGCCTCGAGGATCACCTGGTGCTTTGCCAGGATTTTGGCGTCGACATGGCAGCGCCACTGTTGATGCGCGCGGAGCGCTGTCTGGATGCCCTTGGCTACCGTTCACCAAATGCTCCTGATGAGCCCGAAGTCGAATGCGGACCAGCCGTCGGTGAAACTGACCCTGTGTCGACACAAGCGGAAAAACCCGCCCCTGTAACGAAAGAGGCGAAGGAGATAAGAAACATGGACAACGATATGATTGATCCGGAGATCAGGGAAGTGTTTCTCGAAGAGGCCCACGAAGTCCTCGACGCCCTGCATGCTGTCGTACCCCGCTGGCTGCAAGACAATGACGATAGCGAAGCGCTGGTCGAAATGCGCCGGGCGTTTCATACCCTCAAGGGCAGTGGTCGTATGGTCGGTGCAAACCAGATTGGAGAGTTTGCCTGGGCTATTGAAAACATGCTGAACCGCCTTATCGAGGGGCGGATTGAGTCTGGGAAAACGTTACAGGAGTGCGTCACGGATGCTGTCGCACTGTTGCCGGAAATGCTTGCGGACTTCGAGCGGGACAACCACGCTGTCGATGGCGACAGGGTTGCGGGGTTACGGGAACTGGCCGGGGCTATCGCCAACAACGACACAGGTCTGTTGACGTCGCTGAGACAGCCATCCGCCGGTGACGGCGGTGCGCCCGGTCAGGAGAACGATCAGGAACTGTGGGCTATCTTTGCCGGCGAGGTCCAGGGTCATCTCAAAATACTGTTGAAATTTGTTCAAAGTCAGCGCAAAAAGGCGCCGTTTTATGAGCCTCCTACGCCGGCTTTGCAAAGCGCGTTGCACACCCTGAAGGGCAGTGCCTACATGGCGGGTTTGACGACATTTGCAGACGTCATGGCGCCTCTGGAAGGTTTCGTACGGGAATTGCTGAATTTTCAGATACCGGCAGAGAGCCCGGTACTGGACCTTCTCGAAGAGGCCATAGAAATCAGCCAGCGGTATATTTCAGGGGCCGATAGCGACATTATCGAGGTCGACTACTCCGCCTTCCTTTCACACCTGAGCAGTGTCCGCGAGCAGTTCATTGCTCCCCATATGGGGCAAGAGAAGCCCGACACGGTAACTGATCCGTCGGCGCTTCACGATTTGATGGCCAATGGACTGGAGGCTGTGCTCGACGCGGATGAGATACTTCGGGCCGCACTGGGTTCTGGGGCATGGGATCCGGTGGCAGTGTCGCAACTGCAGGCGGAACTGGACAGCTTGATCGCCGCCGCCGGCCGGGCCGGTGTGCCGCCGCTGGTGAAATTGTCGGCGTTGTTGTCATCCTTGTATGGCAGTCTCGACGGGTCACCCACTGCCGAGTTGGTTGCCAATCTGAGTACCGGGCACGAGGCATTGCTCGACATGATTGATGCCCTTGCCGCACATCAGGAGGTAATGCCTGTGCCGGCGAAGCTGGTCAGTGCATTGACCCTCGACGGCGAGACCGCTGTCACCGAAGGTGACCGATCCGAGCCGATCGACAATGACGCGGAAGAACCAGTTGACTGGCTTCCCGAAGAACCTGACTGGGAGATTCTCGAGTTGTTTCTCGGGGAGGCCGATGAACTGCTCGAGACCCTGGAGCAGGGCTTCCAGCGCTGGCGTGAAGCGCCGAAAAGCAGCCAACACCCCGATGCGATCAAGCGCGCCCTGCATACGTTCAAGGGCGGGGCGAGAATGGCGGTGCTAAACCGCCTCGGGGATATCAGTCACGACCTCGAAACCCGGGTCATCGCCAGCGAGAAGGCAATAGCCGGGGGTGACAACACCTCTCTCGCCGAGCTTCTGGGCGGTTTCGATCTTCTGGTTGAGGGCGTGGACGCGGTGCGGCAGGCCCATCGTACGGCCGGCCGGGGCCCGAAAGTGGCGACTGAGGCGGCGGAGCCGGAGATCAGTGCTGAACCCGTCGGTATCGAAACGCAGGCCGGAGCCCAGATAATTCCTTTTACCGGTACCTACCGTGGCTTGGAGCCCGCACCTTCCGGTAACCAATCCGGGGGTGAAGAAAGTGAATCCCAGGAGATGGTTCGCGTCACTGCGCCGGTCCTCGAGACCCTGGTGAATCTGGCCGGCGAGACGAGTATTTCCCGCAGCCAGGTCGAGCAGCAGATCAGTCAGTTCATGTTTTCCCTCGACGAGATGGGTGCCGCCATCCGTCGTATCCAGGATCAGGTCAGGTTGCTTGGCATCGAAACCGACGCTCAGGTCATGTTTCGCCGGGAACAGATCGAAGCGTCGGAGTCGTCCGAGGGATTCGATCCGTTGGAAATGGACCGCTATTCGCTCCTGCAACAATTGTCCCGGGGGCTTCTCGAATCCTCATCGGATCTTCAGGACCTTCGTGAAACCCTGCTGGAGAATGCCAGGAGCGCGGAATCCCTGCTCGTCCAGCAGTCCCGTATCAATACGGACCTCCAGGAAGGACTCATGCGCACCCGCATGGTCCCGTTTTCCCGCCTGGTACCCCGCATCCGGCGAATTGTCCGTCAGGTTGCCGCCAGCGTCGGCAAGGATGTGGCGCTGAAACTGGAGAGTGTCGACGGGGAAATGGATCGCACTGTGATGGAGCGCATCGTGCCTGCCCTCGAGCACATGGTCCGGAACGCCATTGATCATGGCATTGAGCCGGCATCGGAGCGTGAACAATCGGGCAAGCCGGCACAGGGAACGCTATCGCTCAGTTTCGCTCGCGAGGGCGCCGATGTTTTGATCCGCCTCGCCGACGACGGCCGGGGGTTGGATGTCGATGCCATCCGCCGCAAAGCGCTGGCACAGGGACTGATCTCCGAGCAGGCCAACCTTTCCGACAACGAGCTTCAGCAGTTCATCTTTACCCCGGGGTTTTCCACCTCTGCGGAGGTGACCCAGATTTCCGGCAGGGGGGTCGGTATGGATGCCGTCAACAGCGATGTGCGGATGCTCGGCGGCGCTATATCCATTGTGAGCCACCGTGGCGCGGGTACGGAATTCACGGTTCGCCTGCCGTTTACGGTGTCGGTGAACCGGGCGTTGATGATTGAAGTCGGCGAGGATTTATATGCCATTGCCTTGAGTTCCATCACCGGGGTGACGCGAATAGGGCGCGAGCAGTTGAGGCATTTCTACCACCATCCCGAAGAGCGTTTTCAATACGGTGACGAGGATTATTCCGTGCGTTATCTGGGTACGCTCCTGTCCACCGAATGGCGGCCTACGCTCGATACCGCACTTGACCAGTTGCCGGTGTTGTTGGTTCGCAGCGAAGGGCGTTATTTTGCGCTGCAGGTAGACGGGTTAATCGGCAGCCAGGAGGTGGTGGTGAAGTCCCTCGGCAAGCAATTCAACATGGTGCCAGGCCTTTCCGGCGCAACGGTACTGGGCGACGGCCGGGTGGTGGTGATTCTCGATCCGCAGGCGCTACTGCGGCATCCAGACGAGTCCCTGGTGTTGCCGCCGCTGGAAGAGAAGATAGAAGTTCAAACCAATGGTATCCCCACTATCATGGTGGTCGATGATTCGGTGACGGTGCGCAAGGTCACAGGCAGGGCTTTGGAGCGGCAGGGTTTCCGGGTGATTACCGCCAAGGATGGCGTCGATGCCATGCGCATGCTCCAGGACAATACGCCTGACGCCATGTTGCTGGATATCGAGATGCCCCGGATGGACGGTTTTGAGGTGGCCCGCCTGGTGCGTTCCACCCAGCGACTGAAGGATATGCCCATCGTGATGATTACCTCCAGAACCGGGAGCAAGCATCGCCAGCGCGCCTTGTCCATGGGGGTCAATCGTTATCTGGGCAAGCCCTATCAGGAAGACGTGTTGCTCAATACCCTCGATGAACTGCTCAACCGCGCGGCGGTGAGCTAGGTCGTTTTACAGCCAAAGTATCATTGGCGTTGGTGGCAGACACCGGCGTGCAGTGCGGAGGAAAATATATGGCCAGTGCGTCTGCAATAGAGTTACCGGGTCGCCTCAGCTGCCTTCTTCTCAGCTTGTCGGATCGCAAGCTGCTGGTACCGATAACCGTTATCGCGGAAGTGATCAACAGTACCGAAGCGCTGCAGGTCGCTGAAACCGGTGGGCCCGTATATGGTTGGTTCCATTGGCGGGGCCAGCGGTTGCCCCTGCTCTCCTACGAAGCCTGTGTGGGTGCATCGCGTCCCCCCCTCGGGGGCGGTTATCGCATTGCCGTTATCAACGCGATCAGTGCGGCGGCGGGTACGGGCTTCTATGGGCTGCTGCTTCAGGAAATGCCCCATTCCATTCAGGTCAGCGGTGAGCACGACCTGAGCGAAGGGGACGATGACTGGATTTACCTGAAAGCGAATGTCGGTGAGGTTTCCGCTCAGGTGCCACGACTGGAAAAGGTGGAGCAACTGGTGGCCGGGCTGGCTGGCTGAAAGGAGCGAATTCAGCTCCCCCGCCAGGTTCCTTGCCATCACTTGAGGGAGCTGTAGTATTCCGCCAGGTTTTCAATATCCGCATCGCTGAGCGGCGCCGCCATGGGTGACATGGAAGGCTCGTTTCGGGTGCCGTCCCGGAACGCCCGCATTTGCTTGATCAAATAGCCTTTTTTCTGACCGGCGAGATTGGGCCAGAGATCCATCTGACTGATGCCCTGGGGGCCATGGCAGGCGGCGCAGACAGCGGCCTTCGCCTTGCCTGCTTCAATATCGCCGGCGAAAACGGGCGAACCGGCGAGTAGGGTGGCGGCAATGGCGCCGCAGACGAGTAACGACTTCATGTACTTTCCTCTCAGCTGTTAGTAGCAAAATCATAAACGACCCGCAAAGGCAGACCAATTGCCTTTCTTGATCAGGCCCATAGGCTGGGCAAAACCACGCCTACAACTGTTTGACGAAGATCTTTGAATTGCGCTGAAAGTTGTACAGCTCCTTTCTCTCTGCGGGCAGTGCTGAAAGATCCGCGGAAACAAAGCCGTGTTCGAGAAACCAGTGCGCAGTTTGCGTGGTGAGCACAAATAACTGTTCAAGTCCCTGATGCTTTGCCTGGCTTTCGATATCGTTGAGCAACCGGGAGGCCAGTCCCCGGTTGCGATAATCGGTGTGGGTGGCGACACAGGCGAGTTCCGCCGATTTGTGGTCGGCAAAGGGATACAGGGCGGCACAGGCAACAATGACCTGCTCGGCGTCGACGACCAGCCTGAAGCGGCTGATCTCCGTCTCCAGCAGTTCCCGGGAACGCTTGACCAGAACACCTGTTTCTTCCAGTGGGCCAATAATATCGAGCAGTCCCGGGATGTCTTCAATACCGGCACTGCGGACGATCAGGTTGCCATCGTGCAACAGTAGTGTACCTTCGCCGTCCCGTGTAAATAACTCGTTGAGCAGTGCGCCATCCCGTTCGTAACTGATGTAGTGGCACCGGGGTACTCCGCCCTGGCATGCCAGATGGCCGGCCTTCAGCAGATTTCTCAAGCCCATGTCATCGAGTTCACTGAGGCAGTTCTCCACCTCCGGGAGGGAAATCATGCGCCGCAGCTCGCCGGCACTATTGTTAATCCCCCTTGAGCCACAGAAAAATACCAGTTTTTCCGCTGACAGGGCGGTCGCTGTTTTTGTGGCGACCTCCTCGAAGGTGAGATTGAACGCCTCGCCGGTGGCGGAATAGCCGAGGGAGGAGAGCAGTACCATGGCACCATCATTCAGTTGCCGCTCGATGCCGGCGCGGTCGATCTTGCGCACTTCGCCGGTGTGATGGAAGTCAATGCCATCGCGCACGCCAACGGGCCTGGCGGTGATGAAGTTGCCGCCGATAACGCGGATACGGGCACCGTGCATGGGTGAGTTCGCCAGCCCCATGGACAGCAACCCCTCTATGTCGACCCGGGTATGGCCCACAGCTTCTTTGACACAGTCCATGGCGCGGGTGTCGGTAATCCGGGTCTGGCCCTGGAATTGCGGGCGAATGTCGTGCTCCGCCAGCCGCTGTTCGATTTGCGGGCGGGTGCCGTGAACCAGGACAATACGAATGCCCAGGGAATGAAGCAGGGCAATATCCTGGATGACATGGGGGAAATTTCCATGCATGACGCCGTCGCCGCTGATGGCGATAACGAAGGTCTTGCCCCGGTGCATGTTGATGTAGGGACTGGTTTGCCGAAAAAATTTGACGTGATCCACCATGGGTGCTCAAACTCACTTTTCACTGGTGACCGGGTTCTGGCAGGAGATCGGGAGACTTCCTGCCATGAAGGGGCCTGACCGGCAACCAATCCAATAACAAGGCATCTACTATGAGCAAAATCATACGTTTTTACCAGCCGGGCGGTGCCGAGGTGCAGCGACTGGAGGATATCGATCCCCCGAACCCGGGACCTGGCGATGTGCGGGTTCGGGTCCAGGCCATCGGTATGAATCGCTCAGACCTGATTTTTCGCTCCGGACTTCACCCCATGAAACCACCGGTGCCCGCCTGCAACGGCGCCGAGGCCGCCGGTGTGGTCGAGGTGGTCGGTGAGGGGGTCACCGCTTTTGCCCCCGGCGACGCGGTGGTCGTGGTGCCGCACATGAATCCCGAGCGGGGCACCTACGCGGAGCAGATACTGGTCGCCGAAGACCGGTTAATGCCAGCTTTCCAGGGGCTATCGGCGCTTGAAAACGCCGCCTTCTGGGCCAGCGCGTTTACCGCCTACGGCGGCTTGATCCAAACGGGCCACCTGATGGCCGGGGACGCGGTGGTGTTGCCGGCCGCATCCAGCAGTGTCGGTATCGCCGCCATTCAAATCGCCAATCTTGTCGGCGCAACCCCCATCGCACTGACCCGGAGTGAAGACAAGGTGGAGCGTCTGCGGGCAGCGGGAGCCGCAGAGGTGTTCCTGGCCAGTGATGACCAGCTAGCCGAAAAAATTCTTGCCTTTACCGCGGGCAGCGGTGCCCGCGTGGTATTCGACCCGGTCGGCGGCGAACAGACGCAGACCCTCGCCAAATCCCTGAGGGGGCGGGGAACCTATGTGCTCTATGGCGTTATGGCCCCTGCTATCACACCGTTCCCGGTGCAGGCGGCGTTTGAGAACCTGCTGACGATGACCGTCTACCGGCTCGACTTTATCAATCGCCCCGAGGAGTTGCCGGCTGCCAGGGCATTTCTCGATAACGGGTTGCGCAAGGGGCTGCTGTCGCCGGTGATCGACCGCGTCTTTCATCTGGACGAGGCCATTGACGCGCACCGTTACATGGAGGCGAACCGCCAGTTTGGCAAGATCGTGCTCACTGTGCCCTAGGGGCAACCGGGACCGGGTCAGGTGCAATACAGTAACGGCCGATCAGGCGCTTCAGGGTGTCCACCATGGGGTTGATACGTTCAAGGCCCAGGTACTCGTCCGGTTGATGGGCCTGGTCGATATCCCCCGGTCCCATCACGACAACGTCCATACCGAGTTCCGTCAGGTAAGCGGCTTCCGTGGCAAAGGCGACAGCTTCTGCCCCGTGGCCGGTCAGCTTTTCGCACTCGCGCACCAGGTCGCTGTTGTCCGGCGCGGAAAACGCCGGTACCGCGTAATGGCTGAGTTCAATGGGCGTGCCGTCCGGCTCGCCCAGGGGCAGCAGCCGGCGTTCCAGCAGTGACTGAAGCTCCGCCATGTCCATGCCCGGCAACGGGCGAATCTCGAAGCCCAGCTCACAGTTACCGCAGATGCGGTTGAAGTTATCGCCGCCGTGGACACAACCGAGGTTCAGGGTGGGATAGTCGACGGCAAAAAGGGGGTTTTGGTAGGTGTTCTTCAGCTCCTCGCGGATAGCCATCAGTTCCGTCAGTACCCGGTTGAGGCTGTGCATGGCGTTGTTGCCCAACGCCGGATTGCTGGAATGGCCGGAACGGCCGGCGATGACCAGTTTCTCGATCATGATGCCCTTGTGACTGCGAATGGGCTTGAGACCGGTGGGTTCGCCGATGACCGCATAGCGGGCCCTGGGTTTGCCCGCCGCCGCCAGGGCCTTGGCCCCGGCCATTGAGGATTCCTCGTCGGCCGTGGCGAGTACAATCAATGGCTGCTTCATCGCCTGGCCCCGACAGGCGCGCACCGCCTCCACCACCAGGGCAAAAAAACCTTTCATATCCGACGTGCCAAGACCGTAAAAACGGTTGTCCCGCTCGGTGAGAGCGAAAGGGCTGGACTGCCAAAGACTCTCGTTACAGGGCACCGTATCGGTGTGTCCGGCCAGGACCAGCCCACCGGGACCGCTGCCCAGGGTGGCAATCAGATTGGCTTTTCGCGGATCCGCAAGGGGCATGATTTCGACACGAAAACCAAGATCGGCCAGCCATACCGCCAGCAATTCAATAACGTCCCGGTTACCGTGGTCGATATCGGGAATGATGCTGCTGATGGAGTTGGTGCCGATCAGGGCCTTGAGCATTTGCTGGATGGTCATGCCCGGAGTTTACGTTTCGTCCCGGTAAAAGCCAATCGGCACTGCGCACACCTTTGTCTTTAGTGGCTTGTGCCCTACAATCGAGCGCAAAGGGGGAGCTATGACATTCCATCATCCGCCCCAGGCCGATCGGCGCCTGGATCTGGCCTCGGTGCTTGCCGACCTGACCGCCGACGGCTTTCTCGATAGAGGGACCGCCAATCAGATACTGGGGCAAAACCGCAGTCGCGAGCAGTCAGCGATGCATCCGCTGGTATACATCGCCGGTCAGCAGCTGGAAAACCGCTTGCAGCCGGGACGCAAGCTCGACGCTGAAACACTGACCCGCTGGCTGGCGGAAAAAAGCGGGTTGCCGGTTTGGCATATCGACCCCCTCAGGGTTAATGTGCCCGCGGTCACCGCCGTGATGTCCTATGAATTTGCCCGCCGCCACCAGATCCTTTGCCTTGCCGCGGACCGGGACCGGGTGGTCATCGCCACGGCGCAGCCCTTCGCCACGGGCTGGGTCGAGGGGCTCGAACAGGCGACCCGTAAACCCATAGAGCGCGTCGTGGCCAATCCCGCGGATGTGGAAAAGTACACCGTCGAGTTTTATACCCTGTCGCGGTCTGTGATGGGGGCGGGCCGGGCCCAGATGGGGACCTCGCGCCCGGCCCTGACCAATGTCGAACAGTTGTTCGAGGTGGGCGGTCTTCAGGATCCCGACGCCCAGGACCAGCATATCGTCAACATTGTCGACTGGTTGTTGCAGTATGCCTTCGACCAGCGGGCCAGCGATATTCATCTGGAGCCCCGCCGGGACAAGGGGCGTATCCGGTTTCGCATTGACGGGGTGTTGCATCAGGTCTATGAGCTGCCGCCGCAGGTCATGACAGCCATGGTCAGCCGCCTTAAGATCCTGGCACGAATGAACGTGGCGGAAAAGCGCAAGCCCCAGGACGGTCGCGTCAAGACGAAAAGCCCCGACGGGGATGAAGTGGAGTTGCGGCTGTCGACCCTGCCCACCGCCTTCGGCGAAAAGCTTGTCATGCGGATTTTCGACCCGGAGGTGTTACTGCGCAGTTTTGGCGATCTCGGGCTGACCGGCGGCGACCATGAACGGTGGCAGTCCATGACGTCCCGTTCCCATGGCATTGTATTGGTCACCGGGCCCACCGGCTCGGGCAAAACCACCACGCTCTACTCGACCCTGAAGTACCTGGCCACGGAGGCGGTCAATGTCAGTACGGTGGAGGACCCCATAGAAATGGTCGAGGCGGCGTTTAACCAGACCCAGGTCAACCCGGCCATCGATTTCGATTTTGCCGCCGGTATCCGCACCCTGATGCGCCAGGACCCGGACATCATCATGGTCGGTGAAATCCGCGATCTGGCGACTGCGGAAATGGCCACCCAGGCGGCTCTGACGGGACACCTGGTGCTGTCGACCCTGCATACCAACGACGCCCCCACCGCCATTACCCGTTTGCTGGATCTTGGCGTGCCGGGGCACCTGATCCGGGTTACCCTGAATGGCGTGATGGCACAGCGGCTGGTCCGGGTGTTGTGCCCGCAATGCAAGGAAAGGACCACCGTCGACCCCGATGTGTGGCAGGAGCTGGTCTCCCCCTGGCAGGCCGCGGCGCCGTCCCATGTCTATCAGCCCGTGGGTTGCCTGGATTGCCGCAATACCGGGTATCTCGGTCGAATCGGCCTTTACGAGATCATGGTCATCGGTGATTCATTGCGGGCATTGGTCAATGACCAGTGCGATACCGCGCAGTTGCGTTTGCGGGCGATGAAAGAAGGGATGCGCACCCTGCGGTTAAACGGGGCTCAAAAGGTGGCGGCGGGCGTTACCTCCGTTGAAGAAGTGTTGCGAGTGACCCCACAGCATGAACATTGATTTGCCCCCCAGACTTGTCGCGGTGCTGGATGGCCAGGCGCTACCGAGCACTGTTACCTCCTCCGCCAGCCATGGCCTTGTCCGCTATCTGGACGCCGTCGGCGACGACAGCGAGTGGTTTCTCGCCCAGATTGAGAATACAGAGTTCGCCGAGCGGCTGATCAAGGTCTTCGGTTGCAGTCCGTTTGTCGCCGACGCCTGTCAGCTTCGACCGGCGATGCTGCGGGATCTCGTCGACAGCGGTGATCTTGAGTGCTCCTATGACGAGCAGGCCTATCGCTCGCGCCTCGAGAAGCTGTTGGCGTCAGCCACGGATGTGGCGGGCCTGCACCGAACCTTGCGCCAGTTCCGCAATCGGGAAATGGTGCGTATTGTCTGGCGTGATTTCACCCGCCAGGCGGACCTCTGGGAAACCACCGGCGACGTCACCCGTCTGGCAGAGGCCTGTATCCAATGCACAATTGATTTTCTCTATCCCCGGTTGTGCGAGACCATGGGTACGCCTGTGGGGAAGGAGAGCGGACAGCCCCAGTCCCTGGTGGTGCTGGGCATGGGCAAGATGGGTGCGTGGGAGCTCAATGTGTCGTCGGATATCGACCTCATTTTCACATTCCCCGAAGCCGGCCAGACGGAAGGTGGCCGACGCCAGCTCAGCAATCAGGAGTTTTTCGTCAAGCTGGGTCAGCAACTGATTCAGGCGCTGGATAATAAAACCGTTGATGGCTTTGTGTTCCGGGTCGATATGCGACTGCGTCCCTACGGGCAAAGCGGCGCGCTGGCACTCAATTTTGATGCCATGGAAGAGTACTACCAGGCCCAGGGCAGGGATTGGGAGCGCTACGCCATGATCAAGGCCCGGGTTGTCGCCGGCGATGCCGAGGCGGGTCGGCGATTGATGACCATTTTGCGACCCTTTACCTATCGCAAATATATCGATTTCAGTGCCATTCAGTCCCTGCGGGATATGAAAGCATTGATTAACCGGGAACTAAAGCGGCAGGGGCTGGAACAGGATATCAAGAAGGGCGCCGGGGGTATCCGCGAGGTGGAATTTATCGCCCAGGCGTTTCAGCTGATTCGTGGCGGCAAGGATGATCGCTTCCAGAACCCGGCCCTGCGGGAGATTTTGCCGTTGCTGGATCGGGAGGGCCTGTTGCCCGACGGGGTCCCCGATCAGCTAATCCGCGCCTATGAATTCCTCCGTAACACCGAGCACGGAATCCAGGGATACAAGGATCAACAGAGCCAGCAGCTACCCTCCGATGGAGCGGGTCGGGAGAGCCTCGCGGTGGTTATGGGGTTTGAGAGCTGGGATGCCTTCGCTGCGATACTGGCTGAACACCGAGACCGGGTCCACCGCGTATTTGCCGAGATTGCCAGTGATCCGGTCACCCAGGACTCGGAGGGCACTGACCTTGCAAGCACCCGTGAGCTGTGGCTTTCCGGAGCGGATCGGACGACGTTGGCCGCGGATCTTGCCGATCTCGGTTTCAGCGATCCCGAAACCGTGGCNGACGCGCTGGTTGGCCTGCGGGACCATCGTTCGGTAACCGGTCTCGCNTCCGGGGCCCGNGGTCGCCTGGATGCCTTTATGCCNATGCTGATTGCGGCCTGTGNCGAGCAACCCGGCGGCGGCGACACGCTGATACGCGTTCTGCCCTTTGTGCAGGGGGTGTTGCGCCGTAGCGCGTACCTGGTGCTGCTGATCGAAAACCCCGAAGCACTTCGTCAGCTGGTGCACCTGTGCGGCTCGAGCCGCTGGATTGCCGAGCAGATCGGCCAGTTCCCGGCCCTTCTCGATGAATTGCTGGACCCCCGGGCCCTTTATACGCCGGCGGATCGTGACAGCATGGCTCAGGATCTGCGCCAGCAGGTCCTGCGTTTGTCGCCGGATGATCTCGAAGCACAGATGGAAGTGCTGCGCTATTTTCGCCGGGCCCATGCACTGCGCATCACCGCCTGCGAGGTGGATGGTGCCCTGCCGTTAATGAAGGTGAGCGACAATCTCACCTGGCTGGCGGAAGTGATTCTCGAACACGTGCTCAACCTGGCCTGGGACTGGATGATCGAACGACACGGTCGGCCCGGCAGGGCCAGCGAAACGGACCCCGATCCGGGTTTGCTGGTATTGGGTTACGGTAAGTTGGGTGGCATCGAACTCGGCCACGGTTCCGATCTGGACCTGGTGTTCATTCACAATGCCAATGCCGGCATCGCCACCACCGGTGAGCGGAGTGTCGATAACGCGACTTTTTTCATGCGTCTGGGGCAACGCATTATTCACATGCTCAGTACCCATACCTTGTCGGGGGCCCTCTACGAGGTGGACATGCGATTAAGACCCAATGGTAATTCCGGCATGCTGGTTGCCAGCCTCACCGCCTTTGAAAAATACCAGCATGAAGGCGCCTGGACGTGGGAGCATCAGGCATTGGTAAGGGCCCGACCCGTGGCCGGCAATGAAATGATTGGCAAGGCTTTTACCGCTATCCGGGAGCGTGTGCTGCGACAGGCCCGGGAGGCGGAGGAGCTCCGTGACGAGGTGCTCGAAATGCGGGCGAAAATGCGCGCTCACCTGGGATCGAAGCGGACCGGCCCGGATGATATCGAACAGTTTCATATCAAGCAGGATACCGGGGGCATCGTCGATATCGAGTTTATTGTTCAGTACTTCGTACTGCTGGAATCCTGTAACCACCCGGACCTGGTGGTTTACACCGACAATATGCGCATTCTCGATGCCATTGAGGGCTGCGGGTTACTGCCGCCGGACAGGGTCGCGGCACTGCAGCAGGCCTATATCTTTTTCCGAAGCCTTGGCCATCGCCTGAACTTGCAGGGGGAGGGCAGTACCATTGGCGCCGGTAGCGATTATTGGCAGGAAGCCAAGGACCATCGCGTCGAGGTGTCCCGCATCTGGCAGGAGGTGTTTGGCCAGGGATAATGCTGCCAACGCACGGACGGAACCCTGTGTGGGGGACGTTAACCGGGGTGGCCAGTCACAAAACGCCGTCTGCAGGTCAGACGGCAGTGAGCCAGCCGTGGCTGTCTTCCCGGTGCCCCCATTGAAGGTCGTTGAGCGCTTTTTTCAACTTGGCTGTGGTCGGCCCCAGTTTGCCGGTGCCAACGGTATGCTCCTTACCCCTGTGCAACAGGGTGCCGACGGGGGTCAGCACGGCGGCTGTGCCCGAAAGCGCCGCTTCGCAGTCCGGCCGTGCGGCACGCTCGAGCAATTCCTCAATGGTCAGTTGGCGCTCCTGGACATCCATCCCCATCTCACGGGCGAGGGTGAGAATCGAGTCCCGGGTGATACCGTGCAGGAAGGTGGAGTCCAGAGCTTTGGTGATCAGGGTGTCGCCATCGATGAGCAGGAAGTTCGCGGCGCCGGTTTCCTGAACATCGCCGTTGGGGCAGAACAGGATCTGATCGACATTGTGGGCCTTTTTGGCTTCGAGGATCAGCCCCAGGGCGCTGGCGTAATTGCCGCCACTCTTGATCATGCCCATGTGGGGCGCGCAGCGCATGCTGTCCTCCTCGAGTAACAGGCGCAGGCCGTCGTCACCGTTGCCGGAAAAGTAATTGCCCACCGGGGACAGCAGGACGTATTGGCAGGAAGTCACCGAGGGTGCCGCCGCCTTGCCGATGGCCGGATCGGTGCCGATGTGGGTCGGGCGGATATACAGAGAGCCCGGAACCTCGGGCACATCCTCGGCAAAGCGACGGACAATGTCGATAATCATTTTTTCCGTTGCCGCAACGTCGATTTCCGGTAGCGACAGCAGACGGCTGCTGTTGGCAAAGCGCGCCAGGTTTTTGTCCATGCGGAAGATCTTGATCGAGCCATCGCCGTGCCGGAACGCCTTGAGGCCCTCGAAACAGGTGCTCGAGTAGTGCAGCACGTGGGCGCCGGGGTGCAATTTCAGACTGTCGCTCGGCACAATCTCGGCAGCGCTCCACCGGGAGCCATCAAACCAGGAGATAGCCATTTCAGGCATGAAAACGGTGCCAAACGCGGTCATAAAATGAGCCTCAACAAAGCGGTGGGGTCGCGGTCAGGTGACTACTCACATGACGGCTAAGGGTTTGCACACAGCAGCGCGGCAAAAGCCCCGATTGTAATCGCCGCGGCCTGGAATTGGAATCCGCGAAACGGTGCGAACAGCTGTTCTGGTTCGGCGGCCGATGATCCTCGCCTATCCTGAGCCCGGCATTGGTATACTGCGCGGGAGGTTGGTTGAGACAGGTCCCGGGACCGGAGGAGCATACGATCATCAGTTTTTGCAGACCGCATTGTTACGGCTTCCGGAGCCATTCCTGATGTCTGAGCGCCGGACTCTGGTGGTGGGCCCTTCCTGGGTGGGCGACATGGTGATGGCGCAGTGCCTGTTCAAGGTGCTCCGGAATCAGGCGCCCGATGTGCCCATCGACGTGTTGGCGCCGCCCTGGAGCGAGCCGATACTGATGCGCATGCCGGAAGTGGCGGCGTCCATATCCATGACCGTCGGCCATGGCCGACTGGCACTGGGCACCCGTTGGCGGTTGGCCAGGGCGCTTTCGACCCGCCGGTATACGCAGGCGATTGTTCTGCCCAATTCCCTCAAGTCAGTACTCATCCCGGCAATGGCCGGCATTCCTCTGCGTACCGGCTGGCGTGGTGAGATGCGGTTTGGCTTGCTCAACGATATTCGCCTACTGGACAAAAAACGCTATCCATTGATGATCGAGCGATTTGCCGCTCTGGCTTTCGAGCCGAATGCGACGTTGCCCGAACCTCTGCCCCGGCCTGAACTGCGCAGCGATCCAAAACAACAGCAGGCAGCCATTCGGGATCTTTCACTGGCAGTGGATAGACCGGTGCTCGCCCTCTGTCCCGGGGCTGAGTTTGGCCCTGCGAAGCGCTGGCCCGAGGGGCATTATCGGGACGTGGCAAAGGCGGTGATTGAGCGGGGCTGGCAGGTCTGGCTGTTCGGGTCCGCGAATGATCGCGGTGTTACCCAGGCCATCGCGGATGGGCTCGACCCCGGGAAGGTGACCCACTGTCACGATCTCGCCGGGCGCACCAGCCTCGGTCAGGCAATTGACCTGCTGGCCCTTGCCGACCGGGTGGTAAGCAATGATTCAGGGTTAATGCATATCGCCGCCGCCCTGGGGCGTCCCCTTGTCGTCCTTTACGGTGCCACATCCCCGGGGTTTACCCCGCCGCTAACCGACGTCGTGGAGATTCTGTCGATTCCCGTTGACTGCGGGCCCTGCTTCGAGCGGGTGTGTCCCCTGGGCCATGGTCGCTGCCTGCAGGACATCGCTCCCCGGCGGGTGCTCGATGCACTCGACCGCCTGCCCCAACCGGCGGCTTTGAAATGAGAGCGGCGCCTTGAATATTGCCTTTGTAATCTATCGCTATTTCCCTTTTGGCGGACAGCAGCGGAATATGCTGGCGATGGCACAGGAAGCGATTTCCAGGGGCCATGGAGTAAGGGTTCTGTGCCGCGAGTGGCAGGGTGACCGGCCCCCCGGGGTGGAGGTCGAGCTGTTGACCGTCAAAGGCTTCGCCAACCACGCCAAAATGGCGTCGCTGGCGGCCTCGGCCCGGGAACGATTGGCCGCGAAACCCGCTGATCTCGTGGTGGGTTTCGTCAAATTGCCCGGTTTGCAGGCCTATTATGCCGCCGATCCCTGTTTTGCCGAAAAGGCGGTAAAACGGGGCTGGTGGTATCGTCTGAGCCCCCGCACCCGCACTTACCTGGCGTTCGAAGAATCGGTTTTTGGTCGCCATGCCGGTACCCATGTCCTCGAGGTTTCCGTCCGGGAACGTCCCTATTACCAGCGCCACTACGGAACCCCGGATCAGCGATTTCATACGCTAGTGCCCGGCATTTCACCCAGCCGGCGGGCGCCCGAGGATTACCGGATTGTTCGCAATGACACCCGTCAGGCCCTTGGGTTTACGCCCAGCCAGCACCTGCTATTGTCACTGGGCTCGGGTTT
>PABE01000153.1 GCA_002702725.1 Porticoccaceae bacterium
CAGCGGCAGGCAGCAGCAGGCAGGCAGCGGCCGGGATGAGTGGGGTGGGGAGCGCAAGACGAGAGGGGGCGGCCGGACTTCTGGCCGGCGATAAGGATTTGTCGGCTGTCGTTCAGGTCAATCAGCAGGATGGACGCGGCGATATCGAAGTCCAGGCCACCGTCGGTGGTGCAATTGCTGGTTTTTAGTATGCATGCAGGGGTCCAGACATCGTTTTCCGTTACCTGCCGGTGCCAGCGGCGTTTACCGGTTGTCATATCCACCGCAAAGATGGCGTCTGAATTGTCGTCGGCGGGGGCGGAATAGTTCTGGCCGCTGCCGTGGTAAATCAGGGAGCGGTTGGGGTCGGGGGTCGGGCTTGTCCAGACACCGCCACCGGATGGGGCCATGATCGGCGTGCCGGCGGTGGTTTCGCCGCGCTGCCGAGTCGTTTCGGTGACCGAGTAGTGCCGCCACAGTATTTTGCCGCTATCGGGGTTCAGCGCCACCAGAGAGCCGCGAAAGGTGCAGCAGGGATAGGCAGGATTGGCTGCGGTGGTGACCTCCAGGGAGGAGATCGGCACGTACAGGGTATTGTTGAAAAACAAAGGGCTGCCGGTAATTGTGGCGTTGGGATGGGGATCCAGACGATGCTTCCAAAGTACCTCCCCCGTGAGTGCATCCACCGCATAGGCGCGGCCCAGCAGGTCACCGAAGAACAGCCGCGGGTTGTGGTCGAGGTGGGTGTCATGGGTCCAGGGCTCGACGACAATGGCGGTGCGGACCTCGGCGCCGACATTGGTCGTCCAGCGGGCGCAGCCGGTGTCCAGATCCAGGGCATAGAGGGTGCCGTCCTGGCTGCCGACAAAGACGGTGTTCATGGCGACCACAGGCTGGGATCGGGCCCGGGTAGCGCCGGGAAAGGCCAGTGCCCACTTGAGTTTCAGCCCGGCGACACTGTCCCTGTCGAGGTCGGCCACCTCCGCTGGCACAAAACGCCTCGGGTCGTAGCCCCAACCCACCGTAGCCGGCGGTGCATCCCGGTCAAAATCGGTGTTATCCGGGCAGGCGGGGGGTGGTTCCGGTGGCCGGTAATCCGCGAGCGGTGTTCTGGTCAGGTATTCGGCAATATGCTGTCGCTGAATTGCACTCAGGTGTTCCGACTGTTGCCGCATGATGCCGCTCTGTTGGGCATCCAGCACGGCTCGTACAGTCATGGTTTCGAGAAATTCCCGGTGCGGTGCCTTGAGTACGGCCCCCTCGTGACAGCTGGCGCAATGGGTTTGATACAGGGCTTTCCCCGGGTGGGTATCCGGGTCGAAATCGCTGCCCTGGTGGAAAAGGGCGTCCGGCGCGACCGGTGCGCCGACGGCGCGATCCCAAAGAAACGGGGTGCAAAATAACGCAGTGCAAACGAGGGCCACTGGGACCCGAGTGCGGCGGTGGTTCATCGGTCGACCCGGTTGATTATTATTGACTGGCTTTCTGGTCAGTCCAAGTCTACATAAAAACGGTGGCGCAGCCGACCCCGGATTGCGGTGCTCATGCCTTGCGGGTGGGTTTGGGTTTCCTGCGATTGGGGTAACAGGTTCGGCAGATCTCACAGCGGGTGCCATCGCAACCCCGGGCTGAGCAGAACTCCCGCCCGTAGTAAATGATCTGCAAATGCAGGTCGTTCCAGCGCTCTGCCGGGAACAGTTTTTTCAAGTCTTGTTCGGTCTGCACTACGCTCTTGCCGCTGGTCAGTCCCCAGCGCTGCGCGAGACGGTGGATATGGGTGTCCACCGGGAAGGCCGGCACGCCGAAAGCCTGTGACATGACCACACTGGCCGTCTTGTGCCCGACCCCGGGCAGGGTTTCCAGTTTCGCCATATCGGCGGGCACCTGGCCGCCGTACTCGTCGACCAGGATTTTAGACAATGCCGAAATAGCCCTGGATTTCTGGGGCGCAAGTCCGCATGGCTTGATAATGCGATGGATCTCTTCGACCGGGACCCGGGCCATATCGGCCGGGTTGTCGGCCAATACGAACAGCGCCGGTGTGACCTTGTTGACCCGTTCGTCCGTGCATTGCGCCGAGAGCAGAACGGCGATCAAGAGCGTATAGGCGTCCTTGTGTTGCAGCGGAATCGGAGGCTCCGGGTACAGCTCGGCCAGGCGCTTGGCAATATAGTCGGCCCGCTCCTTTTTCAGCATGGCGCTTGATGCCTCCCGTGGATCACAGGGATTCCACCACCCGACGAATGCGCCGCGCCCCTTCGATGCATTCGTCCACCTCTGCCACCAGCGCCAGGCGTACCCGGTTTTGTCCCGGGTTGCCGGCAGGGGTATCCCTGGCAAGAAAGCTTCCCGGTACCACGTGGATATTGGCGTCGCTGAACAGAGCGCGGGTGAAGGTCAGATCGTCGATCGGGGTTTTCGGCCACAGGTAGAAGCTGGCATCCGGCTGTTTGACATCCATCACGGGCGCCAAAATGTCGTGGACCGCGGCGAATTTCCGGCGATACAGTTGACGATTCTCGCGCACATGGGTTTCGTCGGACCAGGCGGCGATACTCGCCTGCTGAACCGGTAGCGGCATGGCGCACCCGTGATAGGTGCGGTATAGCAGGAAGTCGGACAGGACCCGGGCGTCTCCGGCGACGAACCCCGAACGCAGCCCGGGCAGATTGGACCGCTTGGACAGGCTGTGAAAAACCAGGCACCGGCGGAAATCCGTACGGCCCATCTGCCAGCAGGCCTGGAGCAACCCCGGGGGTGGATTGCTTTCATCCGGATAAATTTCCGAATAGCACTCATCGCTGGCAATAATAAAGTCGTGCTCGTCGGCGAGGCGAATCAGATCCATCAGCGACTGCAATCCCATGACACTGCCGGTGGGGTTGCCGGGGGTGCAGATATAGAGCAGCTGGCAGCGTTGCCAGACATCCGCCGGAACCGAGGCAAAGTCCGGTAAATACTGATTATCTTCCAGGCAGTTAAGCAATTCCGGCCGCCCACCGGCGAGCAGCGTCGCACCTTCATAAATCTGGTAAAAGGGATTCGGATAGGCAACCAGGGCGTCGCAACTGTCATCGATCACGGCCTGGGCGATGGCGAACAGGGCCTCCCGGGTGCCGTTGACCGGCAGGACGTTGCTGTTTGCGTCGAGGGCGCTCCGGGAAATGCCAAAGCGACGGGAAAGCCAGTCACACAGGGTGTTGCGCAGGGCGTCTGTGCCGAGGGTCGCAGGGTACCGGGCAATGGATGAAAGACTGTTGGCAAGGGTGTCGAGTACAAATGCCGGCGCGGGATGCCGGGGTTCACCCATGGCAAAGCTGATCGGTGGCAGATCGGCCGGATTCAGGTCCGAGAGCAGCGACCGGATGCGGGAAAAAGGGTAGGGCTGAAGTTTGTCCAGGTGACGGTTCATGGGCAATACCGGGAGAGCATAGTTTTTACCAGGAAGCCTGCTTGAGGGGCTCCGAACTGTCCTCTGCGTTGCGGGCATCGAGTTCCCGGCAGATTGTATCCTGCAGTTGCTGGCAGAAATCCGGATCGGAAAGCGGTTGATAGTCGAGATCTGTAAGGTGGAAGACGTCTTCCACCCGCTCTCCAAGGGTGGCAATTTTGGCGCTGTGCAACCTCAGTCCGAAACGCATAAAAATACGTCCCAGGTGCGCGAGAAGACCGGGCCTGTCGGGCGTGACCACTTCCAGGGCGGTGAGGTTGCTGGCCGTGTCGTTGCGCAGAAAGGTTCGCGTCTTAAGGTTGAAATGTTTCAGCTGGAGCGGGGTTCGTCGCTGCACGTCGAACGTCGCCTGAGTTGGCGAAATGAGCGCATTTCTGAGCGTCCGCCTGATTTTCTCAAGCCGCTCATGATTGTCGGCGAGGGGCTGGCCGTCCTCGTTGAGAACATAGAAAACATCGAAGGTATGCCCGTTGCTCGCGGTGTGCAGGCGCGCGTCCTGGATGTCCAGGCGCAGCTGATCGAGGGTCGCGGCAGTGATCGGGAAAACATTGCTGAGCCCGGTGGTGTGGATGAAAATCCGGGTTGCCACCGCCTGTTCAAGGCCCGCTTCGTCAATCACGATGACGGGCTCTGAGCGGTCCGCCTGGTCGTTTATGGCGCGGGTCCATCGGGCAAGAATACCCGCCCGCTCGCGGAGGAACAGTTCTTCGTCGACATCGCCCCAGATGGCCTCGGCCACGGCGGGCGCAACCCCCTGGTCGGCGAGGATGGCGAGGGCGTCGCGCCGGGTATTGCGTACCCACTCCTCACGGCTGGCCGGGTTTTCGAGACCCCGTTGCAGGGCGCGCTTGGTTTCCAGGTACAGGGTTCTCAGCAGGGAGCCCCGCCAGCTGTTCCAGAGAGTGGGATTGGTGCCCCGAATATCGCAAACCGTCAGTAAAAACAGGTAGTCGAGGTGGATCTGGTCGCCAACCAGTGTCGCGAAATGCTGTATGACGTCGGGGTCGGAAATATCTTCCCTCTGGGAGACTGACGACATAAGCAGGTGTTTTTCAACCAGCCATTTCAGCAGGCGTACCTCCTGCTTTGGCAAGCCGTGGCGCTCGGCGAAGTTGGCGGCGTCGACGGCCCCCAGGGCCGAGTGATCACCTCCGCGACCCTTGCCGATATCGTGGAACAGGCCGGCGATGAAAAGCAGTTCCGGCTTCTGCAGGTTCTTGAAAACATGGGCGGCGACGGGGAAGTGTTGCAGGTCATCCGGATGATTCAGTCGCCGCATGTTGCGAATAACCTGCAGGGTGTGAACATCCACCGGGTAGATGTGAAACAGGTCGTGTTGGGGCTGGCCGATGATACGGCCGAATTCCGGCAGGTAGCGGCCCAGAACCCCGTAGCGGGTCATGCGCTGCAATTGCAGGGAGAGTTTGCCCGGACAGCTGAACAGGCGTAGAAACAGGGCGCGATTTTCCCTGTCCTGACGAAAATGGTCGTCGATCAGGTAGCGGTGCACCTGGAGTTGGCGAATAGTGGCGGCACGTATACCCTGGATTGACGGGTTTTCGCCGAGCAGCACAAACAGTTCGAGCAGTGCGGAGGGGTAGCGTTCGAAGACTTTGTCATCCACGGTTTCGATATAGTCATCGCGGACCTGAAAGCGTTCGTTGAGGGGTTTGACCCTTTTTGCCTTGTCCTTGCGGAGAATGACCTCATCCAGGTACTGGAGCAGGACATCGTTGAGCTCCCGCATCGAAAGCACAACACGGTAGTAACGGTGCATGAACTGCTCTACGGCCAGGCGCTTTTCGGTGTCCTTGTAGCCGAACATGGTTGCCAGCTTGCGCTGGTAATCGAACAGCAGGCGCTCTTCGGGCCGTTTGGCGAGCAGGTGCAGGCCATAACGGACCCGCCACAGGAATTCCTGGCCGCTGTTCAGCAGGTCCAGTTCTTCCTCGTTGATAAAACCCTTGCCCACCAACTCCGAGAATGCGTTGACCTGGAAGTGACGCCGCGCCACCCAGTTGATCATCTGGATATCCCGCAACCCGCCGGGGGCCTCCTTTACATTGGGTTCGAGGTTGTACTCGGTGTAGCCATGCTTGCGGTGGCGGTCGATTTGCTCGTCCCATTTGGCCCGGAAAAACTCCGCCGACGGCCAGATTTTGTTGGGCCCCGTCTTTTTAAGCATGGTCTGGCGAAGTTCCGGATTGCCCGCCAGGGTGCGACACTCCATCAGGTTGGTGGCGACGGTGATATCGTTCCTGGCCTCTTCCACACACTGGGAGATTGAGCGAACACTTTGACCGATCTTGAGCTGGATATCCCACAGGAAGGTCAGAAAGCGCTCGATGTTGGCCTGGTAGGGCGCCGTATTGGGTTTCTTCAGCAAAATCAGCAGGTCGATATCGGATTGCGGGTGCAGCTCACCGCGGCCATAACCGCCAACCGCCAGCAGGGCGATGTTGTCGTCCCATTTGAAGCGCTGCCAGGCATGGTGGAGTATGCGATCCATAAACATGGCCCGTTCATAGATCAGGGTGCTGACCTGCTCGCCCTCCAGGAAACGTCGGTCAAGATGGCCATTGGCGGCGGCGACAGCATCCTTGAATACCGTCAACGGGTCACCCTTTGCGAGTCGGTTCAGAAATCGCTGTTCGTCAAAGAAGAGAAGCAGGGGCTTGTGGACGTCTATCAAGGGGTCATTCCAGCCAGGGGAAACGTTCATCGGAGCGGGCCGTCAGTATCTCGACGCCATCAGCGGTAACCGCCATGGTGTGCTCCCACTGGGCTGACAGCCGGCCGTCCCGGGTCTCGACAGTCCAGCCGTCACTTTTAAGTTTGGTCTGGTGTTTGCCGGCGTTGACCATCGGCTCAATGGTAAATGTCATGCCCTCCTTGAGTTCCAGCCCGGTGCCGGGTCTGCCAAAGTGGAGCACCTGGGGCTCTTCATGGAATTCGTTGCCAATGCCGTGGCCGCAGTAGTCACGTACCACGGAGTAATAGTTCTGTTCGGCATGCCGCTGAATGGCGTGGCCGATGTCCCCGAGGTGCACACCGGGTCTGACCATCGACATACCCAGGTACAGGCATTCTTGTGTTACCCGGATCAGTCGTCTGGCGTGATCGGCAACGTCTCCGACACAGAACATCTTGCTGGTGTCCCCGTAGTAGCCGTCTTTTATGACGGTGACATCGATATTGACGATATCGCCGTTTTTCAGTGCCTTTTTCTCCGAGGGAATGCCATGGCAGACCACGTGGTTGACGGAGGTGCAGATCGACTTGGGGAAGCCCTTGTAGTTGAGGGGTGCCGGAATGGCCTTTTGCACATTAACGATATAGTCGTGACAGATCCGGTCCAGCTCTTCGGTCGTGACCCCCGCAACCACGTATTCCCCGATCATTTCAAGCACATCCGCGGCCAGTTTTCCGGCTACGCGCATCTTTGCGATTTCGTCAGGGGTCTTCAGTCTCACAGGCATCGCGTCTGTCCTCGCCAAAAGGCGCTCATTGTAACCAAAAGCACCCTCCACATGCACCTGCGAACCGCCCGACCAGACCGTATGTCAGGCAGGTTTTGCTTCATTCCCGTGCCCGAATGTGTTATAAATCGCGCCCCCACGGCAGCTGCCTGGGTAATACACACACAAACCGACACGGCGTAATGGGTGCCCCCAGGGGTTTTGCGTCGGGGTTTGTGGAGGACTAACCCTGGGAATCCCCGCCATTGAAGGGCGATTCCACTGAAAAGGTAAATGAACCATGACTACTGTCTCCATGCGTGACATGTTGCAGGCCGGTGTGCATTTCGGTCACCAGACCCGTTTCTGGAACCCGAAAATGAGCCAATTTATTTTCGGTGCCCGCAACAAGATCCACATCATCAACCTCGAGCAAACCGTGCCCGCTTTCAACCAGGCGCTGGAAGAAATCCGGACCATGGCCGCTCGCGGCAACAAAATTTTGATGGTAGGCACCAAGCGTGCCGCCCAGAAGACCGTCGCTGAACAAGCCGAGCGGGCCGGCATGCCTTTTGTGAGCCAACGCTGGCTGGGTGGCATGCTCACCAACTACAAGACGATCCGGGCCTCCATCAAGCGCCTTCGCGAACTCGAAGCGCAAAGCCAGGACGGAACCTTCCAGAAGCTGACCAAGAAAGAAGCGCTGATGCGCACCCGGCTGATGGAGAAGCTGGAACGCTCCATCGGCGGCATCAAGGATATGGGTGGGCTGCCCGACGCCCTGTTTGTGATCGACGTCGATCACGAACGCATTGCCATTCAGGAAGCCAACAAGCTCGGCATCCCCGTCATTGGTGTTGTCGACACCAACAGTGACCCCGACGGTGTTGATATCGTAATCCCGGGCAATGATGACGCCATCCGCGCCATCAAACTCTATCTGACAGCCGTCGCAGACGCCATCCTCGAAGGTAAGGCCCAGTCCAACCCGATGGCGGCCAAAAACGAGTTTGTCGAAGTCGAAGCGGACGCTGCCAGCGAAGCCGGGGCCGACCAGGCCTGAGGACGGAGCTTTGCTGCAACCCCGGACAACCGGGGAGCTAGATGACCAAAAGGGGGCGCAGCCCCCTTTTTTCCAACCGAAATGCGAATTTGAGGATACACAAATGGCAGAGATTACTGCATCCCTTGTAAAAGAACTGCGTGAGCGCACCGGCCTCGGCATGATGGAGTGTAAGAAAGCTCTGGTCGAAGCGGGTGGCGATATCGACAAGGCCATTGAGGATCTGCGCAAGTCCAGCGGCATGAAGGCTGCCAAAAAAGCCGGCCGTACCGCGGCCGACGGCGCCGTCGCAGTCAAGGTGGCCGAGGACGGCAGCTTCGGTATGGTGCTGGAAGTCAACTCGGAAACCGACTTTGTAGCCCGCGACGACAACTTCCAGGCCTTTGTTCAGCGGGTGCTGGACAAGGCGTTTGCCGATCAGCAAGATGATGTCGCTGCGCTGATGGACGGAGAGCTGGAAGAAGCCCGTCAGGCGCTGGTGCAAAAAATTGGTGAGAACATTTCTGTGCGTCGCCTTGCCAGGGTCAGTGCCCCTGTGGTGGGCAGCTATGTGCACAGCACCGGCCGAATCGCCGTTTTGGTCGCCCTCACGGGAGGCGATGCCGATCTGGCACGGGATGTCGCCATGCATGTGGCGGCAACCAATCCCCAGGTGGCCAAGCCCGAAGACATGTCACAGGACGTCATTGCCAAGGAAAAGGAAATTTACGCGGCCCAGGCCCGGGAGAGCGGCAAGCCCGAGGAAATCATTGAGAAGATGATCTCCGGTCGGGTGAGCAAGTTCCTTGCCGAAAACAGCCTGGTTGAGCAGCCGTTCGTCAAGGACCCTGACGTCAAGGTCGGTCAGTTGGTCAAGAAGGCCGGTGGAGAAGTGGTATCCTTTGTGCGTTTCGAGGTTGGTGAAGGCATTGAGGTCGAGAAGACGGATTTCGCCGCTGAGGTAGCCGCCCAGGTGAGCGGCAGCAAATAATTCAAACCCCACATCGGCGGTGTTTGCCGCCGTACCACATCAGGAGCATGCATGGCCGACGTGTCTTCCGCCAGGGACAAGAAGTTCAAGCGGATCCTCCTAAAGCTCAGCGGGGAGGAGTTGATGGGTGCCGAAGGGTTCGGTATCGATCCCAAGGTTCTGGACAGAATGGCCCTGGAGATTGGCCAGCTGGTCGGCATTGGCGTTCAGGTCGGCCTGGTGATCGGCGGTGGCAACCTGTTTCGGGGCGCGGCGCTCCACGCCGCCGGCATGGACAGGGTGACCGGCGATCACATGGGCATGCTGGCAACGGTAATGAACGCCCTGGCCATGCGCGATGCGCTGGTAAGGGCCAATATCTCGGCGCGGGTGATGTCCGCCATCCCCATGAGTGGCGTGGTCGAACACTATGATCGACGCAATGCCATCCGCGCCTTGTCCGGTGGCGAAGTGGTGATTTTTTCAGCCGGTACCGGCAATCCTTTTTTTACCACTGACTCCGCCGCGTGTCTGCGTGGCATTGAGGTGGACGCGGATATTGTGCTCAAGGCGACGAAGGTGGATGGCGTCTACTCTGACGACCCGATGGTGAACCCGGATGCGACTCTCTATACTCACCTTTCCTACGACGACGCCCTGGATCAGAAGTTGGGGGTGATGGATCTCACCGCCATCTGTTTGTGCCGGGATAGCCATATGCCTGTTCGTGTTTTCAAAATGTCCAAGCCCGGGGCCCTGCTCAATATTGTCATGGGTGGGCAAGAGGGCACTCTGATTGAGGAATAGTGAATAATGCTCGAAGATCTGAAAAAAGACGCCAGGGAGAGGATGGCCAAAAGCGTCGAAGCGCTGGGCCACGCCTTTAATAAAATTCGTACCGGTCGCGCGCATCCGAGCTTGCTGGACAGTGTCAGCGTCAACTATTACGGCACGGATACGCCCCTCAGTCAGGTGGCGAATATCAATGTTTCCGATGCTCGCACCCTGTCGGTGACACCCTGGGAAAAAAACCTCGTGCCGGATATTGAAAAGGCCATTATGAAATCCGATCTCGGCCTCAATCCGGCGACGTCGGGAAACGTTATCCGGATTCCCATGCCGCCGCTGACGGAGGAGACCCGCAAGGGGTACATCCGCCAGGCCCGCAATGAGGCTGAAAACGCCCGGATCTCCATTCGCAACATTCGCCGGGATGTGCTGTCTGATGTTAAGGAGTTGCTGAAGTCCAGGGACATAACCGAGGACGAGGATCGCAAGGCCCAGGACGATATCCAAAAGATTACCGATAGCTATATTGCCAAGGTTGACGCGGCGCTGGCCGATAAAGAAACGGACTTGATGGAAATCTGATTCCTGCCGAATCAGCAGGCGTTTGCCTTTTTCCGATAGCGCAGGAGTAACATGACAGCCGCAGCATCCAGACACCAAAAGGCGCACCCGTTACGCCACGTGGCTATCATTATGGATGGCAACAACCGCTGGGCCCGGCAGCGGGGTCTCGGCGGTATCGCCGGTCATCAGGAGGGAGCTGAGCGGGTGCGCGATGCCCTCGATGCCTGTGACCGGCACAATATTGACGTACTGACACTGTTTGCCTTTAGCAGCGAAAACTGGAATCGGCAGCCTGCGGAAGTTCGAGGGCTGATGTCCCTGTTCGTCTCGTACCTGAAGTCCGAGGTGCACGAACTGTCCGAGCGCAATATCCGTCTCAGGGTTATTGGCCAGCGGGACCGTTTCAGCTCCCGCCTGCAAAAGCTCATTGCCGATGCGGAGCAGCGAACGCGAAAGGGTACGAGGACCCTTGTTTTGGCCGTGGACTATGGTGGACGCTGGGATATTACCCAGGCGGCCCGGAATCTCGCCCGCCAAGTTCAAAGCGGGACACTCCTGCCTGATCAGATCAATGAGCAGTTGCTGGCCGGAGAGGTGGCCCTTGCCGACCTGCCGGAGCCGGATTTGTGTATCCGCACCGCCGGTGAACAACGGATCTCGAATTTTCTCCTCTGGCAGATGGCTTATACGGAATTTTTATTCTCCCCGGTCTACTGGCCTGATTTCGATGGCGCGGCGTTTGATGCGGCCGTTGCGGACTACTATCAACGCCAGCGTCGCTTTGGCGGCCGGGTTATCCCTCCCCAGGGTGCCTCGCTAGGAACAGCCGGTGCTTAGGCAGCGCATTATCACGGCCCTGATACTGGCCGCACTGTTCATTGTCGCGCTGTTTGGCCTCGATCCCCTCCATTTTGCCGGGTTTGCGGCGCTGGCGATGGTGATTGCCGCCTGGGAGTGGTCGAACCTATCCGCGCTGACCGGTTTGGTCAGTCGGGGTGTTTTCGTTGCGGTAACCGCAGCCTTGCTCGGCGCCGTGTTGTGGTATGCCGGCTATTTTCATCACGACGTCGACGAGGACCTTGTGCGCACTGTGCTGCTCGCCGGTTGCATTTGGTGGGCGGTGGCGCTTCTTTGGGTGCAAGGTTATCCCAGTAGTGCGATTTTGTGGGGTAGCAGGCCCGCGAGACTGGCGATCGGCCTGGTCGTGCTGGTGCCGGCCTGGCTGGCGCTGACCTATCTGGTCGTTGAACCCGATGGAGAATGGTTGGTGATCCTTGCAGTCCTGACGGTTGCGTGCGCGGATATCGGTGCCTACTTTAGCGGCCGCGCCTTTGGCCGCCATAAGCTGGCGCCGGCGGTGAGTCCCGGTAAGACCCTTGAGGGCGTCGCGGGCGGGCTTACTCTGGTTATGGTGTTGGTCGGGATCTATCTGCTGCTTGTGCCGGATCAGCGCCTTTACGCCTGGCAGTGGGCCGTTATCCTGGGGGTGGCGGCACTCTCGTCGGTGTTGGGGGATCTAACCGAAAGCATGGTCAAGCGCCATCGCGGGGTTAAGGACAGCGGCGTTATTCTTCCCGGTCACGGTGGCGCCCTCGATCGTATTGACAGTCTCACAGCGGCACTGCCGGTGTTTGCGCTCCTCCATAGTCTCTTGATTCCCTGACGCCTATGACAGAAGTTCTCACCGTACTCGGCGCTTCAGGATCTATTGGTGTCAGTACCCTCGATATTGTCGCCCGCCACCCTGATCGCTATCGGGTCTACGCACTGAGTGGCCAAAGCCGCGTAGATGTCCTGGCACGACAGGCCCAACAGTTTCATCCGCGTGTGGTCGTCGTGGGCTCCCCTGAGGCGGCGAGAGCGCTGCGTTCATTGGTTCCCTCAGATACCGATGTGCGCTGGGGCGTTGAAGCGTTGGCGGAGATCGCTGCACATCCCGATGTCGATACGGTCATGGCGGCGATCGTCGGTGCAGCGGGGTTGCTGCCGAGTATTGCGGCGGCACGGGCGGGCAAGAAGCTCTTGCTGGCCAACAAGGAAGCTCTGGTGATGGCCGGTGCGCTTTTTATGCAGGCGGTTCGAGACGGCGGCGCCACGTTGTTACCCATCGATAGCGAACACAACGCCATCTTCCAGTGTTTGCCCGCCACCTACAGCCGCGCAGAAACAGCCGGAGTTCGCCGCATTCTCCTTTCCGCATCCGGCGGACCTTTTCGTCGCACTCCGCTATCGGCGTTGCCCGNGGTGACCCCGGCCCAGGCCTGTGCCCACCCNAACTGGTCCATGGGGCAAAAGATCTCNGTCGATTCCGCCACCATGATGAACAANGGCCTGGAACTNATNGAAGCCTGCTGGCTGTTTGGGGTGCAAGCGGATATGGTCGAGGTGGTGATTCACCCGCAAAGCGTTATCCATTCCCTGGTCGCCTATGTAGACGGTTCTGTCCTCGCGCAGTTGGGAAATCCCGATATGCGAACGCCCATCGCCCACGCCATGGCATGGCCCGAGCGTATTGATGCCGGCGTGGCCCCGCTGAACCTGGTGGATGTTGCCCGGCTGGATTTCGAAACCCCTGATCTCGAGCGCTTCCCCTGTCTTGGTCTTGCCAGGCAGGCGGCGATGGCCGGGCAGGATTTTCCGGCGGCACTGAACGCCGCCAATGAAATAGCGGTAGCGGCATTCCTTGCCGGCGAGCTGGGATTTACGGAGATCGCATCAGTGGTGGAAGGGGTGCTCGAAAAGTGGCAGGGTAGTGAACCGCTTGAACTGGACGCAGTCCAACAGGCGGATCAGCGCGCCCGCGCGCTGGCCCGGGAAATAATCGAGGTAACTAAGCTGTGATCGATACCCTTCAGACCGTGTTTTACACCCTGCTAGCGCTCGGTGTTCTGGTGACTATCCACGAGTTCGGCCATTTCTGGGTGGCGAGACGTTGCGGAATCAAGGTCCTGCGTTTTTCCGTTGGCTTCGGAAGCCCATTGTTACGCTGGAATGATCGCCACGGAACCGAGTATGTTGTCGCCGCGCTGCCCCTGGGCGGCTATGTGAAGATGCTCGACGAACGGGAGGCGCCGGTTTCGCCCGGTGAACGGCACCTTGCGTTCAACGGCAAGTCCGTCTGGCAGCGCATGGCCGTGGTGGTGGCGGGGCCATTAGCGAATTTTATTCTTGCGGTGGCCGCATACTGGATTGTGTATTTGCTGGGTGTCCAGGGCGTGGCTCCCGTTATCGGTTCAGTGGTCGAGGACTCTGTCGCAGCGCGAGCAAAACTCGAACCCGGCCAGGAAGTTGTCGCCGTCGACGGCGAACCTACACCGACACTCCAGGCCCTTGGCGAACAACTGTTGCGCCGGATTGGCGAAGATGGCGTGATTACCTTTACCGTCAAGTATCCGGATTCCTCACTCCAGTACCAGACGGAAGCGGAACTGGGTGGCTGGCAAGTCGACGCTGATAGTCCCGATCCTATCCGCGGCATTGGCATCGAGCCGTATCGGCCGCAGGTGCTGGCCGTGGTTGACAGTCTGGTTCCCGGCGGGCCGGCGGAGCAGGCGGGCTTCGAGGTCGGGGACAGGCTACTCAGTGCCGACGGACAGGAGATCAGTGACTGGGAGGATTGGGTTATTTATGTCAGGGCCCGACCATCCCAGGTCATATCGGTTGAGTTGCTTCGCAGTGGCGAGGTCCAGTTGCTGTCGGTGACCCCGGATCGCGTAGAGCAGAGTGGTCAGACAATCGGCCAGGTCGGCATGGGAGTGAAAATTCCCGATTACCCCAGAGAGCTGATCCGCGAAATTCACTACGGTCCGGTGGCCGCGCTCGGGGTCGCCGCGCGACAGACCTGGAAGACCTCTGTCCTGGTGCTGGATTCGATCAAGAAGATGATTACCGGGTTAATTTCAACCAAGCACTTGAGTGGCCCCATCACCATTGCTAAAGTGGCGGGCGCTTCGGCTCAGTACGGGTTTGCTTCCTATCTGGGCTTCCTGGCCCTTTTAAGTGTCAGTCTCGGCGTGCTAAACCTGCTGCCCGTGCCAGTTCTGGACGGCGGACACCTCCTTTATTACATCGTGGAGGCCGTCAAGGGCAGTCCGGTGTCGGAGCAGGTGCAAGCGATTGGTTACCGGGTTGGACTTTTTCTGGTGATTGGCTTGATGGTACTGGCACTTTACAATGACGTGACGAGGCTTTAGGCATCCCTTGATAAAGAATTGGCTCACACAGAACAACAACCCACGATTTGACTTTGTTATGAAGCGTTTTGCTTTCTCCCTTTTTGTAAGCCTGTTTTTCAGCCTGATCGCCTCACAAGCCAGCGCAGAGGTCTTCCAGGTCGAAGATATCCGTCTGGAAGGACTGCAGCGGGTCAGTGCCGGAACGGTATTTGCCGCGATGCCGGTAAGCGTCGGGGACCTGGTGGGCGACGATTCCGCTCAGGGCATCACCCGTGCGCTGTTCCGGACCGGTTACTTTGACGACATTAAAGTCGCCCGCGACGGGAACGTCCTGATCATCGCGGTCAAAGAGCGCCCGGCGGTGTCCGAGATTACCTTCGAAGGCAACAAGGCCATCAAGACGGAAGATCTGATGAAAGCCCTGCGGGACAATGGCCTGGCCGAAGGCCAGATATTCCGCCAGACCATTCTCGAAGGTATGGTTCAGGAGCTGCAGCGCCAGTATGTAGCCCAGGGCCGCTATGGTGCCATCGTCGAGACCGAAGTCGAGGAGCTGCCGCAAAACCGTGTTGCCATTAAGGTGAATGTCAAGGAAGGAGACGTTGCCAAGATCAAGCATATCAATATTATCGGCGCCAATGCCTTTGATCAGGACGAGTTACTCGACGAGTTTGAATTGAGCACCGGTGGCTGGTTTTCCTGGATCACCGGCGACAACAAGTATGCCCGGGAGAAGTTGTCCGGCGACCTGGAGCGTCTGCAATCCTGGTACCTCGATCGCGGTTACCTGCGCTTTGCCGTCGACTCGACCCAGGTGTCTATCAGTCCTGACAAGGAATCGGTGTATATCTCCATCAACATCACCGAGGGCGATGTATACAAGGTCAGTGAAATTGCCCTGGCGGGGGAGCTCATTGTTCCCGAATCCGATATCCGCCGTCTGATCCTGCTCAAGGAAGGGGATACCTTTTCTCAGCAGGCCATGACCACAACCAACGAACGTATCACCCGTCGCCTGGGTAACGAGGGCTATACCTTTACCGAGGTGGAGGGGTTCCCCGAGATCAGCGACGACGACAACACCGCCAAGATCACGTTTTTCGTCAATCCCGGAAAGCGGGCCTACGTGCGGCGCATCGAGTTCCGGGGCAACAGCAAAACTTCCGACGAGGTGTTGCGTCGCGAAATGCGTCAGATGGAGGGCGGCTCCGCATCGACTGCGCTGATTGACCATTCGAAAGTCCGCCTTGAGCGACTGGGGTTTTTCAAAAGTGTCGAAACCGAAACCCGCGAAGTGCCCGGTACCAATGATCAGGTCGACGTGATTTACAGCGTCGAAGAACAGCCCTCCGGCAGTATTGGTGCCAGCGTTGGCTTTGCCCAGGGGACCGGTCTGGTGCTCGGTGCCAATTTGCAGGAAAACAACTTCCTTGGAACCGGTAATCGCGTGGGGGTCGGCCTCAACCGCAGTACCTACCAGACCAATCTGCAGTTCAATTATACCAACCCTTATTTCAACACCGATGGTGTGAGCGCCGGGTTCAACGTGTTCTACCGCTCCACGGACTACGGGGAGTTCAACGTTGCCAACTACACCACCGACAGTTTCGGCACAGGGGTCAATTTTGGTTATCCGCTATCGGAGATCTCCAGCGTCGGTTTTGGTCTTAACTACGAAAACCTGAGTATCGATCTCGGTTCCTTTACCTCGCGGGAAATTACCGATTTCGTCGATGACAATGGCGATCAGTACAATTTCTTCACGGTGAACCTGAACTGGGTGCGCTCGACCCTGAACCGCGGTGTCTTTGCCACCCGTGGTACCAGTAATCGCGTCAGCCTGGATATCGCCGTGCCGGGGAGTGATGTCAAATATTACCGTTTGTCCTATGCCGGTCAGTATTTCCGTCCCCTTACCGATAGCCTGACTCTGAAGCTGCGTACTGATTTGGGCTATGGCGATGCCATTGGCGACACCAGTCGACTGCCGTTTTTCAAGAATTTCTACGCCGGCGGTTTTGGCTCGGTTCGCGGTTTCAAACGCAACACCCTCGGTCCCCAGGATACACCGGCATTCTACTGCCCCGGACAGGCAGGCGGTTCCGTTCCCGAGGGAACGGTGTGTGATGATGGCAATCTCGCCCGCCCATCAGACGATCCGGACCCCTTCGGTGGTAATATTCTAGTGGAGGCAGGCGCGGAAATTATTTTCCCGTTGCCGTTCCTCAAGGATCAACGGACCGTCCAGGCATCCCTTTTCTTCGATGCGGGCAATGTCTTTGATACCGAGTGCGGTGATACACAGCTCAACTGTTTTGAACCCGATATTGGTGAGCTTCGCTACGCCGTCGGTGTTGGTGGAACCTGGTTAAGTGGTTTCGGGCCGATTACGGTCAGTCTCGGCAAGGCCCTTAACGCTGGCGACGAGGATGACGAAGAGTTCTTCCAGTTTTCTCTTGGACAGACGTTCTGATCTGCAACTGGATATTATTAAACCTACAACCGATGGAGATCTTGTGTGCGTAATTTGAAAGTAATGTTGTTTGTCTTGGTAGCGGCGTTGTCATCACCTGTTCTCGCGCAGGGCAAGATTGGTGTCGTCGATCTGGGCGCGGCGATTTTTGGTTCTGAGGTGGCGAAAAAGCGCCAGTCGGAATTGCAGGCTCAGTCCGAATACGCCTCATTGCAGGCCAAGTACGACAGTACGGCAGCCGATATCAAAGCATTGCAAAAGGACGCCGAATCCAAGCGTTTGACCTGGTCAGAGGAGCAGGCGGCCGAGTACCAGAAAAAGATGGAATATCTGCGTGCCGACATTGAGTTGACCGCACGTAAGCTGGAAGCGGAAGTCCGGGGCTTGCAGAACCGCATCGTCAAGGAACTGCAACCAAAAGCGCTGGAAGCACTGCAGGAGCTGGTCAAGCAGGAAGGCATTACTATCCTGCTGCGTTCCGAGGCTGTGTTGCTGGCTGATCCCGACATTAACCTGACGGCAAAGCTGACTGAGCGTCTCAATCAGAAAACCCAGTAAGCTGCAGCGGCCCCGGCCCCAAAGACCCTGAAATGACCTCCTTCGTCCTGCGAGAACTGGCTGACTTCCTGAAGGCAGAACTCCGGGGCGATGGTGATGTCGTCATTCGGCGCATTAATACGCTGAAGGCTGCGCAGGCCGGTGACATCAGTTTTCTCGCCAGCGATGCCTATCGCCGGTTTCTCCCAAACACCCGGGCTTCGGCGGTGATCCTTCGCCCCGCCGATCTGGATGCCCATGCCGGCAATGTTCTCATTCACCCCGATCCCTATGTTGCCTACGCTCGATTGACGTCGTTGTTTTCGGGCCCTGATGAATCCGTGAACGGCGGTGGCGTCCACCCGTCGGCGGTGATTCATCCGGATGCGAAAATCGCTGGCGATGCGCTTGTAGGGCCACACGTCGTGGTCGAGGCGGAGGCAGAGATCGGGCCGCGGGTCCGTATTGGCCCCGGCTGTGTTGTCGGCCGTGGATCTGTGCTGGGAGCGGATTGCGCCCTGATGGCCAATATCACCCTGTACCACGGTGTTTCCATCGGGGAACGGGTACGCATTCACAGTGGTACTGTCATCGGTGCCGATGGATTTGGGTTTGCCAACGACAGCGGGCACTGGGTCAAAATCCACCAGTTGGGTGGCGTCGTCATTGGTAATGACGTGGAAATTGGTGCCTGTACGACCATTGACCGGGGTGCCCTGGGGGATACCGTCATCGGCAACGGCGTGATTATCGATAATCAGGTACAGATTGCCCACAATGTGCGCATCGGCGATTACAGTGCCCTTGCCGGTTGTGCCGCGGTTGCGGGCAGTACGGTGATTGGTCGGCATTGTATGCTGGCAGGCGGCGCCGGGCTGGTTGGCCATATCGAGTTGTGTGATGGGGTAACAGTAACAGCCCGGTCCATGATCACCGGCTCTATCACCAAGCCCGGTGTATATTCGTCCGGTACCGGTTTCGATGAGAACGGGAATTGGCGAAAAAACGCTGTGCGGTTTTCACAGCTCGATAACCTGGCCCGAAGAATTCGCGCCCTGGAACTGACAAAAACAAAGTAAATTCGAACAAATCAAGTAAAATGCCGCGATTTTTTTGAGGGAAATTAATGGATATCAAGCAAATCAAAGCGCTGCTGCCCCACCGTTATCCCTTCCTGCTCGTCGACAGGGTGGTGGAACTGGTGCCCGGCGAGCGCATACTCGCCTACAAAAATATCACGGCCAATGAGGAAGTATTTAACGGCCACTTCCCCCAGGCGCCGATTTTTCCCGGCGTGATGATCATTGAAGCCATGGCGCAAGCGGCCGGTGTGCTGGGGTTTGCCACCGTGGGTAAGCAGGCCGAGGACAATAAGCTGTATCTGTTTGCCGGGGTTGACGGAGTTCGATTCAAGCGGCCCGTCGTTCCCGGGGATCGTCTCATGCTTGAGGCGTCCATTGATTCCGTTAAACGCAATATCTGGCGTTTTAAATGCCGGGCGACAGTTGACGATCGATTGGCCTGTGAGGCAACGCTGCTTTGCGCGCTTCAGGACATCGTCTAGGAGCGTACCGTTGATCGATCCCCGCGCTATTGTTGACCCCTCTGCAAAACTGGGCGAGAACGTTGAAATTGGTCCCTGGAGTATTGTCGGTCCAGGGGTCGAAATCGGTGACAATACGGTGGTCAGCTCCCACGTGATCGTCAAAGGACCCACGGTGATCGGCGCTGATAACCGTATTCTCCAGTTTTCCTCCATCGGTGAGGATACCCCTGACCTGAAGTACAAGGGTGAGCCGACCCGCCTGGTGATAGGTGACCACAATGTCATTCGCGAAGGGGTCACCATCCACCGAGGCACGGTGCAGGATCGCGGTGAGACCACCATCGGCGATCATAACCTTCTTATGGCCTATGTCCATGTGGGGCATGACAGTGTGATCGGTAGTCACACCATCCTGGTCAACAACGCCTCCCTGGCAGGGCATGTTACGGTCGGTGACTGGGCGATTCTGTCCGGCTATGTGCTGGTACACCAGTTTGTCGCCATCGGTGCCCACAGTTTTGCCGGAGCGTCTACTTATCTGACCCAGGACGTGCCACCCTACGTGATGGTGGCGGGCAACCCGGCGTCAGCCCGCACTATTAACAGCGAGGGGCTGAAACGCCGCGGATTCAGTGCCGAGTCGATCGCCGCGTTAAACCGCGCCTACCGTATCCTGTATCGAAAAGGATACAAGCTGGAGGAGGCCATCGCCGAGCTCGAGACCATGGGCTCGCAGACTGAGGCTGTTCAACCGCTGGTTGAGTTCCTCCGCGCCTCGACCCGCGGTATCGTTCGCTAGTCTCCGGGATGGCCACGCCCCTTCGAATCGGCTTGGTCGCCGGGGAAAATTCCGGCGACCAGCTCGGTGCCGCACTTATGGCTGCGTTGCAGCGTCGTTTCCCGAACGCGATTTTCGAGGGAATGGGGGGAGATCGGATGATCGCCCTGGGTTTTCACAGCCTCTATCCCCTGGATCGTCTCTCGGTCATGGGCCTGGTCGAACCGCTCAAGCGTCTGCCCGAGCTGTTGCGTATTCGACGGCAGTTATATCGGCACTTTCTCGACCACCAATTCGATCTGGTATTAGGCATCGACTCACCCGACTTTACTATCGGCCTCGAGCTTAAATTGCGCCGCCAGGGTATGTTGACCGCCCATTATGTCAGCCCGTCCGTGTGGGCCTGGCGTCAGGGCCGGATCAGGAAAATCGCCCGGGCGGTTGATCGCATGCTCACCCTGTTCCCTTTTGAGACGACGTTTTACCGACGGCACCATGTGCCGGTAACTTTCGTCGGTCATCCTCTGGCGGACAGTCTGCCAGTGGTTCCCGATCAGCCTGCGGCTGTCCGGGAAAGGCTGGGCCTTGCAGAGGGGCCATTGCTGGCTATCCTCCCGGGGAGCCGCGGTGCGGAGGTGGCCACCATGGGGCCGCTTTTCCTTGAGGTGGCGAGGCGCCTTCGCCAGACCCTGCCGGAGCTTTCGTTTGTGATCCCATCCGCCAGTGTCGAGCGACATCAGCAGTTGGAATCCCTGCTTGACGGCTGCAGGGATCTGCCGGTGACACTGGTCGCGGGCAAGGCCCATGACGTGATGGCGGCATCCGACGCTGTATTGTTGACGTCCGGCACCACAGCCCTCGAGGCCATGCTGCTGAAAAAGCCCATGGTGGTGGCCTATCGGATGGCGCCAGCCAGCTACTGGCTGTTGTCGAAGCTGGTAAAGTCTCCGTATATCGCATTACCCAATCTGCTTGCCGGCGAGGCGCTGGTGCCTGAACTTATCCAGGACCAGGCAACGGTCGATAATCTCTCGCGCCATACCCTGGAACAACTGGTGGACGGCGAGCAGCGTCGCCGTTTAGTCCAGCGTTTTACCGCGTTGCACCAGTCGTTGCGCCGGGATGCTGCGGAAACCGCTGCCGATGTTCTGACTGGCATGATCGAGGCGCGTCGCAAGGAGAGACCAGGGGATGATTGATCTCCCCTTCGAAGCCCCGGTGGCTTTTTATGCCGGGGTTGACGAAGTCGGTCGCGGACCCCTTGCCGGCGACGTCCTGGCGGCAGCGGTGATTCTTCACCCGGAACGTCCGATTTCAGGGCTTGCTGACTCCAAAGTTCTGTCCGAAAAACAGCGCAACCGTCTTTACGACGCGATTGTGGACAGGGCCGACTGTTTCGCTGTTGCCCGTGCGACGGTGGCCGAAATTGACCGGCTGAATATCTTCCAGGCCACGTTGCTGGCTATGGCGCGGGCTGTGTCATCCCTTGGGCGGGAACCGGGCTTTGTCGCCGTCGACGGCAAACACGTGCCAAAGTGGCGCTACCCATCCCAGGCACTGATCAAGGGCGACAGCCGCGTGCCAGCCATCAGCGCCGCCGCCATCATCGCAAAGGTGACTCGCGACCGTGAGATGGTCGCCTTCGATGCTGTTTACCCCGGCTACGGTTTTGCCGACCACAAGGGCTACGGCACAGCAAGACATCTCGCCGCGTTGCGATCCCTGGGGCCCACGCCGCTTCACCGCCGTTCCTTTCGCCCGGTTAGGGATTTGCTGAACGGCACAGAGGCGGACCCGGAATCAGGTGAGGGTCCCCAGGCGGATTTGCCCATTGGATAATCCTCAGGATTAATCCCTACGCGGACCCGAATCCCGGTGGGGTTTGTTATCATCCCCCATGCCTTTCCCGCTTCATTGGCCACGGATCGATACATGTCTGACCAAACCGCTTTTGTACATCTTCGCGTTCACACCGAATACTCCCTTGTCGATGGTATTGTTCGCATCAAACCCCTGATCGGGTCGGTTGCCAGCATGGCAATGCCCGCGGTAGCGATCACCGATGTGTGCAATTTTTTTGGTCTGGTGAANTTTTACAAGGCGGCNCAGGGGGCGGGAATAAAGCCCATNTGCGGCAGTGATTTTCAGNTGGCCAGTNCAACGGTGGATGGGCGACCGTCGGTGATCACCCTGTTGGTACAAAACAACGAAGGTTATCGCAATTTGACACGCCTCATCTCCCGGGCCTATCAGGAAGGCCAGGTCCAGGGGCGGCCCATGCTGCGGCGGGAGTGGATCAGCGAGGCGGCAAACGGTCTTATCGCCTTGTCGGGTGGTCGCCAGGGCGATATTGGCCAGGCGTTGTTGTCAGGGAAGGAGGCGCAGGCCGGGGAGTTGCTGACCGGCTGGTTAGCGGATTTTCCCGATCGCTTCTATATCGAGTTGATGCGCACTGGCCGCCCCGATGAGGAGGACTACCTGCACCAGGCTGTGGCATTGGCAGCGGCCCATGACTGCCCGGTGGTTGCCACTAATGAAGTGTGCTTCCTCGAGGAAGAGCAATTCGAAGCCCATGAAGCCCGGGTTTGTATCTTCGAAGGCCGCACCCTGGATGATCCACGCCGCGAACGGCGCTACAGTCGGCAGCAGTATCTGCGTTCGCCGGAGGAAATGGTCGAGCTGTTTCGGGATATTCCGGAGGCCCTGGAAAATACCGTGGAGATCGCCCGTCGCTGCAACCTGGACTTGCGCCTCGGCGAGTATTTCCTGCCCGAGTACCCGGTGCCCGAGGGCATGACCATCGAGCAGTATTTCGAGCAATTGTCGTTCGAGGGACTCCACAAGCGTTTTGAGGTGATTCTGCCGGCCGATGCAGATAACCGCGATGAGCAGGTCAAGGTTTATGAAGACCGGTTGCGCTTTGAGCTGGATATCATCAACCAGATGGGCTTCCCCGGCTACTTCCTGATCGTGATGGACTTCATCCGCTGGGCCAAGCAAAACGACATCCCCGTCGGCCCCGGTCGCGGCTCCGGCGCCGGCTCCCTTGTCGCCTACGCGCTGGAAATTACCGATCTCGATCCCCTGGCCTACGACCTGCTGTTCGAACGGTTCCTCAACCCCGAAAGGGTGTCCATGCCCGACTTCGATATCGATTTCTGCATGGACAACCGGGATCGGGTCATCGCCTATGTGGCCGAGCGTTACGGGCGGGACGCGGTGTCCCAGATCATCACCTTCGGCACCATGGCCGCCAAGGCTGTGGTCAGGGATGTGGCTCGAGTCCAGGGCAAGTCCTATGGGCTTGCCGACAAACTGTCGAAGATGATTCCCATGGAAATCGGCATGACCCTGGAGAAAGCCCACGAGCAGGAGGAGGTGCTCAGGGAGTTCCTGGCCCAGGACGAGGAAGCCCAGGAAATCTGGGACATGGCGCTACAGCTCGAGGGTGTTACCCGCAATGTCGGAAAACACGCCGGCGGTGTGGTCATCGCGCCGACAACCCTGACGGATTTTGCGCCACTGTATTGCGACGAAGCCGGCGGCGGACTGGTCACCCAGTTCGACAAGGACGATGTCGAGCAGGCCGGCCTGGTGAAGTTCGACTTTTTGGGGCTGCGCACCCTTACCATCATTGACTGGGCCGTTGGCATGGTCAACGAACGGCTGGGTCACGATGCCCTGCCGGTGGATATCAACCGTATTCCCATGGATGACAAGCCCACCTACGACCTCATGCAGCGGGCGGAAACGACGGCGGTGTTTCAGCTCGAATCCCGGGGCATGAAGGACCTGATCAAACGCCTCCGGCCGGACCGCTTCGAGGATATTGTGGCACTGGTGGCGCTGTTCCGTCCGGGGCCGCTGCAATCGGGGATGGTGGACGACTTCATCAACCGCAAGCACGGGCGGGCCGAAGTGGCCTACCCACACCCGAAGTACCAGCACGAGGCACTAAAGCCGGTGCTCGGGCCGACCTACGGCATTATTCTCTATCAGGAACAGGTCATGCAGATTGCCCAGGTGCTCGGGGGCTACACCCTGGGCGGCGCCGACCTGTTGCGCCGGGCCATGGGTAAGAAAAAACCGGAGGAGATGGCCAAGCAGCGGGATCTGTTCATGGCCGGTGCCACGAAGAATGGCATCGACAAAGAGCTGGCCAGCAATATTTTCGACCTGATGGAAAAGTTTGCCGGCTACGGGTTCAACAAATCCCATTCCGCCGCCTACGCGTTACTGGCTTACCAGACCGCCTGGTTGAAACAGCATTACCCGGCGGAATTCATGGCGGCGGTCCTGTCAGCGGATATGCAGAATACCGACAAAATCGTCACTCTGGTTGAAGAGTGCCGCTCCATGGGCCTCACCATCACCCCGCCGGATGTCAACCAGGGACAGTACGGGTTTACCGTGTCCGATCAGGGTGAGATCGTCTATGGCCTCGGTGCTATCAAGGGGCTGGGTGAGGGCCCCGTCGAAAGTATTATCGCGGCACGGAAGGCGCATGAACCATTTCGGGACCTGTTCGACTTTTGCACCAAGGTGGATTTGCGCCGGGTCAACAAGCGCGCCCTGGAGGCCCTTATCCGGGCCGGCGCCCTCGATAAGATCGGCCCCCCCGGGGACCCCAGCTTTGGCCGGGCGGTAATGATGGCGGCGATGGAAGAGGCGATCAAGCTCGCCGATCAACAGAGCCGCAATACGGCGAGCGGCATGGGTGACCTGTTCGGCGATACGGTGGCCGAAAGCGCGCCTGAAATCGGTTATCACGGGTTCAGTCACGTGCGACGTTTCACCATCAAGCAGCGGTTGCAGGGGGAAAAGGAAACCCTGGGGCTCTATCTGACCGGTCACCCTGTTGATGAATACCTGGACGAACTGGCGTTTTTTGTGCCGGACCGTATCAGCCAGCTCAAGCCGGGACGGGAAAATCAACTGGTAGCCGGCCTGGTGGTGGGACTGCGCATTATGAAAAATAAAAAAGGCGATCCCATGGCGTTTGTCGTCCTCGACGACCGCTCGGGGCGCCTGGAAGTGGCCATCTTCGCCGACAAATTCCGTGATTACAGGGACAAGGTTCTCAAGGACGCGTTGCTGGTTATCCAGGGGCAGGTGAGTGAGGATGACTACAGCGGCGGCCTGAAAATGCGCGCTGATACCGTAAGCACCCTCTATGAAGCGCGACAGAATTACATCCGCGGGATATCTCTGGATATCTCCAGGGAAAAGTTTCAGGTGTCCACCGTCAGTACCCTCGCCAGTTTGCTCGAGCCCTATCGAGCTGGGTCGTGCCCGGTGACGGTTCATTACCGGACCGAGCACGCAGAGGGGGATATCCGGCTTGCTCCGGAGTGGTCCGTGAAACCCGAAGATGAACTGCTTCACAAGCTGCGCGACAGCTATGGATTGTCAGCGGTGCGTCTTCAGTATCAATCCTAGCCCGAGATCAGCTTCCCCGGTTCAGAGGGCGACCACCTCTACCCGGGCATGGCACAGGTCTCGTTGGCACAAAGTCTGCGTGTAAGGTTGGCGGGAACCGTCACAAAAATCATCACATCGACGTGTTTGGATAGCGATTGTTTGGCAGGACGGGACAGGTTGGAGGTGTGTGGTGGCTGGAAGATTTGCAGGTTTGGCCCTGGGCGTTCTTTTTCAGGCCAGTGCCGCCAGCGGTGAGACATTGACTGACGATCAAGTGCTTCAGGCGGCCTTCGTCGCGTTTCAGCCCGCGGAAGTCTTCTCATTGCGGGAAATTAATAATAGTCGCCTTACCCTGATGATCGCCGCACATCAAGGCAATGTTTACGCAATGTCCATCCTTGCCCGGCAGAAGAGCCTGGTGGGATTTCCGCCTTTGCCGTCCGCGCAAGGGCAGTTGGCGCCCTTGGCAAATCCCGAGAGGCAATTGGAAAACCGCTAGATACTCCTCAGACAGTCATTTGCCGGGAAAACAGGTTCATGATGGCGATGCCGGCGATAATCAGTGCCATGCCGATCAAGGCGGGCAGATCCGGAGTCTGCCGGTAGAGCACTGCGCCCACCAGGGTGACCAGCACGATGCCAAGACCGGCCCAAATCGCATAAGTCACCCCGAGCGGGAGTGTTCGCAACACCAGGCTCATGAAAAAGAACGCCAGGCTATAGCCGACGAACACCAGGACTGTAGGGAAAAGTTGAGTAAAGCCGGCACTGGCTTTGAGGGCGGTGGTGCCGACAACTTCCGCAACGATGGCGATAGCGAGGTAGACGAAATGCACGGCGTTTTTCTCCCGGATCGTTGGGGATGGTTTTTTACTGGTCCCTGTGATTATCGATTACCGGCGCGCTTCAGCTCCAGGTACAGTTCAATGGTGACCTCATCGTCGACAACCGGGATATAGTTGTCGAGGCCGAAAGCCGAGCGTTTGAAGCGTCCGGAGGCAGTGAAACCAAGGGTATAGATGCCGGTGATCGCGTGGGGTGTGGCACCGAGAAAGCTGGCCTCAAGACTCACCGGTGCCGTGGTGCCCATTAGCGTCAGCTCGCCGTCGATTGCCAGACGGTTGTCCCCCAGTTTTCGAACAGCGGTCGAAACGAACCGTGCTTCGGGAAATCTTTCACTGTCAAACCACTCAGGGCCGCTGAGCTCACTGGCGAAGCTCGGGTAATTGACGTCTATGGAGCCGGTGTCAATGATCGCTGTAAGTGCCGTATCGGTTGGCCGAGTCGGGTCGAATTGCAGGTCCACATCAAACTGATTGAAGCGTCCCACATAGGGAGACAGCCCCATATGCCCGACTTTGAACAGGAGGGTGGCATGGTGTTGGTCGAGCTGGTAATGGCCGGCTTTGACCCGCTCCAGATTTCGCTCCACGCCGGTCGGGTCGAAGGCGGCCGCGCAGCCCTGGGCACAGAGGAGGACCGTGGCCATGGCCAGAGCCTGCAGGTGACTGACTAAACCGAAGTTTGACGACCTTGGCATGAGTGATCTCCTTTTCCGCTTTGATTAACCGCTTATTGGCGCTATTGGGCCGGGGGTTGTCGAGGGTGGCTGGCAACGTCATCCGGCAGGGTATACCAGGCCTGTTTTTGTTCTGTCCAGATATGCATCGTCGGGTTGATGACATCGGTATTGTGCAGCGTGCCCAGTTTCAGTCGGATATGGTCGGGATTGTCGGGATTTTGATGGTAGATGCGATTACCGCAACGTGGGCAGAAATAGCAGTCGATGCGATTACCGGAATCGGCGGTTTTCGTCCAGCATGACAGGGCGCCGCTGACGATGACAAAATCCCTGGCGTTCAGCCCGCCAACCAGTGAAAAAGCGCTTTGAGTGTGTTGCTGGCACTGTCGGCAGTGACAGGCCACCTGTCCCAAAAAGGGAGCGTTGACCTGATATACCACATCACCGCAGTTACAGCTGCCTGTCAGGGGGTAGGGTGCGGAGCTGCTCATGGTAGGTACTTTTTCCGTAACAGAGGGTAAAAACAGCATAGTGAAGAAGCCCTCGAGCTTCAATCGATGGTCGCCTGGCAGTCTGAATTTTCGCTTCAAGAAGTGCCAGTAAGTCGATAGTTGCCAATATATTTCCCCCCCGGCTTTGGCCCGTGGACAGGCTGTCGTATACTTCGTTCATTCGACAACGGTTTTCGGGGCGACAATCCAGAATGAATCTAAACTATCTTGATTTTGAGCAACCCATCGCCGAGCTCGAGGCGAAGATTGAAGAGTTGCAACTGGTCGGCAGCGATAATGAACTGAACATTTCCGACGAGATCACCAAGCTTCGGGAAAAGTCCCGCAAGCTGACAGAGAGTATCTATTCGAGTCTGACCCCCTGGCAGATCGTGAAAGTGGCTCGCCACCCCCAGCGCCCCTATTCGATGGACTACATCAATCGCGTGTTTGACGATTTCGATGAGCTGCACGGAGACCGCCACTTTGGCGATGACAAGGCCATTATCGGCGGTGTAGCGCGTCTCAACGGTCGGCCGGTGATGGTTATTGGCGAAGAAAAGGGCCGCGGCGTCAATGACAAGGTCTACCGGAACTTCGGCATGCCCAAGCCCGAAGGGTATCGCAAAGCCCTGCGCCTGATGGAAATGGCCGAGCGGTTCAGGATGCCCGTGCTGACCCTGATTGACACGCCGGGAGCGTATCCGGGTATCGATTCCGAGGAGCGGGGGATCAGCGAATCCATCGCTCAGAACCTGGCCGTCATGTCCCGGCTGCGGACGCCGATTATCTGTACCGTTATCGGCGAAGGCAGTTCCGGCGGCGCCATCGCCATCGGTGTCGGCGATGTACTCAATATGCTGCAGTACGCGACCTATTTTGTCATTTCCCCCGAGGGGTGCGCCAATATCATCTGGAAAACCGTGGAAAAGGCGCCCTTGGCCGCTGAGGCCATGGGGGTAACGTCGAAGGTGTTGCAGGACCTCGGTATTGTCGATAAAACCATTCCCGAGCCCCTTGGGGGTGCCCACAGGGACATCGAAGCCATGGCCGACACCCTGAAAAACACGTTGGGAGAACAACTCGACGATTTGGTCAAGGTGCCCCTCGACGAGCTGCTCGATAGACGTTTTGAGCGTTTGATGTCCTACGGGAATTAATGGCCTGGCGGACAGGGGGTTGAATGGAACCTGTCTCTCCGAATCTTTTCAACCCCTGGCGGGATCTGTTTGATGCCGCGCCGGGTCTCTACGTCGGCTTTAGCGGCGGACTGGATTCGTCCGTGCTCCTGGCGCTGCTGGCGGAGTCCCCCTGGCGGTCAAAGCTGGCCGCAATTCACGTCGATCACCGCCTGTCCCCCAACAGTGCGTCGTGGCGATCCCACTGCCATGAGGTTTGCGCTGCTCTGGATATCCCGCTTATCACCGAAGAGGTCGATATCCGCGACGCTGGAGATGGTATCGAGAGCGCGGCGCGACAGGCCCGTTACAGGGTGTTTGAGCATCGTTTGATTCCCGGCGATGTTCTGCTTCTCGGCCACCATCTCGACGATCAGGTGGAAACGGTGCTGTTTCGAATGCTCCGTGGCAGCGGCCCGCGAGGTCTCGCAGGAATCCCCCGGGTGCGCGGCCTTGCCCGGGCCTATATCGTCAGGCCGTTGCTCGATTGTCCCCGGTCATTCTTGGAAGCCGCCGCCCGATCCCGGTCCATGACCTGGGTGGAGGATGAGTCAAACGCCTCAGCGGATATCGATCGCAATTATCTGCGCCAC